>SFMU01000067.1 GCA_004552965.1 Bacteroidales bacterium | reverse complement strand
TCAAACAACTGATTGAGCATTGAAATTGCAACGTCAAGCTTTCCTTGATAACTTCCGGCAAGATACGACTTTATTTGTGTATCGTCGTACTGTATAAGAATAAGATTTAACTGAATTATAAAGTCCTCTAGACCATTCTTGACATCAAGCGATATGCGACAAGGCTCCATCTCGGAGGGCCGTCCCAGTTTGCAGAGACATTGTTTTGCAAAGGCATCCTTTCCTACACCCTGTCGTCCGGATATTATCAATGCACGAAGATTCTGCCCGGTCATCGAATAGCGTATCTGTTCGAACTGGCCAAGTTCTTCCTGCCGACCAATCAACCTCGTTTCTCGAATCTTTATATCAGGATTCTCTCTCCAAATAATCCTCCGGAACTTTTGTTCAATATCCAATCGGAGGAGCTCAGGACTTGTAAACGTGTGGAGATTGAAGCACACTTTTGTTCGAATCCACGCTGGGCATTCTTCAAGTTTCAAATCGTTATCAATTACATACGGCCAGAAACGCTCGTACTGCGAGGGTGCAAACTTTTGGGCAGCAGCACTTATCTCTTTCGCAACCCATTCTGATTTAAGCGACTCGCGAGATATCAGCAGCACAAAGACAGTACAATCGTTGATTTTCCTATAGATTTCATCAATCGACCTGAATGCTGGCTCGAAATCATAACAGTCAATAATGCAGAAATCTCTCCCTATTAGATTATACAACTTGATTGCGAAATCTTTCTGTCTGCTACTATGTGAAATAAATGCCTTTATCATATCTTGTATATTTTGCTGTTTTGTGTTATCTATTGTCCTCCTTCCTCCACACCATCTTATTCACTATCCCCACATAGCTCTGGATGATCTTCACAACCTTTGTGCTGACATTTTCATCAACATAATCTGGCACAGGGATACCGTGACTGCCATCCCTGCAGAGCTCGACAGCTGTGTCAACTGCCTGGAGGAGAGACTTGGTGTCGATGCCGGCGATGATGAAGTCGGCTTTGTCGATGGCTTCAGGCCGCTCGGTAGAGGTGCGGATGCAGATAGCTGGGAATGGATGGCCTACGCTGGTGAAGAACGACGACTCCTCTGGGAGAGTGCCGGAGTCAGACACTACCGCAAAAGCATTCATCTGAAGGCAGTTGTAATCGTGGAATCCGAGGGGCTCATGCTGGATCACCCTTGGATCAAGCTGGAAGCCCGACGCGGCAAGACGATTTCGGCTGCGAGGATGGCAGCTGTAGAGGATTGGCATATCATATTTCTCTGCCATTGCATTGATGGCGTTGAATAGACTCAGGAAGTTCTTCTCGGTGTCGATGTTCTCTTCACGATGGGCACTGAGCAGAATGTATTTGCCCTTCTCGAGTCCAAGGCGCTTGTGAACGTCGCTGGCCTCGATCTCGGCGAGATTCTCGTGCAGAACCTCGGCCATAGGAGAGCCCGTGACGTATGTTCGCTCCTTAGGAAGTCCGCAGTCGGCAAGATAGCGGCGTGCGTGCTCGCTATAGGCCATATTCACGTCGGAAATGATATCCACGATCCTGCGGTTGGTCTCCTCCGGCAGGCATTCGTCCTTGCAACGGTTACCGGCCTCCATGTGGAAGATAGGAATATGCAGGCGCTTGGCTCCGATTACGCTGAGGCAGCTGTTGGTATCACCCAGAACAAGAACTCCGTCAGGCTTGATTGCAACCATCAGTTTGTAACTCTCAGCGATTATATTGCCCATTGTCTCGCCCAGGTCAGCGCCCACGGCGTTCATATACACCTCAGGGTCTGCAAGTTTGAGGTCTTTGAAGAACACTCCATTGAGGTTGTAATCGTAGTTCTGGCCGGTGTGCGCCAGAATCACATCGAAATACTTGCGGCATTTGTTGATGACCGCTGCAAGACGTATGATTTCCGGACGGGTGCCGACAATGATGAGGAGTTTGAGCTTGCCGTTCTCCTGCCAATGTATGTCTGAATATGAATTTGCCATTGCTGTTTGTCTTTTAGTGCTTGTGTTCGCTTATTTTACCGGGTCGAAATAGGTGTCAGGACGATTTGGGGTGAAGATTTCGTTGCAGTACATCACCGTCACGAGGTCTTCAGTATCCGAGAGATTGATGATGTTGTGGGTGTAGCCAGGGAGCATTATCACGCTCTGGATATTATCGCCGCTCACCTCGAATTCTATCACTTCGTCAGTGCCTTCCTTGCGCTGCTGTATCAGTCCGTGGCCCTTGACCACTATGAACTGCTCCCATTTGGTATGGTGCCAGTGCTGGCCTTTGGTGATGCCCGGTTTGCTGATATTGATGCTGACCTGACCGCAGTTCAGGGTGTGAACCAGTTCGGTGAAGGATCCTCTGTCGTCCACGTTCATCTTCAGGTCGAAGATTGCGCCTTCCTTTGGAAGATAACTCAGATAAGTGCTGTAGAGTCTCTTGGCAAAGCTGTCAGCCGGAATCTCCGGAATCATCAATGTCTTTGGCATTTCTTTGAACTGATGGAGAAGATCAACGATTTCACCAAGAGTTGCTTTATGGGTGACTGGGCAATAGCAGTATTTACCATCCGGATTTGGGAGAACCTCCAGACCTTCGAATTCGCAGTGATGCCCTTCGCCCTTGAGAGCGCATATCATCTCCTCAACAAGATCGTCGATGTAAAGAACCTCCAGTTCCACACTTGGGTCATTGACAGTGATTGGAAGGTCGTTCGCGATATTGTTGCAGAAGGTGGCGATAGCACTGTTGTAGTTCGGACGGCACCATTTGCCATAGAGATTTGGGAAACGGTAAACCAGGACCTTCACCCCATTCTCCTCCCCATACTGCAGGAACAGGTCCTCCCCTGCTTTCTTGCTTCTTCCGTACTCGCTGTTTCCGAAACGGCCTGTGAGAGAGGCCTGGGCGCTGCTGGAGAGCATCACCGGGGCCTTGTTCCCGTGCTTCTTGAGGGTGTCAAGAAGCGTGCTGGCAAAACCGAAGTTGCCTTTCATAAACTCCTCCGGATCTTTCGGACGATTGACTCCTGCAAGATTGAACACGAAATCGCACTCGGAGCACCACTGCTCGAGCTGCTCCGGAGTGCTGTCAAGGTCATATTCGAAGACCTCATCTATTGTGAGATCTCCGTAGCACTTGGCCTTGCCGGTCCTGATGTTATTAAGTTGGGCGCAGAGGTTCTTTCCTACGAAACCCTTGGCTCCGGTTACAAGTATCTTCATTACTATTCGCTTCTGTAGTCACGAGATTTTGCCCTTGGCTGAAGGCCGAGGTCTTCACGGATGAAGTTGAGTTTGAGAAGGAGTTCCTTCATTCCGTCGACATCCAGACGGCGGGTATTGTGGCTATGATAGTCCTCTGTCTTGCTGATGGCATCATCACCCTCGGTGAAGAACTTGTCATAGTTCAGGTCGCGGGCATCGCAAGGAATGCGGAAGTAGTTGCCACAGTCCTCGGAACGGAGCATTTCCTCTCGAGTAACCAAGGTTTCATAGAGTTTCTCACCGTGACGTGTTCCGATGATCTTGACCTCAGTCTCACCATACTTAGGATCAACCTTGGAGTAAACCTCCTTGAGAGCCTGTGCAAGAACGTCGAGAGTTGCAGCCGGAGCCTTCTGGACGAATAGGTCTCCATTGTGGCCGTGTTCGAATGCGAACATCACAAGATCAACGGCATCATCGAGAGTCATCATATACCTGGTCATATTCGGGTCCGTGATGGTTATTGGTTTGCCTTCCATCATCTGCTCAACCCAGAGGGGAATGACGGAACCGCGGCTGGCCATAACATTGCCGTAACGTGTGCAGCAGATGGTGGTCTTTGCATCCGGGCCGAGAGCACGTCCCTGCGCAATTGCGACCTTCTCCATCATTGCCTTGGAGATGCCCATCGCGTTGATAGGATATGCGGCCTTGTCGGTCGAAAGCACAACCACGTTCTTGACTCCGTGAGCAATAGCTGAAAGGAGCACATTGTTGGTTCCTTCGACATTGGTACGTACGGCCTCCATCGGATAGAACTCGCAGGAAGGTACCTGCTTGAGAGCGGCAGCGCTGAACACATAATCCACGCCGGCCATTGCGAAATCAACTGCCTCGCGGTTACGCACATTGCCTATGTAGAATTTCACCTTATTGGCCACGTCCGAGCGGTTTGCCTGAAGAAAGTGGCGCATATCATCCTGTTTCTTTTCATCCCTAGAGAAGATGCGAATCTCACGGATGTCACTGTCAAGGAAGCGGCGAAGTACCGCATTACCGAATGAACCGGTGCCCCCCGTAATAAGGAGGACTTTGTCTTTGAAAATACTCATTGTTATGTATGTTATTAAATTTTCGTAAGTTGGTTTATATCATGAGCCAGTTAGAGATTTTTGACCGCTCCGCCTCTTCGTCAGATCTTGCACTAACGAAAACGATAACGTCAGAGAATACCTCTCCGCGGTTTATATCCAAGCCCAGAAAGGTGCATTAACTCTTCTACCATCCAGCAAGCTTAACGCCCATCCTGCGGGACCAGTCAAACTCGTCTGACAAGGAATTGTAGACAGGGCTGCCGAATTCTACCAAGGACATGGAGTCTTGCAACCTGTCCTGGTACTCCAGGATCAACTGATGGGCGTCGGCGAATTGTTCCAAACGGATCGCAGCAAGGATTTCCGCCTTCAGGATGTTGATGTTTTCCGAGTTGATTGTCTTTGCTTTCCGGATCAGCGCGAGGGCCTCGGACATGCTGCTCTTGTCATTGCGCAGATTCATCAGGCAGTTTGCCTTGATGAGGTAGTCGTCATCAGTAGCAACCCCATTTTCGATGTTCTGGTCAACGTATTTCAGAGCCTGCGCAAATCTGCCGAGATTGTACTTCGACACAGCCATATTCGTCACCGCGAAGGAAACTTTCTTCTCGAACTCATGGTCTCTGCGCAGATCCGGCTGTCCATGCTTGGCAATTCTTTCATTCAGACTCGGATGGTCGCCGGAAAGGTAATAGGCCGCCCAGTTGCCTTCTTCATTATACAGCTCCGCCATCCTTGACAAGACGGTCGAGAGAGCATTGGTGTCGTAGCCAAGAAGCCCCAGGGCAGCTACCGCCATGTCGTCAGCATCCGATTCCTGCGTCCTCGAGTATTCGATTCCGATCTGGCTCATTGCGCTATCCACGATAGCAGAAGACAAGACAGCTGTCGTAGCAGTGAACGCGCCCCCGGTATAATAGCCTTGAGAACCCATATAAACCTCTGTGCCTGCTGCCAGGACAGTTGCCAAGGCGGCCCAGGCCTCTGCCCTGTTAGCCCTCTGTTCCTGCTTCTGGATGTTCACAAGCGAATGATTTGCAGCGAAATGACCTATCTCGTGAGCCATTATTGCAACAAGTTCGTCTTCGGTGTGGACATTTGCCAGCAGTCCTGTGTTGATGATCATTGTGCCGTTAGGAAAGACGTACGCATTCATCGAATCGTCATTCGCAATCACGATGTTCATATTGTAAGGAAAGCCGTCCAGTTTCCTGTTCGGGAACACCTTCAGCAACAGGGAATACAAGTATGAAAGCAGATAGGGGTCGTCGAAAGTATACCCCAGTTTTTCCAGATTCGAGACATAGTTCATCACATCCTCTTCCTGTGCGGAGCGGATCCCATACAAGTCAGACAGTCTGGATAGGCTGGGCAAAGAAGCGATGGTCTGAACATCCCAGAAACTCTGTATGGAGTCGTCGAGAGATGTGATGGCAAAACGCTTGGGGGCTTCAGAACAAAGGACAGTGATCACTTTGTCCTTTTGCTCGAAGTCGATGTAGTAGCTTCCGGCAACCTTGGCCTTTTCTTTCTCACTGTCAGAGGGATAAAGGGATTCAAAGTCATATCGCACTCCCGTGACGATGGCTTTTCCCTTCGACAGTCCGTCACATGCGCTTTCGACCGAAACATTTATGTCAAGTGAGGTTTGCGCCGACACAAACTGAAAGACCGTGAATAATGACGTGAGAAAAGCAATGGTTCTTTTCATCATTCGGAGATAATTGGAATTACTTTGTCTTTGAACTCAATCATGCCCAATCCGGGGCGCAGATTTACTCAATTCTCAATAACAGCCTCAGATCCTTAGCCGGTTCCAAAACCCTACTTCACAATTCCCTTCTCCAGGTACTCGGCCAGGTTCATTTTCCTGACGTCCGAGGCGGCGTTGTCGGCGGCGACTTTGGCCATGTCGTGCTTGACCATCAGTTCGACGAGCTGCTCGAAAGTGGTGGTCTGAGGGTTCCAGCCGAGTTTGGCCTTGGCTTTGGTCGGGTCGCCCCAGAGGTTGACGACGTCGGTCGGGCGGTAGAAGTCTTCGGAGACGGCGACTACGGTGCGGCCCACAAGGTCGGAGTTGACGGAGCCGCTAACGGAGACGACGATACCCTTCTCGTTGATGCCTTCGCCTTCCCAGCGGAGCTCGATGCCGGCGTGGCGGAAGGCCAGGGTGGCGAATTCACGGACAGTGTGCTGGACGCCGGTGGCGATCACGAAGTCCTCAGGCTTGTCGTGCTGGAGGATGAGCCACATGCACTCCACATAGTCCTTGGCATAGCCCCAGTCGCGAAGGGAGTCGAGGTTGCCGAGGTAGAGGCAGGCCTGCTTGCCCTGGGCGATGCGGGCGGCGGCAAGGGTGATCTTGCGGGTCACGAAGGTCTCGCCACGGCGCTCGCTCTCGTGGTTGAAGAGGATGCCGGAGCAGCAGAACATGTCGTATGCCTCGCGGTACTCCTTCACAATCCAGAAGCCGTAGAGCTTGGCCACAGCGTACGGTGAATATGGGTGGAACGGAGTGTTCTCATTCTGAGGCACTTCCTCGACCTTTCCGTAAAGCTCCGAGGTGGATGCCTGATAGATCTTGCAGGTCTTCTCAAGATGGTTGGTCCTGACGGCCTCGAGGATTCTGAGGACACCAACAGCATCGACGTCTGCGGTGAACTCAGGGGCATCGAAAGAGACCTGGACGTGAGACTGGGCGGCTAGGTTGTAGATTTCAGTAGGCTGTACCTTGCCAACCAGCTTGACAAGGGACATAGAGTCCGTCATGTCAGCATAATGCAGGTGGAAGTTCGGCAGGCCTTCGAGATGGGCGATTCGCTCGCGATAGTCAGAGGATGAGCGACGTATGATGCCGTGAACTTCGTATCCTTTTTCGAGGAGGAATTCTGAGAGGTAACTTCCGTCCTGTCCTGTTACGCCAGTAATAAGTGCTATGTTTTTGTTCATGATGAATGGTTATCTCGGATTATTTGGGAATATGTGGTTGCAGATTACTTACGCCAGACTCTCCCTGTACCAGTCGAAGAGTTTCTGGACTCCGTCCTCGATCTCGACCTTGTGTGTCCAGCCGAGGGAGTGGAGCTTGCTGACATCGATGAGCTTGCGCATCGTGCCGTCCGGCTTGCTGGCGTCGAACTCGACCGTTCCTGTGAACCCGACTGCCTTGACTACCAGCTCGGAGAGTTCCCTGATGGTCAGTTCCTTGCCGGTACCTACATTGATGTGGCAGTTGCGGATCTCGCCGAGGGAAGGGATGGCTCCGCCGCGGCCTGTGCTGTGGTTGCGATCGACCACGCCATCGGCCTTGACTCCGTAATGGACGGATGAATATTTCTCAATGCCGATGATGTCCTTGAAATCTACGTTCAGCAGGACGTGCACCGACGCGTCAGCCATATCCTCGCTCCAGAGGAACTCGCGCAGCGGAGTGCCTGTGCCCCAGAGGACGACGCGGTTGTCGAATATGCCGTAAAAGGCAAGCACCTTCAGGATGGTCGCCTCGTCCGAGCTGCCGTCAATGACATAGCGGACGGTCTCGCCATTCTCCTTGATGTTCGCTCCTACAGGTCTGATGCTCAGGTCCTTGCGGATGGCAGACCAATTGCCGTCGTTGATGAGTTTTGCAAGATAGACCTTGCGCATCATCGCCGGCATCACGTGGGAGTTCTCCAGGTGGAAGTTGTCATTCGGACCGTAGAGGTTGGTCGGCATCACGGCTATGTAGTTGGTGCCGTACTGGAGATTGTAGCTCTCGCACATCTTCAGGCCTGCGATCTTTGCGATGGCATATTCC
>SFMU01000022.1 GCA_004552965.1 Bacteroidales bacterium | reverse complement strand
GGTCGTGCTGACCAGTATGTTCTTTTTTCCCTTCGAGTTCACTTTCTTACCGGGGGTCAATACCAAAATGGCATTGGCAGCAGTCGGACTGGTTCTGTTTGCACTTGATCTGGCAAAGGGACGCACGGCATCTCTGAGCCGTCCGTTTTTTTTCTTGTCTTTTCTTGCAGCCCTAGTGTCCCTGGCCGCCTTTGCTTCGGCTGTGATCAATCATACAAATGATTACACCTATGCTTCCTACATTGTTTCGATGTGGGTATGGATGGGAGGAGCGTATGTCGTTGTTTCGGCAATCAAATGGCTTCACGGAGAAGCAACTGTTGAGATTGTCGGAAACTATCTCATTGCTGTTTGTGTGATGCAGTGCGGACTTGCGATGATAATCGACAGTTTTCCGTGGTTTAAGGAATTGGTCAATCAACTGGTTCTGGGACAGGGTTTTGTTGAAAACGATGCCTTGGAAAAAGCCAACCGTCTCTACGGAATAGGCTGTAGCCTCGATGTCGCCGGAACGAGGTTTTCCTGTGTTTTGGTAATCTTAGCATTCTTGAGTATGAAGATTGTCCATACGGAGAAAAAACAATGGATCTGGCTATATCTGCTTTCCTTCTTTGCGATTTCTGTAATCGGCAACATCATTGCAAGGACAACTATTGTGGGTGTTGGATTAGCTATGCTGGTTTGGCTGATTGGAGCTGTTGCTGACCGTCAAGCGGATGGGAATCGATTCTTTATTCTTCAACGATGGATAGCTGTCGGCATTGTTGCTGTCATTGTTTGTTCGGTTCTATATTCAGAGTCACCTGTTTTCAAGGACAATTTCCGTTTTGGATTCGAAGGCTTCTTTTCTCTTGCCGAAACAGGCAGATGGGAGACAAATTCAAACAACATATTGAAGAATATGATTGTATTCCCCGACAATCTTCACACTTGGATCATTGGCGACGGTTACCTTGAGAATCCATTCAATCGGGATATGAATTACATCGGGCCGAACTTCGGTGGTTATTATATGGCAACCGACATAGGCTATCTCCGTTTCATTTTCTATTTCGGCCTCATCGGACTGCTCCTGTTCTGTGTCTATATGGTGGCTTGTGCGAACGAACTCATGAAGCGCTTTCCGGCATACAGCTGGATGTTCTTCTGCATACTTCTTATCAATTTCATTGTCTGGATGAAGGTCTCTACGGACATATTCGTCGTGATGGCTATATTCCTTTGTCTGAGGGAACCCGGCAAAGGTGAAACTGAAGAATCGTTACTATGACCCTCCTCTTTTGCATACACTCCCTCTACAATCCCGGCGGGATGGAAAGGGTTCTTCTGAACAAGGTTCGCTGGCTGCTTGAGCATCCGGAGAAGGGGCCTTTCAGGATTGTCGTGGCTACGACAGACCAGAAAGGCAGGCCGACATTCTATCCTTTCCCGGATGGAGTGGAATTCGTTGATTTCGGAGTCAACTATTCGGATGACAACGGGAAGAATTTCATCCTCAAGACCCTCGGCTTCCTGCGCAGGCGGCGGGCGCACCGTAAGGCCATGGAGGCTCTTCTGACGGAACTCAGGCCGGATGTGACCGACTGTTTCTATCCCGGGGAATGCTCTTTTGTCCCGGATCTGAAGGACGGGAGCAGGAAGGTGCTGGAGCTGCACCAGAGCAAGCTTTTCCACCTGCAGTACAACCGCAGCGGCCTGATGGGTCTGGCAGACCGGTGGAGGTCTCGCACGGACGAGCGGCTGGTCAGACGTTTCGACCGCTTTGTGGTTCTGACAGAGGAGGATGCCCGGATGTGGGGCGAGATACAGACCATGAGGGTGATTCCCAATTCGGCAGTGCTGAAGGATGCTCCGTGTTCGGAAGTGACCGCGAAAAGGGTGATCGCCGTCGGGCGTCTGGACTACCAGAAGAGTTTCGACCGTCTGATCGAAGCCTGGCGGATAGTGCACGGAAAGGCTCCGGAGTGGCGACTCGACATATTCGGACAGGGTGAATGGAAGGAGCGTCTGCAGCAGCAGATAGCGGACTGCGGGCTTGAGGGGTGCTGCGCCATCAATGCCCCGACGGCAGACATCGTCAGCGAATATGCAGCGAGCTCCTTGCTTGTCATGAGTTCCCATTACGAGGGCTTCCCTATGGTTCTGATCGAGGGTATGGCCTGCGGTCTGCCTGCCGTGTCGTTCGACTACAAATGTGGTCCGAGGGACATAATACGCTATGGCGTGGACGGATTTATTGCCCGGGACGGGGATGTTGCGGACCTTGCCGGGAAGATGTTGCTGGTGATCGGGGATGAACAGATGCGCAAACGGATGGGACAGGCGGCGCGCGAGGTTGTACGGCGTTTCTCGCCCGATTCGGTCATGGAAAAATGGTTAAGTGTGTATAAGGATGCCTAAGTTATTACAGATCAATCCTGTAATCCGCAGGAACACTTCCACCGGGAAGATAATGCAGGAGATTGGAGAGCTGGTTACATCCCGCGGCTGGGAGAGCTGGGTGGCTTATAGCCGGGGGAGGGACGGTGTGCCTGGACCGGAGTCGGCTTCGGCGCTGAAGGGATCGAAGCTTCTGCCTGTCGGCAGTCGCCTGAGCGTGGCATTGCACGGTCTGGAAACCCGTCTGCTCGACAGACACGGGCTCGGTTCGCGACTTGCTACCAAGCGCTTTGTAAAGGCAATCAAGCGTCTGGACCCTGATGTCATCCACATACACAACATCCACGGCTATTTCCTTAACTACAAGATACTTTTCCGCTATCTGGCAGAGTGCGGCAAGCCTGTGATCTGGACCGTGCATGATTGCTGGCTTTACACGGGGCATTGCTACCACTATTCTGCAGCAAAATGTTTCAAATGGAAGACAGGCTGCAAGGATTGTTGCCAGAGAAAGGAGTTTCCTGCAAGCTGGTTCAGGGACAGGTCTGCTGCCAATTACAGGGACAAGAGCGAGTCCTTCAACTCGATTCCCAAGGATAAGCTGACCATTGTCCCCGTGTCGGAATGGATGGGCAATGAGTTGAAAGCGTCATTCCTGGGGAAATGCAATATCCAGGTCATACACAACGGCATCGACACAGACACTTTCGCGCCTCAGGATTCTGCCGGAATCAGGAGCAGGTACGGGATAGGGGACAGGAAAGTGATACTTGGTCTGGCCAGCATCTGGATGAAGGAGAAGGGATTCGATGACTTTGTCGAATTGTCCTCGATGCTGTCTGAAGACGAGGTGATCGTGATGGTCGGCAGGATGACCGAGGAGCAGAAACGCCGGTTGCCTGAAGGGATCGTCACGATCGGCAGGACCGACAACGTGCAGCAACTAGCGGCACTGTATTCAGCTGCCGTGGCATTTGTGAATCCGACTTGGCAGGACAACTATCCTACAGTCAATCTGGAGGCTATGGCCTGCGGGACTCCGGTCATCACCTACAGGACGGGCGGAAGCATCGAGGCCGTCAGCGAGGACACGGGGTTCGTTGTGGAGCAGGGAGATGTCAGGGGTCTGCTGGAATGTGTCAGGAAGATAGAGGAAAGAGGGAAGGAGTGCTTTTCCGGCAAATGTCGCGAAAGAGCGCTGAAGAATTTCCGGAAGCAGGACAGGTACGAGGATTATATGAAATTGTATGACAATTGTTTGAAAAAATGAACGAAAGTTTTGGTTTTTTATCAATTGTAGAGTACTTTTGCCTTATATTGCATTTTTACAACACTTTAAAATATGAAAAAGTTATTTCTTAGCGTCATCATGATTGGACTCTGTGCAGTTTCCGTTCCGGCTCAGGAAGCAAAGGAATGTGAGGCTGGTGCACGGGAAAGGGATTTCAAAGGATTCACCGTTTCTGCACAGGGCGGCATGCTCTTCTCGAAGAATGAGAACACCTGGACCTACTACGACGATGGGAGGAGCACTCACACTGAAGGACAACTCAAGGCAAACAGGGATAAGTTGGGCTATGGACTGAAGGACCTCTTCACTCCTCAGGGTTCCATCACCGTGGGTTATGATTTCAGCCACGCTTTTGCAGCAAGGCTCCAGGCCGGTTATGCAAAGAATGCCAGCGCAGGCAATCACAACGAGATTTCTGCCGGCGGCTTCTACCCATATTCATTCAACACCCTTTCCATCTTCGCTGACGCTGTGCTCAACATAAGCGGCCTTTGCGCTCCGCAGAAGCAGCATCTTTTCGAGACGAAGGTATATGCCGGTTTAGGCTGTGGCATAGGACTCTCTGCAGACACTGAATATGTTCCTGCCGATCTGTACAAGGTTTCCCTCGGCGGCGCTTTCGGTTTCAGGGCCGGTATCATCGAGGAGGTTTACATCAGCAAGCACATCGGCGCTTTCCTCGATCTGAACCTTGAGGCCTACACTGATCGTTTCAATGGCGTCGTTCCGACCGACTCCAAGTACGACGACAACTTCCCTCTCGATCTCAGAAGTGTCGCATCCCTCGGTTTGGTCTATTACTTCTAGTCGCAGAACAAGTTTTTTACAATAACATTCAAGTTTTTTTTTCATAACACTAAAGAGGCTGAAAATCAGATGATTTCAGCCTCTTTTCGGTTTTTTCTGCAAGCTTTCATCTGCGTTTCCCTACCAGTGATGCGAGCCGCGTGAACTGCGCTTTGGGCGACCTGAGGAGCTGCGGTGACGGCGGCCGGAGGAGCTGCCGTGATTGTATTTCTCGCGGGAGGAACGGCAGCGGTCGATGATGCGTCGGAAGAAGCCCGGGGTCTTTTCCTCTTCCACATCGAAGAGCTCGGACATCCCGTTCCTTATGATGTCCCCGTAGGTGAGGTTGTGGCTGATCATCTCATAAATCACGGACCAGTCCGGAAGCCCGCCCAGATTCCTGTCATCTATGAACATGTCAACCTTTAGCTTGCGGGTCGGGGCGTTGTCCTTCCAGCTGTCGCTCGGCACGTCGGAATTGATTGCGTAGAACTCGAGTCCTCGCGCACGGCAGAATTCGACTGCGTCTGTCAGGAGCTGCCCCTCGCGGGCCGTCCACAGTATGAGTCTGTGGCGGTCCGCCTGCAGCTTCTTGAGAGTCTCAATCGCATACGGAATCTCCTTGCCGATGGCAGGATAGTTGTGCTCGACTATTGTCCCGTCGAAATCGATGGCTATGTTCATGATTCAGATTTACGCCTCGTTCTTGTCTTCATAGCTGTAGCCATAGCCGTAGCCATAACCGTAGCCGTAGCCATAGCCGTAATTGTGTCCATAGCGGGTGCGGACTTCCGACCCGTTGAGGACTATGCCGAGATTGCGGAACTGATTGTCATCGTACATTTTCTCGATAAGCGAAAGCAATCTCCTGTCGATCGAACCGGACCTCAGGACGAACAGGGTCGTGTCTGCCACCCTTGCAATGATCGGCGCATCGGCCACCACATTGACAGGCACGTTGTCGATAAGCACATAATCATAGCGGTCGCGCAGATCCCGGATCATCTGCTCGAAACGGTCGCGCTTGAGGAGTTCCACAGGGTTAGGCGGCACCATGCCCGCAGGGATGAGATCGATTCCCGGGGCGACATCCTTGAATATGATGGAGTCCAGTTGCAAGGAGGTGTCGTACAGATAGTTCGAGACTCCTTTGGTTTTGTGGGAATGGCCGAAAGACCTGGACATGCTCCTCTTCCTGAGGTCGCAATCCACCATGACGACGGTCTTGTTGGAATCAGCGATGCAGGCTGCAATATTGCTCATCACAAAGGATTTTCCCGCTCCCGGATTGAACGAAGTCAGTGTTATGACATTTCCCTTGGATGCCGAGTCCTTCATGAATTCGATATTGGTGGTAAGGATACGCAGAGACTCTGTCAGGATGGACTTGGACATGCCGTCGTAGTAGATGATCCTTTCCGGAGTCTTTGACTTCCTGCCCTTCACCCGTTCCATCCTGCTATGCTTGACAAGCGGGATCTCACCGAGGAACGGAACGGAAACAGCCTCTTCGATCTCTTTCCTCGTGCGCACTCTGGTGTCAAGGAACAGCCTGCCTATCAGGATGATGAACGGAATGGCCAGACCTATCAGGATACCCAGGAGGATTGTCTTGGCCTTGCTCGGGGCGATATGTCCGTACTGCGCTTCCGCAGAGTCGATGATCTTGGCGTTATTGTCGGCCATCGCCTGGGTGAGGGCATTTTCCTCGCGGCGGTTCAGCAGGAACATGTACAGAGTTTCCTTGATGTTCTGCTGGCGCTCGATGCTGAGCATCTGCCGGGCTGTTGAAGGCATTTTCGAGAACTTCTCGCGCGAATTGGTTTCCTGGACCTGGGCATCGCTGCGCTGCACCTGGAGGCTTCGGACGAGATTGTCCACGGCCTGCACGATGCTTGAACGGAGAGTCTCCAGCGAAGCGTCGATGTTCTTGATCACAGGACTTTCCTCGCTCGAATTCTCAAGAAGCCTGTCGCGGCGTATCTTATTGTTGTTGTACTGGTTGATCTGACCCTCGATCCTGAGGTCCTCGAGACCTGTGTTGGCCGGAATCAGCTCATTCTTCTTGTTCGGGTCGGCAAGATAATCCCTCATGTATTCAGCCACACGGATCCTTGTCTCGATCTGTGCTATTGCCGCATTGGACTCCCTTGTCTCGGAAAGGTACTGTGATGCGGTTTCGTTGGCATCCATAAGGGTGTGGGTGACCTTGAAGTTCTCAAGCTCTCCTTCCACCTGTCCAAGTTCCGCCTCGATGATGCGCAGACGCTCTTCGATGAAACTGGCGGTGTTGATTGCCACCTGGTTCTTGTCTTCGACAGCCTGCTTGTTGTATTCATCGAAGAGGACGTTGAGCACGTCCTTAGCCCTCTCCCTGTTGTTGTCCTGAAGGGAGAACGAGAGTATCGATGCATCGTCGTTAGGCTGACGGATCATGAGGCGTGAGAGGAAGGCGGATGCCGCGCTTGCGGCAGGTACCCTGGAAACTTTCACCTCCCTGTTGTACCACGAAGAGTCATAGTGGCTGGTCGGGATGACCACGACCTGGCCGACGTCGGTGGAGATGGTGTCGTTCAGGGCAACGGTGCTGACCTGATTGATCATCACATTGTTCTCGTCTATCGGAGTGACGGAGATGTTCTGCACTCCCTGCACCTGCTTGTTCAGGAATATGACCTTCACCGGAGATGCGGTGTAGACTTCGTTGGTGCGAAGGCGGGCATCGACCTTGTAGTTGATGTTCGCCTCGAGACGCTCCACGACCTTGGTCATCAGGTTCTTGGACTTGAACTGAAGGATCTCGTTGGAGACACTGGTCCTGTTGATGAGGTTGTTGTAGCTGTCCAGACGTGCCGTGCTGGTGGTGTTGGAAGGGTCCTTGATGATGATGGTGGCATCAGCCCTGTACACCAGGGTCGATGTGGCATATCTGTAAGCCGCGAAGCCTCCGCAGATGAGGACTCCGAGGACAAACCAGTACCAGTAGCTGAGGAGATAGAAGAAGAGGTCGACCAGATTGATGCCTTCTTCCTTTTTTGTGTTCTTGTTCTGTGCCATATTGATTGACTACCTTGAACCGATGACTCCGGCATAGACGAACGCCAGTGTGATCGATGAAACAGTGGACAGGGCTGAAATGACTGTCGTGATGACAGAAGAGCGTT
This sequence comes from Bacteroidales bacterium, assembly GCA_004552965.1. GTDB lineage: Bacteria > Bacteroidota > Bacteroidia > Bacteroidales > UBA932 > Cryptobacteroides. The sequence continues at coordinate 23,155 of SFMU01000022.1, read as the reverse complement.
TCGTAGCGTCGGCATCCTTGACGGACTTGAGCGGCTTGACGTAGATGATGTCGTTCTGCTGGATGTTGAATGCCGGCGACTCGAAGAGATCCTTTGACCTCATGTCAACGCTGTAGACCATCCTCTGGCCATTCTCGGTGCGGATGACCCAGACATCGTCACGTTTCGCGGACGGTTTGAGGTCTCCTGCCAGCGCCAATGCTTCGAGGAGGTTGATGTGACCGTTCGGGACGTTGTAGTTGCCCGGATTCGCCTCTCCGAGCACGGTGAACTGGAAGTTCATGAACTCCACCAGCACGATAGGGTCCTTGATGTACTTTGTCTCGATGATCTTGTCGATGAGGTCCTCGCGAAGCCCTTCGAGGGTCAGCCCCTCAGCCTTCACCAGGCCGATCACCGGGAAGTCGATGTAGCCGTTCTTGTCGACCACGTAACCCGATTCGGCTTCGGATGAGAGCTTGGTGACGCTCTCGCCGGTCTCCGGATTGACCGAGAACACCCCGGTGCTGAGGTTGAACGGTGCAGCGAGAGTGGGCTCCTGACAGGTCACGACGATGCGCAGCTTGTCATTGACACCGATCAGCACGTTTGGCTGCTCCTTCACATCATAGGTGGTCAGGACTTCCATGTCCTGCAGATAGGTCAGCTTTTTGTATGAACCGCAAGAAGCCAGCGACAACAGTGCAGCAACTGCGAGAATCCATTGTTTCTTCATATTAACTGTTTTTGATCTTTCTTTTCATTCTTCCTTTCACAAGCGAACGGATGCGGGCGATGTATTCGCAGGGAGCATATTTCATGAATATGAATCCTCTCGAAAGCGCCGAGCCCATCAGCGCGAGTGCACCGCTTTGCGGCTTGCCGCCGCCTGACTGCCGCCCTCTGCCGAAGTTTCCGTTTTGCGGCTTGCTCGAAATCGCCGAGCCCATCCGCACGAGCGCACCGCTTTGCGGCTTGCCGCTCGAAAGCGCCGAGCCCATCAGCGTGAGTGCACCGCTTTGCGGCTTGCCGCCGCCGGACTGCCGCCCTCTGCCGAAATTCCCGTCATCAAGGACGGCCCTGACCAACCATTCCAGGTCGGCTGCGGGGACCTTGTCGTCTTTGTCAATATATTCACATCCAATCACTTGCACTAAAAATGCATTTAACAGCCCGTTCCATTTGCCGAGGCCTGCTTCCCGGAGTATTCCGGTCAGCGAGGCAGGGTCGTACTGCCCGTCATAGTGGCGGTAAGCCATCGCCAGGTCGCAAAGCTGCCGCAATCCTATCCCTCCCACCATCACATGTTTCAGGATGTGCACGTTGCGCATGACGAGCTGAGCTTCCGGCGTTTCCGGCGGCAATGCATCGATCACCCTCCGGGCGCGGGCAGAAGATGCGTCGTTCCAGCGTCTGTGATGCTCGACAACCACCCCGGAAAGCGTGTAGTGCACATCACCGTCGCTGTCCATTTCCAACTTGCAGCCATTCCCTGCAGCAATCTCATTGGCCGTCTTCCAATCCTCTGCGGAGCCGAAGTACCAGTCGATGTCCCCGCAGGTCCTGTGTTCCGGGACAGAGTACATGGCGGCGGAGTCCAACCCCTTCAGCAGCAATGCTTTCAGGCCTCTTTTCTCCCAGGCCCGGCGCTGCATGCCGACAATCTTCGAATGAAGCGCGTACGCTTCTTCGGTCCTCTGCACCTCCACAAGCCAGGGCTCCAGTACCTCAGAGGGTGCATCACAGTCCTCCGGCAATGAGTTCAGGGCATCGGAGAGGGTTCCGGCGAGGGTATGGGCCTTTGCGAGGGCCGCCAACTCCTTCCATTGCTCCGGCGAAAGCTTCTTCCATCCCTCTATCGGTCTGTTCCACAGCGCATTGCGCAGCATCTTAAGAAAAGCTTCCAGGACCTCGGGCTGCAAATCTCTCCCTCCGTTCCGTTTCCCGGCAAGCCTTTCCGCTCCTCTTTCTGTCTCTCTGCGGCGCTTCTGTCCCATTCCGTGTTTCAGGTATATGCTTCCGTGTTTCAGGCTATCTGATTCCGTGTTTCAGCTATCTTATTCCGTTTTCCTGTCTATCTGATTCCGGGTTTCCGGTATCAGCTTCCGTGTTTCCGGTATCTGATTCCGTATTTCGTCTATCTGCTTCGGTGTCTCTGCCCCCGTTACGTTCTGCAGACCCATCATGCCGGCAATGACTATGTCCATTTCTATCGGTGTCTCTGTCCCTGTTCCGTTCTTCCGACCCATCCGGAGTATCCGTCCCATAGAGACTGAGGCAACGGTCTATCATGCCGTCGAAGGTGAACATCGTCCGGTAACGGTTCAGTGCACCCTTGCAGAATTCTGCATATTCATTTTCATCGGTCACTTTCCTGATCGCTTCGGCAAGTGCCTCTGCGTCGGCAGGTTCCACGTTCAGTCCCGAAATGCCATGAGCATTGACCCAGCTGACACCCGATCCCGGAATCCGTGTTGCCACTACCGGCTTTCCGCAGGACATCGCCTCGATCTGCACTATCGCGAAGGCCTCCGTCTTCCAGATCGAACTGAGGCAGAACACGTCGCAGGCCCTGTACCATGCGGCGAAGTCCTCATCCGGGATCCGGCCCAGGAGGAAGACCCTGTCCTGAAGGCCTTTCTGTTCGATCCTGCGCTGCAGTTCCTCCTTCAGCGGGCCTGCTCCGCCTATCGCCACGACATAGCTGTCGTCGAGGCTGGCGGCCGCATCGACAAGATATTCATAACCCTTGTATGACACCAGGCGGCCCAGTGAATATACTATCTTCCTGCCTCTGAAGCGCTCGCGTATCGCGGCGGCCCCTTTTTCGTCTTCCTTGACCGGAACCACTCCGATAGGGATGCTGACGATTTTCTCCTGAACCTTTGCAAGTGCCTCCGATTCAGCTGTGTAGACCGGAGTTGTCCCCACGATGCTGTCCGCGCGCCTGACCAGCCAGCCCTGGAGCGGCCTGTAGAATTTCATCAGGGTCTTCTGCTTGAGGATGTCGCTATGCCAATGCAGGATCACCCTTCCCCTGAAACCGCTCAGGAAAAGTGCCAGGCAAGCCATCGGGTCTGGATGATGGATGTGGATGATGTCATATTCCTTACAATGCTTTCTCAGCCAGAGAATCATTGCCGGCGAAATCATCGTAGCTGCCACCTTTGCCAACGAACGAACACAAATCACTTTTCCGTGCTCATTGAGACGGATGACTTTGGATTCTTCGCAAGCGCAGAGCATGTCACAGTCCACGCCTCTTTCAGATACGCCGACCGTGATGTCCCACATCACCTTCTCAACGCCTCCACGGATCGGATAGAACTTGCCGAGTTCCAGAATTTTCATTGATGTTTCAGGTTATGTTATTCAGGTGATAACCAATTCTTAGTCTACAAATATACTAATGAAATCGTTTGCAACAAGCATCTGCCCGATAAAAAAATCCTCTCGCAGTGAATATGATGCATTGGGTGGCAGCCCTGCGTGGCGGACCATCCCCCAACCGATCTCAAAACGGTTTCTTTCCGGTGTCATAACCGGTCTTCGGCACGGCGACCCTGCCCACAGGTGCTTCAGAGCCATCTCCGCGTGGCGAGACGGTCATCCATCGGCCCTTCGGCACGGTGACCTTGCCCACAGGTATTTCAGAGGCATCCCCGCGTGGCGGACCATCACCCAACCGATCTCAAAACGGTTTCTTTCCGGTGTCATAACCGCTCTTCGGCACGGCGACCCTGCCCACAGGTACTCCAGTGCCATCCCCACGTGCCGAACAATCCAACTATCTCTCTCAAACCGGCCTCTAACCGGACCTCGACCGGTCTTCGGCACGGCGACCCTGCCCACAGGTGCTTCAGAGCCATCTCCGCGTGGCGAAGCAGTCATCTATCGGCCCTTCGGCACGGCGACCCTGCCTACAGATGCCTCAGTGGCATCCTCGCGTGGCAAAGCGTTCTTCTGACCGGTCTTTGGCACGGCGACCCTGCCCAGAGGTGTCTCAGAGGCATCTCCGCGTGGCAAAGCGTTCTTCTATCCGGCATTCGGCACGACAAACTTGTCCACAGGTACCCCAGAGGCATCATCCTGTGGCGGTCTCAAACCGGTCATTTACCTCTGCTTGTCCATGAAATTGGCCTTTTTCATGGACATCGAGGTCTAGACAGGGTGCTTATCCATGAAATTGGCCTTTTTCATGGACATTGAGGTCTGGACAGGGTGCTTATCCATGAAATTGGCCTTTTTCATGGACATTGAGGTCTGGATTGGGAGTTTGGCATAAAACCAGCCTTTATTATGGCCGATGAGGTTCGGCAGGGTGGCAGGACAGTCCTTCAGGCACGGCGACCCAGTCACAACTACCCCAGAGGCGATCCCGGCAGAGGCAATTCCGGCAGAGGCGATCCCGGCAGAGGCGATCCCGACAGAGGCGATCCCGACAGAGCCGATCCCGGCAGGGGCGATCTCGGCAGAGGCGATCCCGGCAGGGGCGGAAATGCACATTTTGCGGATAATCCTTGCTTGTTTACTGGCAAGATGGTATATTTGCGACCGCATAACTTCAGGGCAGGGTGAGAATCCCGATCGGCGGTAAAGTCCGCGAGCCGAAAGGCATGAGCCGTTGAAACTACGGCACCGACAGTGTTCCCGCAAGGGTAAGTCTGGATGGAAGAAGATTTTCCGGGACCCGTGTCCCGGGGAAGAAGCCTTGAATTGTATGCCATAAGTGTAACAGTTTAAGGTTTTTTATGAAAACGAACTTTGTTCTTATGGGCATTGCAATTCTCTCGGCACCCGTACTGCGTGCCGGAGACAGTGTCCCGGGCGGCGGAAGGACCGCTGCCGAAATCGTCACCGAAGCTCCTGTCTCCCTTGTCGGAAAGAGCGACTCCCCGGCTTTCCGGGAAGGGCGGATACCAGGCTGTCCTGTCTCTCATGTCGGAAAGAGCGACTCCCCGGCTGTCGGAGAGAGCGACTCCCCGGCTGTTGGAGAGGGCGACACCCTGACTCTGAGGGATGTCATCGTGAGCAGCACATTCAGCAAAGTTTCCCGGTCTCCTCTCAGGCTGGTGACCATCGATTCCGAAACTCTCAGGGAGAGGGCCGCAGCGAGGACCTATCCGGAGCTGCTGAAAGGCATTCCAAGCCTGTATGCCACCTCGGAATCAGGTAGTTACGGCGATGCAAAACTCAACATCAGAGGCTTCGGGCAGGAGAATATCTCCGTCCTTCTGAACGGCATTCCGATCAGCGGTCTTGTGACCGGAAGCATGTACTGGAACAACTGGATGGGACTTGCCGACGCCACCTATGCCGTACAGGTCCAGAAGGGAGTGGGCGCATCGCTTCTTTCCGACGGTTCGGTCGGCGGCTCAGTGAACATCCTTACCGATTCGCCGTCAGAGACTTTCACGGCAGAAGCCGGCTTCTACGGCTCAGACTACGGGACGATGAAGGGCTATGTCAAAGTCGCGAGCGGAGCGCTTCCGAAAGGCTGGTCAATGAATATGATGCTGTCCCATGTGCGCGGTTCCGGCTACGTGGATGCGACTTCCGTAAACTCCTATGCCTACATGCTCAGTCTCGGCAAGCGTTTCGGCGAGGAGCACTCCGTCATATTCACAGCCCTCGGTTCGCCTGAGAAACATGAGCAGCGCTCTTCGAGGCTTTCCTTCGCCGAGGTCAGTGAAAATGGCCTGAGCTACAACAAGAACTGGGGCTACCGCGACGGCAAGGTCTTCAATCTCAGTCTCAACAACTATTTCAAGCCCTATTTCACCCTGCAGCACATCTGGAGCGGGGAGAAGGTTTCGATGAAGAATTCGGTCTACGTGGCATTCGCCAGTGGTGGGGGCAGGTGGTCCGAAACCAAGGGGAAACCGCTTTCTTCCTACACTGCCGACGGACTGATCGACTGGACTTCGGCCATCGCCGCAAACCGCAACCCGGACGGTTCCGCAGCGAACATCCTCAGCCAGTACACTGCCGGACATACCCATGCCGGTGTCATCTCGACCCTTGAGTACGCTTTGGGCCGTGGCTTCAAGGTCGGGGCAGGCCTTCACGGGCAGATCTATAACACCTGGGAGGAGGAGACGATTGATGACCTTCTGGGAGCAGATTTCTGGATCGAGGACTATGAGGGGAAATCCCTTGCGGGTCTTGCGGGCAGGGATCCTGTCAAGCATGTCGGTGACAAGGTCAGGACGGAGAATGGCAAGAACACCAGTCACGGGACTGCCTACCTCTCTCTTTCCTACGAGTCAGAAAGGCTGTCTTTCGACCTTGGGGCCTCCCTCTTCGGCAGCCGGACCAGGCGCTGGGATCTGTACAACTATGTGGGTGACGATGTCTGGAGCGACGCGGCTGCAGGCACGGGCGCCAGCATCAAGGGAGGAGCCCTTTTCAAGGCGGGTAAAGGTCATTCGGTCTATGCCAGCGCAGGCTGGTACAGCCGTCTGCCTTACTCAAGCGTCTGGTTTTCTTCGGGCAACAATGAGATCACCAGGGACGTGACGAATGAAAGGAATATGCTGGGAGAGATCGGCTGGAGGCATTCCTGGACTAGCGGAAACTTCGAACTGACGGGCTATTCGGCATATTGGAAGAACAAGACCCTGATGTCCTCGAAGTACAAGCAGATCGACTCCGAGGATTCCCGCTACATGGTCACAGGCCTTGACGCCCTGCATCTGGGAGTCGAGTTCAGCCTCTTCCAGCGTCTGGGCAGATGGCTGGAGGCCGAGGCTTTCGCCTCTGTCGGCGACTGGAAGTGGAAGAACGATGTCAATGCCATCATCTATGATGACTATTCGGGAGTGGCTGTCGGCAAGGTCGACGTCTACTGCGATGGATTGCCGGTAGGGGATGCTCCCCAGACCCAGATCGGGGCGAATCTCAAGGCCCTCCTTCCGAAAGGCTTCGCGGTCAGGGCCTCCTGGCAGTTCAACGACAGGATGTATGCCTATTTCGACCCTCTGACGAGGACCGATCCGGAGGACAGGACTCCTTCCTACAGGCTTCCTTCCTACCATCTCCTGGGAGCTGACGCTTCTTGGACAGGCAACTTCGGGAAGTTCTCCCTGACCGTCTTTGTCCAGGGCAACAACCTTCTGGGTACGAGCTTCATCGAGAGAGGAAAAGACGGATCCTCGCACGACTCCGACACGTTCACCGGCTTCTGGGGCTTCGGACGCAATGCGGATTTCGGCGCGAGGATCTCTTTCTAGTTCTTGCGGCTTTTATCCTGCAACCCTTCAGCTCAGTCTGAACGGGTTGTAGGATATTCCGTTGTCGAAGGTGTCGATTCCTTCGATCTTCTTGACCTTCCTGACTGCTGCCGCTGTGACCGGGAGAATCAGGATTTCATAGAGGGTCTTGGCGGTGACCTGGGTGAGGACGATGGAGAAGACTGCCTTCAGGGGCATCGTGCCGATGAAGACGATCGGGAAGAAGATGAGGGAGTCGGTCAGCTCTCCGGCAACCGTGGAGAGGATCGCCCTGAACCCGAAACCTTTTCCTTTGCTGGCAATCTTCATCTTGCTCATCACCAGGGCGTTGATGTTGGAGCCTACGACGAAGGCCACGAGTGAGGCTATTGTCGACCGTGGCACCAGACGGAAAAGGGAGTCGAAACTTTCGGCCACGGCTTTGTTCTCCGGGTAGATCGGATCAGGCAGCATTGTGACCAGCTGCGCCATCAGGGCGACAAAGCCGCTCATGGCCAGTCCGATCCAGATTACGAGCTGGGCCTTCCGGTAGCCGTAGACTTCGGTGAGGATGTCATTCACGATGTACGAAATCGGGAAGATCACCACTGCGCCCGAAAGCTGGAGGGGAAGGGACCAGAGTTTCCAGGTCCTTGGCACGAAGATGTTGGAAGTGATGAGGCACACTGTGAAGACAGTGGCGAGGATGACGAATGTCACCGACAGCGTCATGCGCTGTGATTCCTGTTTGATTGACATTTTTCTTGTTTTTAACGTGGTTTCAAGAACACAGGGCCAGCCTTTGTCAGAGGCTGGACCCTTTATTTTGACGCTGCAAAGATAGCATTTCCCCTGCATTTCTGCAAAGGAATCCCCGAAAGGATCATTCTGCAGGTATGGTGAGAGGCTCGGTGGAACCGCAGTGGCAGTTGTGGAAGGTCAGGGAGGCGGCGTTCATCCTGATGGTGCTGAATGCCGGCATATTCATAGCTTCCCCTTCCGGTGTCGCGCTGACTCTGAATGGTATCTCGCTCTTGTTGGTGATGGTGACGGTCTCCCCGCTGCGCTTGATCTCCAGGCAGGCTTCCACAAAGCTGCGGAGCAGGCTTGCGTCCCCTGCGAGATTGCCGTTGAACCATGCGAGAGTCCTTCGCGCAAGGAGGGCCTCCTTCACGCTTTCGAGGGAGCGTTCCTTTGCGAATATGAGGGTGACGGGCCTCTTGTGCGAATCCTTGCAGTACATTGCGATCGGTTCGTGGATGTCGGAATTGGCTGCTGCGCCGATGCCATACTTGCTGATCCAGTCGTAGGCGATAGGGTAGCATTCGTCATAGTTCATCACTTCCACCAGATGGATTTTCCCTTCCGCAATCAGTTTCTCGTGCAGCGGATACATCGTGCAGAGGTCGTCAGGCCATCCCGGATGGTTCCACTGGATGACTGCACCCTGGGCCAGGGCAGCTTCAAGGGCGTCCATCTCGCTTTCTACCGCGAGCTTTTCCGCATCCTCGATGAAGAGGGCGTTCATGTGGCCGAATGGTTTGGACCTGGTGATTTCCGTTCCGTGGATGACGAGGACTCCGTCACTGCCCGCCGCCGCAGCTGCAATCCTGTAGGATTCGTTGAGGTCGGCATTCAGGTAGTTCCTGTACGGCCGGTACTCGATGTGGTCGGTGATGGCGATCACATCAAGTCCGTCGTTCCATGCCTCCTGGACTCTTGTCGAAGGCCAGACCGCTCCGTCGGAGAAGACTGTATGAATATGCAGGTCCGAGGTCAGGGTGACGAAGCCGCCGATGTCCGGAATCTGGAACTCGGTTCTCTGGTTGATGTCATAGTAATCTTCGCATTTGACGAATTCCGGCACCTGGGCGCGGATGTTCCCTGCCATTGCCAGCGCCATTGCCATAGCCGTTAGGATTGTCTTCTTCATGGTCATGAATATTAATAGTTGATAAATAGCCGATGCTTTATGCTGTCTCCTTTGATGGTTCCATGCCTTATGCGTCTCCTTGATCTCCCGGGACTTTATGCTGTCTCCTTTGATGTTCCGGAGCTTTAAGGTATATCATATTCGCGAAGTATGCAAGGGGCTGAGAAAAAAAACCGGAATTTTAGGACTGTTTAACAATTTCTAACAATTCATAGCAATTTTTTAACGGTTTCCTCCTTGAATGTTCATTCTAATGCCTTATATTTGTAAAAACATTTTAACCCGAATATTCTAGCAAACAAACCAAATATTAAAACCTATTCATCATGTATTCCAGAATCATCAGTACCATCACTGCCTTTGTTCTGGCGATTGCGTCATCCGTGACGCTGTCGGCTCAGAACAGGACCGTGAGCGGTAAGGTGCAGGACGCAGGAGGACTGCCTGTCATCGGCATGGCTGTCCTGGTGACCGGCACTTCGAATGGTGTCATCACTGATGAAAACGGTGATTTCTCCATCACTGTCCCTTCATCAGAGGTGAAACTGACCTTCACTGCCATGGGGTATCTGGACAAGGAAGTTGTTGTCCCTGCCTCAAAGAGTGTAATCAATGTAGTAGTAGAGGAGGATGCGATGCTCCTCGATGAGACGATTGTCGTCGGTTACGGTACACAGAAGAAGGTGAATCTCACCGGTTCCGTGGCTGCGATCGAGGCCAAGTCCCTTGAAAACCGAACCGCGCACAACCTTTCCACCATGCTTCAGGGTGCGGTTGCCGGTCTGAATGTCTCCACATCCAGCGGTAATCCGGGATCCACCGGAAAGCTCAACATCCGAGGTGTCGCATCGATTTCCAAGAGTCTGACCGACCAGGCTGAGCCTCTTGTCCTCATCGATGGCGTTCCGGGAGACCTCAACAGGGTGAACCAGAACGATGTTGAGTCCATCTCAGTCATCAAGGACGCATCTGCGGCAGCTGTCTACGGTGCCCGCGGTACCTTCGGTGTCATCCTCATCACTACCAAGAGCGGCGCCGACAAGAGCGGCAAGGCTACCGTCAAGTACAGCGGCCGTTTCGGTTGGGAAGAGCCTACGACTTCGACTGACTACGAGACCAGGGGATACTGGTCTGCCTACACTGTCGACAAGTTCTGGTCTTCCGATGCCGGCAAGAACTACACTGCCTACAACGACTATGACATGGCCCAGCTCCTTGCCCGTGTCAACGACAAGACCGAGAATCCCGAGCGTCCGTGGATCGTCGAGGATTTCCGCAACGGCCGCCGTCAGTGGGTCTACTACTGCAACACCGACTGGTATCACGAGCTCTACAATGACCAGCATCCTACCACCCAGCACCAGCTTTCCATCAGTGGCGGCAACAAGGATGTGAGGTATTATATTTCCGGAAGCTATGACAGGCAGGTCGGAGTCGTCAAGGTCAATCCTGACGTGTTCCAGAAGTACAATCTCAGGGCCAAGCTCGATTTCAACATCAACAAGCACCTGAAGATGACCAACAACACCTCTTTCTACCAGTCCACCTATGACTGGGTCGGAGCCGGTGATGTCCAGGATTCCTTCGCCTACGCAGCCCGTCATGCCCTTGCTTCCTTCCCTCTGAAGAACCCTGACGGTTCCTGGGTCTACGGTACCCCGATGATTGCCGGAGGTAACTACAATGTCGCCAACGGACGCCATATCATCTTCGGTGACGGCATCGACAAGAACAATCAGACGAGGACGGACTTCTCGAATATGACGCAGTTCGTCTACCAGCCTATCAAGCAGCTCACCTTCACTGCCAACGCTACCTACAGGCTGTACCAGAACCGCGACATGGGCCGTACCTACCCTATGTCATGGAGAAGGTATCCGGATGCCGAGCTCGAGTCCTACACCACAGGTGCGGGCACCAACGAGCTCACCGAGACCACTGCGACCTACAACCGTATTTCCAGCAACGTCTTCGGTACCTATGAGGACACCTTCAACGAGGCCCATCATCTTACCCTCACTGCCGGTATGAACCTTGAGACCTATCACCGCAAGACAGTCTCCGCTTCCGGCCAGAATCTTCTGAGCACCGAACTCAATGACCTCAACCTTGTGGGTCCTGATGAGACCGGTGCCATCGTCTCTTCAGTCAGCGGTGGCAAGACCGCATTCTCCCTCCTGGGATTCTTCGGAAGGGTCAACTACGACTTCAAGGGACGTTATCTCTTCGAGGCTTCAGCCCGTTATGACGGAACCTCCCGTTTCGCTCCAGGTCAGCGCTGGGGATTCTTCCCTTCAGCTTCTGCCGGCTGGAGAATCTCCGAGGAGCCTTTCTTCGCTTCCGTGAAGCCGGTAGTCAACAACCTCAAACTGCGTGCTTCTTTCGGTAGCCTCGGCAACCAGGAGGTTTCCGACTATGCCTACCTCCAGAAGATATCCTTCTACGAATTCAACACCAGCGGACATTATTCCTACGCATTCGGAGAGGGCAGCACCAATTCCAAATATGCTTCCCTGTCTGCTCCGGTAAGTTCATCCCTCACCTGGGAGACCGCGAACCAGTATGACCTCGGTCTGGATCTCGGCATGTTCAAGAACAGGCTCCAGATCACCTCTGACGTCTATGTCAGAAACACCGTCAACATGCTCGTGGATGGTATCAAGCTCCCTGGCGTCTACGGTGCAGACTCTCCGCAGACCAACTCTGCCGACCTTTCCACCAGAGGCTACGAGATCGCAGTTTCCTGGAAAGATGAGTTCAACCTCGCCGGCCATCCATTCGGCTACGGCATCAGCGGAACCCTCTCCGACTATGCCACCTATGTGACCAGATACGACAACAACCCTAACAACCTGATCAATGACTACTATGTGGGACAGCGTATCGGTGACATCTGGGGTTTCGTGGTCGACGGTCTCTTCGAGTCCGATGAGGAAGCCAAGAAGTACAATGCCGAGGTCTGCGACATCGAGTCCTACATCACCGGCCGTATGACCGGCGGTGTCCTTGCCGGTGACCTCCGCTATGTCGACCTTCCTACCACTCCTGTCTATCAGAAGGATGCCGACGGCAACTATGTCCTCGACGAGAATGGACAGAAGATCGTCGTCGGTCACGAATGCGACGGAAAGCTCTCCCTCGGTGCCGGTACTCTCGATGATCCGGGCGACAGGAAGATTCTCGGAAACAGCCTTGCAAGCCTGCAGTACGGTCTCACTTTCTCCTTCGACTGGCTCGGCTTCGACGTCAGCGCCTTCTTCCAGGGAACAGGTAACCACTACTGGTATCCTGCCGGAATGAACTATGCGTTCTGGGGCCCGTACAGCTACTCTTACGTGTCATTCATCCCTCGCGACTTCTACACCAAGATGTGCTGGTCCGAGGAACATCCTGATGCATACTTCCCTAGGCCACGTGCATATTCATCCACCGGTGGCGAGCTCAGCAAGGTCAACAGCCGTTACCTGCAGAACCTCCGCTACCTCAGGTTCAAGAACCTCACTGTGGGCTACACTATTCCTGAGAGCCTGACAAAGAAGATCAGAGTGGACCATATCAGGGTCTATTTCTCAGGCGAGAATCTCTGCTACTGGTCTCCTCTGAAGAAAGTCACGAAGTATCTCGATCCGGAATCCGCCTACACCAGGTATTCCACATCGGCCAATGCCCGTGACCATTATGCCTACCCATGGCAGAAGACCTACATGTTCGGTATTGACATCACATTCTAAAGATGGAGGACAAGACAATGAAAAAGATATTTGCAATCTTACTTCCAGCAGTTGCTCTGTGTTTCGCCTCCTGTGATGGCGATTTGCTCAACAAGACTCCGGAATCCACGATCAGCCCTGATTCCTATTTCAAGACCGAGGCTGACCTGAAGCTGTTCTCGAATGCGTTCTATTCACAGTTCGACGACTCCTTCTACGAGGATCAGAGCGACCATTTCATCAATCTCAATCTCTCCAACGAACTTCGCGGCGGCAATGTCCGCACCGTTCCTTCGACTGGCGGCGGCTGGTCATGGACCATGCTCAGAAGAATCAACGAGCTGCTCCGAAACATCGACAAGTGCCAGGACGAGAAAGTCAGGGCTGAATATGCCGGACTCGCCAAGTTCTTCCGCGCCTTCTTCTATTTCGAGAAGGTGAAGAGATTCGGGGACGTTCCTTGGGTCGGAGAGGCTTTCGACAGTGACGCCGCTGAGCTTTACGCTCCACGTGACTCCCGCGAGGTCATCATGACCCACATGCTCGAGGACATAGACGAGGCTATAGCAGTCCTTCCGGCAGCAAAGTCCCTCTACCGTGTCAACAAGTATGCCGCCCTCGCTCTCAAGGCTCAGTTCTGCCTCTATGAGGGTACCTACCGCAGGTATCATGGCATCAGCCTTTCCGGTCACAGCGCCGAAGACTATCTCAACCTCGCCGTCCAGGCTGCCGAAGAGATCATGGCTGGTCCTTACAAGCTCAAGGATGACTATCTGATGCTCTTTGCCGAGGAGAATGCCGATCCGGATGAGATGATTCTCGCCATGCAGTTCGACAGGACCGTCCAGCGCAAGAACAACACAACTGCTTTCGCAACGATGTCGACCCAGGGCGCTCCCGGTCTCACCAAGAAATTCGTGGACAGCTTCCTCATGAAGGACGGCAGCCGTTTCACCGACCGCAAAGGCTGGGAGACCATGCAGTTCATCGATGAGGTTGCCGACAGGGATCCCCGTCTTGCCTGCCTTACCAGGACTCCGGGCTACACCCGCATCGGCAGCACCGATGTGCTTGCTCCGGACTTCGGCAGCAGCGTGACCGGTTTCCAGCTCGTCAAGTTCGTGATGGATGTCACCCTTCCTGAGGTGGACCGTGTGGACAAGTCCTACAACGACCTTCCGATCTACCGTCTCGGTGAGATCTACCTGATCTATGCCGAGGCCAAGGCAGAACTCGGAACCATCACCCAGGACGATCTCGACAAGTCTGTCAACCTGCTGCGCAAACGCGTCGGAATGCCTGACATGGTCCTCGCTGACGCTCTTGCATCACCTGACCCTTATCTCCTCAGCGATGAATATGGCTACCTCAACCCTGTGCTCCGCAATGCTTCCAATGTCGGTATCCTTCTGGAAATCCGCCGTGAGAGGAGCATCGAACTTGCCCAGGAAGGAAAGCGTTGGGATGACCTGATGAGATGGAAGGAAGGCAAATGCATCGACCAGAAGATGTATGGCCAGTATTTCCCTGGTCCGGGCAAGTATGACCTCACCGGTGACGGCAAGCCTGATGTCTGGCTCTATGAGGGTGCCAAGCCTAGCGACAAGACAATGCAGCTCCTGAAGATCGGTGACAAGACCGGTGTAATTCTCAGCGAAGGCTCCTATGGCTATGTCGACAACCAGAAGGGAATCGACCACATATTCAATGAGGAAAGGGACTATCTCTATCCTATTCCTATCGAGGAACGTCAGCTCAATCCTAACCTGACACAGAATCCGGGTTGGAATGACGGACTCAAGTATTAACCTCTGAATATACTGACAATGAAACTCATCAATAAATTCAAACTTTCCGTATTGGCGCTGGCAGCGACGGTACTGGCTTTCTCCGGATGCGAGAATCCGGATGAAGACACTTCTGCCTATTCTGTCCTTACGGAAGAAACTCTTCTCGACTTCGTCGGGCAGGGTGCAGAGCCGCAGACTACTTGGGTCTATGCGGACGGTGATTGGGTCATGGACGCTCCCGAGGTGGACTGGATCAAGGTTACTCCTTCTTCGGGAAGCGGAAACACCGAGATCACCATTTCAGTTGCAGACAACTTGGTCGATGGCGTCCTCAACAGGCCGCGTTCGACTGAAGTGTATTTCCGCGGACGTCTCAAGGATGTCGTGGGAAAGATTGCCATAAATCAGGGCGGTGACCGCTATCTGGGTTCCAGGGAACTCACGGTGACCGGTCTGATCGACCTTGAGGATGGCGAACCGGCCAAGATTCTGGAATCGACAGTCATGGCTGTCTCTTCAAAGGGTTTCGTTCTTTCTGACGGTACCTCAGCCATCTTTGTCGAGGGAAAGGCAGACATCAAGGCAGGTGACCATGTGACCATCAACGGTAACAAGCAGACTTACGCAGGATTCCCTTCATTCATCCTCGATGAATGCAACGTGCTTTCTTCCTCTTCTGCAGAGTATCCTGAGCCTGTCAACATCACTTCAAATGCCGATGAGGCCCTCCCTGGCTTCAAGAGCCCTGTCTTCATCAAGGTCGACGGTTCCAACGTCAATGGAACCATGCGTATCGCAGACCAGACTTCACGCGTTGCTGTCGCCGATCCTACAAAGGACCAGGCTGAAGCTCTCGACAAGGTCAATCTTCACAAGACCTCGTTCACCGGCTACTACATCGGTGTCGTCAGCAAGGTCCCTTCGATTGTCCTCGTTGCAGTCGAAGGTGACGGCGGTATCGATGAAAGCATCATCCCTTACCCTGTAAAATGGTCTATCGGTGCGGGCGCAAAGGCTGCCGGAGTGCTCAATTACACCACAGAGTCATTTGCTGCCACAAACCAGATCGAGTCCATCCAGGGTCTTGGAATCATCTCCTACGAGCCGGCCTGCGAGCCAGTAAAGGATGCCAACGGCGAGCCTGTGATCGGTCCTGACGGTGAACCTCTGATGCAGCCTGTGATGAACGGCAACAACAAGTTCGGTCGTGATGTCAGCGGTGACAATCCTCGTATCACCGGTACCTGGCCGGGCGACTACTGGCTGTTCACAGGTACTGGCGCCATCAAGGCAGGTTCCAAGGTAAGGATCGTCTTCCAGTCCAGGGTTTCAGCTACCAACCACAAGTTCTGGCAGCTTGAGTACAAGGATGGTGACAACTGGAAGATCGCCGGTGACTATGAAACCACCGACGAGCCTGGTGAGAGCATCACCTACACCCACAAGATGGAATCTGACGGTTCAACCAACATCACCGTGGACCGTACGGTCAAGTTCAACCACAACAATGACCGTTGCCAGTTCAGGTTCCGCTGCATGGCCAACTGGCAGGCCAACGGGTCCGGCAAGCTTTCTGCACGAAACGGAGGTACCGGCCGACTTGCAGTAACGGATGTCACAGAAGCCGGTGTAGAGTTCTGGCCTACGATCAGCATCGTGGAGGAAGGTGACGGTGTCGACAGACCTGACACCGATCCTGTCATCGCCAACATCGTTCCTTCTCCGGATTATCTCGCATTCGAAGGCACTCCGGAAGGACCTCTGACCCTCACCGTCACTTCAGACTACGACTTCACGGTTGTGGCCAATGCAGACTGGATCTCTATTGACAAGGCTGAAGGCGCTGCAAATGAGAGCGTTGAGATTCTCGTGACCTGCGAGCCTTCGACAATGTCGACCCTTCGCCAGTCCAGCATCACCATCTATTCCGCCGATGGAAAGAAGACTGTCCCTGTCATCCAGAGCGCAGCCGGACAGGATCTCAATCCGTTCGTCTCGATCGACAAGAACAAGGCTGAGGTCAGCTACCGTGAGACCCAGATAGTTGTCCCTGTCCAGGCGACACATCCTTATACGGTGACTTCAGACGTTCCTTGGATCACCATCGCACCTCAGTCCAAGACTCTGGTCGAGATGACTCAGGAGATTGTCATTGTCGCTGAAAATGAGGACAAGACTGCTTCCAGGACCGGTCACGTTGTCTTCGCTATCGAGGACAAGGGTGTCGAGACAGTACTTACCGTCGTCCAGGCCGCGGCTCCTCAGAAGGATCCTAATGTGATATTCGAGGATGATTTCGAATGGCTCAGGCCTATGATCACTGAATATAACGCCCTCGGTCTCAGCGCAGGCCACATCGGTGACTTTATCTATGGAGACTATCCTGATGTCACGTCCCGCGCCAGCGCAAATGCTCCGAACGCCTACACTGCCGACGTCTTCAAGGACAAGTTCCCTGATGCTCTCGCCGCTGCAGGCTACACTGACCTGAACCCTGGAGCGAAGGTCATCTACCCTCAGGATGCTTATCTCAAGTTCTGCAAGGGCAAGAACCAGACTGGTCTTATGTTCAGTCCGTTCGCTCAGCTCGGAACTGCAACCGAGGCAACCCTCTCCTTCGATTGGGCAAGCCATTTCGGAGGCTCCGGATCTGTGGATCAGGTCAAGCTTGTCGTCCTCATCGAGGGTGACGGTACATTCGACAATGGAACCAAGGTGAGCGATCCGCTTTCCAACAATCAGCAGGATGGTGATCATTACTTCACCAATGCTTCTGTTGCAATGCACGGTGTCAGCACATCTACCAAGGTGGCCATCGTCCCTGAGGTCTGCGTTTCATCCGGTTCGGCCGACTTCAAGGTCAGCGGCTATTACCGCTACTATCTGGACAACATCAAGGTCACCAAGACCGAGGTGCTTTTCAAGGATGATTTCAGCTGGCTCAAGAGCATGATCGACAGTTACAATGCTTCCAATGCCACCCCTATCGGCAATTCTGTCACAGGCTATTCCGACACGGATTTTGCTGGTGCAAGTTCTGCAAATGCTCCGAACATCTACACTACTGAACCTTTCAAGTCCGAGTTCCCTTCCGCATTCGAGGCAAAGGGCTATGAGGACATGAATGCTTCCGCCAAGGTCATCTATCCTCAGGACGCTTATCTCAAGTTCGGCAAGACCAGCGCTCATACTTCTCTCAAGATCAAGTCTGTCAATCTCACCGAGAATGCTGACATCAATCTGGAGTTCGACTGGTGCCGTCACGTGCAGGGTTCTGCAAAGGTGGATCCTGTCACACTGACCGTTGTGATTACCGGTGACGGACAGTTCGAGAACGGAAAGAAGTACAGCGAGCCTCTGAGCACTGACCAGCCTTATGAAGAGGGTGTCTCTGCAAAGATGGGTTGGACACATGCCAATGTGAAGATTCTGGGTGCCGGTCCTGACACTGCCATCAACATTGTCTACACGGACTGCTACGATCCGTCTACCGGTTCGTACAACTGGAAGGTGTCCGGCGCTCATCGCTATCATCTTGACAATATCCTGATCACCAAATAGCATCAGCGTCTTATCCTGAAAGAAAGGGTGGGGGAGTTCCGGAATATTCCGGGCTCCTGCCACCCTTCCTTTTTTCGGCATATTCATTGGGTAGCATATTCCCGCCCCGGCATATTCCTGCGCCCGATGTCTCCGAAGATTCCTGCCGCAGGCACCGAAAGCCGCGAAATTCATTTTCATTCTTCGGCATAATGTTCTATCTTTGTTATATTCAAAGAGATTATTCCTTTTTTATCAACTCTGACTTTACACTTCATCGAATATGAGAAACAAGATTCTTCTCCCCCTGTTCGTGGTATTCTGCCTTCTCCTCAGTTCCTGCAAAGGCAGCACTCCTTCAATGGATTTCGACATCCGTGTGCGTCGCGGACCTGTCGAAGTGAAGGAAGGTACGGAAATTACTTCCACTTTTGTCAGGGGGAAAGGCCCTCTCAGCACCGATCTCGTCCTTTTGAGGGCAGTTTCGGGATCAGCGGACTTCACTTATCCGATCCGCAATCTGACCGACGATTCCTTCTCCTTCGTGATCGGGGCCGATTTTGTCAGCGGAACTTACGATTTCTGCATCAAGAGGGGCGGCGAGACGAAGCTGATCGACCAGGTGCAGTACACTATGCTCAAGGATGACGGGGTGACTCCGTCCTCGGGTTCGAACATTTACGGCCAGGTGCGCTGCGGTGACAAGGGAATCGAGGGTGTGGCTGTCTCCGATGGCTATGTCGTCACTCTTACCGACAAGAACGGTGTGTACCAGATCAAGTCCGAAAAGAAGAATCCGTACGTCTTCATCTCCGTTCCGAGCGGTTACGAGGTCTCCTCTTCCGGCATCCTGCCTTTGTTCTACGAGATTGTCAGCACTGACGTCACCAAAGTGGACAGGCGTGATTTCGAGCTCTATGAGGCCGGAGACCAGACCAATCACACGATGCTTTTCTTCGGAGACATCCATCTTGCTGGAGGAAAGCAGAATGACCGGAATCAGTTCGCAACTTTCACAAAGGAGATCAACGACTATCTGGCGGAGAATTCCGGTGACAAGATCTACGCCATGACTCTCGGAGACATGACCTGGGACCTTTACTGGTATTCGAAGAAATACTGTTTCGACCAGTATCTGTCTGATGCCAATGTCATCAAAGGTCTTCAGATCTTCCACACAATCGGCAACCATGACCATGACATGAATTCGGTCGGCGACTGGGATTCGGCCCTCAGGTACAAGGAGGAACTCTGTCCGAACTACTATTCCTTCAACATCGGAAAGATCCACTATGTCGTTTTGGACAATATCGAGTGCACGAATGCCGTTGCATCTCAGACTGATGGAAGTCACAGAACCTACAATCAGACTGTCGTCTCGGATGATCTGAAATGGCTCAAGCTTGACCTTGCGAATGTCAGCAAGTCGACACCTGTTGTCGTGACCTTCCATGCTCCTGCGTTCAATGAAAGCGGTTTAGATGCCATGAAGAACACTTCTGAGCTGGTCAATTGCTTTGCAGGCTTCTCCGATGTGACCTTTGTCTCAGGTCACACTCACAAACTCTATTCTGTCCTTGACTCCAAAAATAAAATCAAGGAATACAACAACGGCGCTGTTTGCGCCGCATGGTGGTGGACGGGATACTACACACCAGGCTTGAATATGGCGCAGGACGGCGCTCCGGCAGGCTACCGCATCATGGATGTCAAGGGAACCGAGTGCACTTCCTATTTCAAGGCGATAGGGAAGGACCATTCCTACCAGTTCCGCAGCTACGACAGAAACAGCATCGAGATGACGGCAGAAAATTACCTTACAAACCAGGCCAAAGCCGATGAATTCATGCAGGACGTCAAGGCTGCCGGAGGCTATGACACTCAGGACAAGTCCAACAAAGTGCTCATCAATGTCTGGGACTATAACGCCAATTGGAAAGTCGAGGTTTTTGAAAACGGCAATCCATTGACTGTGACCAAGCTGTCTGCTTATGACCCTCTCTACCTGATTGCCTACAATGCAAAGCGCTACAATGCTGGTTCGTCAGGTTTCTCATTCAAGGGATCTGTTTCGAAGCATATCTTCCAGGTGACCGCAAAGGAGGCATCCAGCACCTTGGAAATCAAAGTGACGGATGACGAGGGAAGGGTCTACATCGAGAATATGAAGCGCCCGAAGGCCTTTACTGTCGACGTCTACGCCAACGAATAGCTGAGGAATATGTCGTCGAGGCGGGATGCCTCCCGCGCTCTACTGTCGTCGTCTGCGCCATCGGATAGGTATCGGAGGGACTTAGATTTTGAGATCTCCCGGCCTGATCCAGTTTATCTTTCTGAGGATGAATGCGAGAGCCGGGCATATTGCTGCCGGGAGAATGAAACTGACCAGGATCAGCCCGGTCCAGTCGAATGCGGTAGGTGAGACCCATCCTGTCCAGACTCCGATCGGCCCGCAAAGGCCGCAGGTTCCCATACCTGAATTGACGGCTGCACCATTCATTTCAAGACCGAATATGCAGGTGGCAACAGGACCGGTGATCATTGCTGTCACGGTCGGCGGAATCCATATTCTCGGATTCTTGAGGATGTTGCCCATCTGGAGCATGCTGGTCCCTATTCCCTGACTGATCAATCCACCCCAGCCGTTTTCCTTGAAACTCATCACTGCGAATCCCACCATCTGAGCGCAACAGCCGGCCACAGCCGCCCCTCCTGCCAGGCCTGTGAGCCCGAGACCGGCACAGATTGCAGCTGACGAAATAGGCAGAGTCAGAGCCATGCCCACAAGAACCGCCACAAGCATTCCCATCAGGAAAGGATGAAGTTCAGTCGCCCACATGATGAGGTTGCCAAGCCAGCTTGCCGCTTTCCCTATCGGAGAAGCTATCAGGCAGGCAGCCAGGATTCCTATGCTCAGCGTGACAAACGGAGTGGCGAGGAGATCTATTCTGGTTTCTTTGCTGATTGCCTTGCCTGCTTCAGAGGCGATGATTGCGACTGCATACACGGCGAAAGGGCCTCCCGCTCCGCCCAGGGCATTTGTCGCGAAACCAACCGGTGCAAGGGTCAGCAGAACCATTATCGGTGCTTTCAGTGCGGCTCCGATGCCCACAGCCATCGCCGGTCCGGCCATCGCCTGTGCAAGTGAGCCTATCGAATAGCCTTTTCCTGCTATGTTCACAATCTCTCTGGTGAGGACTCCTATGTGGAACTGTGCGCCGACAGTGTTCAGAATCGTACCTATCAGCAATGTACAGAAGAGACCTTGAGCCATGGCTGACATGGCATCAAGGCCGTACCTTCTGAAAGAGAATTCAATGTCTTTTCTCTGGAGAAATGATTTGAGACTCAAAACCTTTCTGTTTATGGTTACTCAATGCCTTCTTCTTGGATGGAAGGAGTGGATTATTTCAAGTACCGTTCTTTGGGGATCTTTTCCCTTTTGGGAAGTACTGTGTATCATGATAGTGCTGTGAATTGTGGCACTGTCCCTTCTGAGGAGGCTTTCCTTTTGGCGGTGCTGCTCCTTTTGCAAACGCTCTCCCTTTTGAAAGTACTGTTCCTTTGAGAGGGTTATCTCTTTTTTAGAGGACAGTTCCCTTTGGGAGACTATTTCTTTGCAATTCCCTTTTCATTGATGAAGGCCTCGAGGGCTTCCCCTCCATCGATGCTTCTGACACAGTCGGTCAGAATGCTCACCTTTTCGGGAGCTACAACCTTCAGCACATTCTCAGTGCTGGCCTTGACGCAGTAGTCTCCAGCTATTCCGCAGACATCGACGCTATCAGCATTGCTTAGCCAGGCATATTCAATACTGTCGGTCGCAAGGTCCTCGAAGGCGCCGTACTGCTCCTTGTCCTGCTCCTGACCTTTGAAGAAAAGCTTGGCCTTTCCGGATGCGAGGATTCCCGCGAACTCGTCAGGCAGACCTGCGCCCTGGGTGTAGGCAACGCAGTGAGACGGCCACTGGCCACCGTTTGCGGCGAAGGAACAGTGGTTTCCCGGATGCCAGTCGAGAGTGAATATGACGGCGTCGTAAGAGTCTGCGATGGCGGCAATCTTGCCGGGGAGGACTTCACTTCCTCCAACGTATAGTGAACCGGACGGATCGAAGAAGTCCCTCTGGACATCCACGACTACAAGCACCTTTGATTTCATGTCTTCAAGCTGGGTTGATTGGTTTGAACTGTTTGAACTGTTTGAACTGTTTGAGCTGCAGGAAATTGCGGCTGATGAAATAGCGATTGACATAAAGATTGACGCAGCCGCTGCGAAATACGATCTCATAACTGTTGATTGATTTGGACTGCAAATATACCAATTGCCGGACAAATATCTTCCTCTTTGCAATCAATTTTCTTAATCCCTTTTCTCTCGAATCTCTCTTTCGCTTCTTTCTCACTATCCTTTTTCCGACTATTCTTTTCCGACTATTCTTTTCCCACTATCCTTTTCGCTTCTTTTCACACTATCTTTTCCCCACTATTCTTTTCGATCCTTTTCTCATTTTTTCCACTATCCTTTTCCGATTATCTTTTTTCTCTATTCTTTTCGATCCTTTTCCCATTTTGCATTGCTCTCTTGTCTTTCACCGGCATCTGTTGCTTCCTCAAAAAGCAGTCTGATGAAGGTCTGGGCACGTGGGGATGGCCCTTCGAGCAAAACACCGAGCAAGACGAATGTCCTTCCAGGTAGGTGTAGGGCATATTCACTTGCTCGGTGAGGCCCAATTGGCTTCACCGAGCAAGGCAATCTGCCTCTGAGATACCTGTGGGCACCATGAGCTTGCTCGGTGAATTTCTCGAGCCGGAGCCGGAAGACCGACTAGGGCATCGGAAAGAGACCGGTCTGAGATCGTTTGGGTAATGCTTCGCCAGGCTGTGCTGCCATCGTTCTTCATGAAATTCACCTGGCACGCCAATCCTCATTACAGGTACCTGTAGGGCACATCCCGGTGCCAGGTGGCATCAAATTGTGTTCACCTGGCACCTT
>SFMU01000021.1 GCA_004552965.1 Bacteroidales bacterium | reverse complement strand
AAGACTGCAACCGGCATCACACTGATGCAAGTTGCAGCCAAACTTTATCGACGCACGTACTTCCTCGAATGCTTACGACCATCGTAATCTGACAAAATAAAATCAGCAAATTACACACAAAAAGGAGGGTGACTAAAAAGTCAAATTGACTTTGAGGTCATCCTCTTTCTTTATGTTCAGATGCCTCCGAGCGTCGGCTGCTCTCCTCCGGAACCGTCTCGCTTCGCTCGACCCCACCATTCCGCTTCGCTTCATGGTTCCCCCTCTTACGGTGCCGAGGGTGGCACGGGTTCCCGGAGGAGACAGCCGTCCGCATCTGCGGCAAACGAAAATAAAATAGCTATTCTTTTGATAATCAAAGGAATAGCTATTGCTTTTGTGATAGAAAATTACTATCTTGTAGTTGCAAAAAAAATAAATAACTCTATCAAGCAATGGCAAAGGTAGTCTTTAAATCTTACAATCAGAACGATAATCTTCTTTTTCCGCCATGTCTTGGCGACTTCATTGCAGAGAACGACCCGGTCAGGGTCTTGAATGCAGTGGTGGACAACCTTGATCTGAGTGCTGTCGAGTCGTCATACGAAGGTGGAGGCGCCAGCAGCTACAACCCCAGGATGCTCACGAAGGTGGTGTTCTACGCATATCTTCAGAATGTGTACTCCGGCAGGAAGATGGAGACCCTGCTGAGACGAGACGTGAACTTCATGTGGCTGTCCGGCATGCAGACACCTGACTTCAATACGATCAACCTGTTCCGCAAGAATAGACTCTCAGCCATCATAGACGACCTCTTCACCCAGATCGTGAAGATGCTTGTCGATCAGAAAATCATAAGTCTGGATGTTCAGTACGTGGACGGGACCAAGATAGAGGCGAACGCAAACAAGTACACCTTCGTGTGGAAGAAGTCCATCCAGACGAACCGGGAGAAGCTTGACCGCAAGGTGAAAGCCATCCTTGCGGAAGCGGAAAAGGAACTCAACCTTGAGTTGGGCGAGACCACGGAGGGAGTGATGACACCATCAGAGATGACCGAACGTACAGAAAGGATACTGGACGAGATGGACAGGTGCGGCATCAGCGACAAGAAGCTTCGTAAGTCTGTATCCGAAGTGAAGGATGTGCATGCCGGGAAGATGAAGGAATATGATGACAAGCTGGAAACTCTCGGTGAGCGGAATAGCTGCAGCAAGACGGATCCCGATGCCACGTTCATGCGTATGAAGGAGGATGCAATGAACAACGGCCAGACAAAGCCGGGATATAACGTACAGATATCGACGGAGAATCAGTTCATAACGCACTACACAATGTCCTGGCGTCCGACTGACTGGGGCACGTTCATCAACCACATGGACACCTTCGAGCAGAGATATGGCAGGCACAGCGCCGAGGTTGTTGCGGACTCCGGATACGGCAGCGAAGAGAACTACGAGTATCTTGAGCAGAACGGCATCGAAGGCTATGTGAAGTACCCTCTTTTCCATACCGAGCTCAAGCGAAAGACACTCAAGAATCCGTTCCTGCCGGAGCACCTGTACTATAATGCAGAGGAGGACTACTTCGTATGCCCGATGGGACAGCATATGACCTATGTTGGAGACAAGGTCAGGAAGTCCGACCTTGGGTACAGGAGCTTCTCGAAGCTGTATCGTGCCCAGAACTGCGAAAGGTGTCCTCTCCGCGGTCTGTGCTTCAAGGGTAAGGGCAACAGGACCATAGACGTAAATGTCCGAAGCAGGCAGTATCGGGATCATGCGAAGGAACTTCTTACGAGCGAAAGGGGGCTGTACCACAGAAGCATGCGCCCTATCGAGCCGGAGGCCGTCTTCGGTCAGATCAAGCATGACAGCCGCTTCAGACGTTTTCACTATCGAGGCAGCAAGTTGACCGGTGCGGAGTTCGCCACGATAGCCATAGCTCACAATATAAAGAAGATGATCTCCGTGATGGATGCGAAACGGAACGGGCGAAGGCTGTCGCTACCGACGGACGTGCCACCCGCGGCACGGAAGCGGGTGCCGAAATCCGCGGCTGGCGTCAGCCAGGCGTGATTGAGGCAGGGTCAAAAGAAGTCGGAGACTTTGCCATCTGGCAAAATCTCCGACTCTTTTGACTCCGGAGGGGCGAGCAGCCTCGCCTGGGAGTCGCATCCATCTACGAAGAAGGCGACCAATAATCACTTATTAGTCGCCCTCCTTCCGTAGTCCCGTAGGGATTCGAACCCTAGACCCACAGATTAGAAATCTGTTGCTCTATCCAGCTGAGCTACGGAACCATGCCACGCGGATTTCACCGCGGACTGCAAATATACGCAAAATTCTTTGTTTTCAAAGGATTCTGCGTATATCATTCTTCAGTTTCTTATTCCTTTCTGAATTTGTAGCGGTAGCGGAAACGTCCGTCAGGGGCGGAATCTCCGTCTCTCATGCATGTCTGGATGTTGCCATCTCCGGCCGCATTGTCGATCCACTTGAAGTCAACCGTGAATTTGTCCGGATCCGATATGCCCAGAGACTCGAGAGGGACTGCAATCTCAATCTCGTTGCCCTTGACACAGTACTGAACTTTGGTGATCTTCTCCCAGGACCAGCCACCGAGTGATTTCTCGAGCTGAGCCTCTGTCTTGGAAGGAGCCGTCCTGTTGATGGCGAAATCGAAGCCTTCCCATGCCGTTTCTCCGGTAACGTGAAGGAACAGCTGCATCCACTGCGGGTCGCTCGGATCGGTGATGTCCGAGCCTGTCTTCATGTAGAAGTAGATGTTATTGCCGTCGTTGGTTACCTTTCCCAGCTGCAGGTCATTTCGTCCGGTGTTGTTGGTCAGTGTACCGATCCGTCCCCAGCCGAAATGATTCCGGTGGGTGACATCGCCTTTGTAGTCTGCGTAGAGAGCCTTGACATTCTCCCAGTCCGAGAATGAACCGTCGATGCTGATGTCGTCCCTTAACCTGAAGGTAGGAAGCTGGAGAGTACCCTTGAACTTGCGGATGTAGTTGGCCATCATGTAGTAATAGTTGTCTCCGAAATCATCGGCAAGAGGCTCGATGTCACGGCTGTATTCATGGTTGTACTGATCCACGAAATAGGTGTCTCCGGATCCGACAATTCCTTTGCCGAGGAAATTGCATTCTCCTCCGTTGGCACGCTGTCTCTGGGCGGTCCACTCGTTCCATCCGGTGAAGAACAGCATGGTCGGATTCAATTTCTGGGCGTTGTTGAACATCGCCTTGAACAATATTCCCTTGCCGGAATCGAAGGTGGCAGGCTGCTTCTGGGACTTCACATCGTAGCTTCTGCCGATGTTGGAAGAAGGATGGGTGGCAGGAAGCACGCAGACGCATTCGTTCTTGCCGTTGTGCTTGCCAGGCTTCTGCGGATACACACCGCCCCAAGGCCACTTGTCCTCTCCTGTACCGTACCAGGCATCCGCTCCGTCATTGTTCCAGGTGAACCAGGAATGGCGGAAGGTAAAGAAATTAAGCTGATCCGGGTCAGTGACAGCAGACTTGTCGGCAAGGATCAGAGGGCTTTCGAGCCAGTTGTACCAGAGTTCCTTGTACAGGCCCTTGCTGTAGATTTCCTTGTAGAGGTAATCCACCATGCCTCCGGCGTTGGCGCTGACGAGGAATGCGAACTGCGGGGTGTTGCTTCCTTCTGCCCGCATCTTGGTGTATTCCTCGCAGATCACTTGTACGACCGGCAGATAGTGGTAGCCGTTGGTGACGTCAAAGAATATCGCATCGACTCCGGCATCAGTCAGCATCTGTGCATGCTTGCGGATGACCCAGCGGTCGTTGGCAACATAGTAGCCGAGCATCGGCTCACCCCAGTGGTGCATGGCTCCGAAAGGACCATATTCGGGACTGTTCGGATTGTCTGCGAGGAGTTTTTCGATGTCGTAAGGACTTTTGGTGTCGGAGGCTTTCGGCGGTACGACATCGTTGTGGTTGGCGCCTTTGTCGTAGCCATGGCACCCGTGCCACAGGAAATAGAAGATGGCAACCTGTTTCTTTTTGTTCTGGTTGGCATCCTTGTAGCCGGAATTGTCCGGGTCGATGGTGTTGCCCTGCCCGTCGATCGCTATCCAGGTGAAAGGGTTGACCTTCTCGTTGACAGGATAGACCGCTCTGGTGTCCTTTTTCTCTTCCGTAGTGCCGGTCTGGCTTTTGTTATCATCTTTCTTGCAGGAAGGAAGAAGTGCCATCGCCAAGGCGAGTGAACATAATAATACTTTGCGTTTCATATTGAATATGGTGCTGAACTTTATGCGTTATATGACTTTCCCTTCATATGGCCTTATGCGTAATATGCGTAACTGAATATTTCCGTAATATGACGTTATGCATGTCAAATCTGAGGCAACTTATTTTTTTTCATATTACTTATCCGGAATATGCAGTGTCAATACCTGAAGGTCACGTCGAGCCACTGTCCGGAAAGGCCGGTCGTGTCGAGCACGAGGCTGCCCTCGGAAAGGACTGCTCCCTTGACCGCTTTCTTGCCGACTTTGACTGTTGCCTTCCTGGCATCGGCCGGTACAGGGATGCGCACGGTAGTGTTGCCATCGACGCGAACCCTGTAGTGCGAAGCATCTCCCTTCACAGGTCCGAAAGTCAGGCTGACAGGGGAGTCCGCGAAGACATATTCAGTGCCGTCGACAGTCACTCTGTCGCACTGGCGTCCGTTGAATGCTGTGAGTCTTCCTTCTGCGTCGGTGTTGAAGGACATGGTCCTTTTTCCTGAATATGTCACACTGTGTCCGTTGACCTTCAGGTCCCTGATGTCGAGCATGTCGGACGGCATAGGATTGAGCTCGAGCATCCTCCTGTCGGCTTCCGCATCCCTGGCGAAACCACCGGTGCCCATCTCCCTGTGGGTGCGGTAATGCTTGACTATCGACGTTGTTCCGTTAGGGAAGCTGGATGCAAAGAAATCCGTGGTCCTGGAGACGCAGGTCGGGTTGTCGTTGACTTCGAACTTGCCGCTTGAAGGATAGCTGCCGAGGGCATTGAGGATTTCGAACAGGGTTCTGGTTTCGTAGCCAAGGCTCTGGCTCTGGTCGTCACGAGGGCGGAAACCGAAGAAGCAGACCTGACCCTTGCCGAGTTTCTTCACGCTTCCGACAGG
Source organism: Bacteroidales bacterium (assembly GCA_004552965.1). GTDB lineage: Bacteria > Bacteroidota > Bacteroidia > Bacteroidales > UBA932 > Cryptobacteroides. The sequence continues at coordinate 25,883 of SFMU01000021.1, read as the reverse complement.
AACCTTGTTGATGGTGGCGACAATCTGCACGCCATCCTCTGCCTTTGCAATCGGGTAGATGCGGTCCGGCATGAGGTCGGTCAGGATGGTCTGGACAGGCACGTCCTTGAGGACTCCGCTGAATTCGACCCGGTTGCCGACAGCCATTTCACCCATGTACTGGTCGAAGTTGTAGCGTACTCCGAACAGCTTCTGCCACTGCTCGGAGCAGTTGGCAGCCTCGGAGTCGATGAGTGCAGGGGTGCTGAACCAGATCACATTGCCACCAGCCTCGGCGAACTTCTCCATCAGGTCGAGAAGGCCTTTTTCAGGAAGCGGCTCGAACATGACCACCAGGGTGTTGTACTTCTTGGCGGCGACATGGAGCATACCGTCCTCTCCGACGGAGCCCATCTCCATGAGTTTCTGAGCAGAAAGATAGTTGGTGTAGCCGTACTGGGTCATCCAGTTGCCGAATCTCTCTTCGACGGCGATGGTGCTCATCGGATAGACCGTCAGAACCTCGATGTCACGGTGTACATAATCTGTCATGAGGGTCATGGCCGCTCCCGGAGATGCTCCGAAGGCCTCGTTGAGATCGTTCTTCCAGGCGTTGGCCTCTCCCGGGAGACCCCAGGCGGCGGCATAGGCGTTTGGATTCCTGTTGATCACTCCGATTGATGCGCCCATGGCAGCTCCGTAGTAGTCGCGGTCATACCAGCCGCATTCAGCGAAATCATTGCCGGTAGGCTCGAGGTATTCACCCCACTTGAAATAGTCGTAGCAGGCTGCAGCGGCCTGGTGGACGGTGTTGGCCCAGACGAAGTTGGAGGTATATTCATACTTCGCTCCGTATGGCTCGAGCTTTTCTGTGTCCCAGTCGTCGATGGTAGGACTCTCTGCCCAGGAGGCATGCGCTCCTGTCGGGAATTCCTTGCCGTAGAGCTTCTCTGCATAGGCCTTGGCGTCCTTGAAAAGGTCCACGACTCCGTGGTTGAGCATCTTGTAGTAGCGGTCGCGCAGGAGGTAGGTCTTGTGGATGTCCTCCGGTGTCTCGCCCATCACGTACTGCACGTTGCGAACCGCGCGGGTGGTTCCGGTCTCGTAAGGGGCTCCGTAGACGAAATAGAGCATGTATCTCTGGTCGAATTCCTGTCCGAACTTCTCTGTGTACTTCTTGCAGAAGGATGGGGTCAGGAATCTGTGGTTGAGCTGGCCGCCCTCCTGGTGCGAGAAATAGGACCAGTCCTGCTGGATGTGCATCTCGTCCGAGTAGAATGCATTGAGATTGATGCCGTTGTTCTTGTATTTGTCAAGCAGGCCGTGCATGAACGGGGTGGCCTGATCGGAGAAATAGTCCATCTCCGGGGTGTCATATTCAAGAAGGACCATCACATGGTCGCAGTCCTTGAACTGGTCGGAGGCTTCGCTGTAGACTCTGAGTCTTCTGGCCGGAAGGATCATGTCGGCAGGGGAATCAGTAGGGCCCTTGAGGCCGTAGCCGCCCTCACCGCTGCCGAGGTCTACAGTGTCGGAAGCTTCGTAGAGGACATTGCCCAGTTCGTGGATGTCCTCCGGGCTGACTGCGATCCTGCAGGATCCGCCGAGAGTCTTCTGTTTGAAGGCGAAAGCCTTGACATTCTTCAGCCTGACGCTGACCTTGCCCTTGTTGTTGGTCCAGTTGATCTGCTCCCAGATGTCCACCGAGAACCTTCCGTCGGAGAGGTTCCTGCGGCCGACCTTGTAGGCAACCCACTGCCCGGTCTCTCCGGTCATGTTCCTGAACGCCGGTCCGAGTTCCAGAGGACTCAGCAGACTGAGCTGCAGACCCTGCCCGTACTTTGCCGCGAAATCGCTGATGAACTTTATGATCCTGACATATTCATCCTGGTCGGGAGTCAGAAGACGGTCGGTTCCCGCCTGCGGACGGTACTGGCGGAAAAATTCGTCGAAGGCGATGGTCAAGGTAGTGTGTCCGTGCCTCTTGCCATCTTCACAGATCTCGCGCAGGCTCTTCTCCACGTGGTTGAAACCGGTCGAGACGTCGATTTTCTTGTCCGGGTCGAGCAGGTCCCTGAGCTGCTGGTCGCTTGTGAGGATGATCGTTCCTGCGGATGCCTGAACCGAAACGGCAAGGGTGGCGAGGAAACACAATAGGACTTTTGTGATTCTTTTCATGTTTTGTTTGGGTGTTATGCGGTTATTGGTTATTCGATTTGGTAAATTTAGGAAATTCCGTCCTAAATTTGTACGTTTTTCAGCAGTAATTGCCTTATGAATCCACAAATAGAAAAGAAATTCAACCTTGCTTTCAACATATTCCTTGTCTGCGGAATGTTCATCGCCGTCGCTCTCACTACCGCCTTCAAGCTCCGTCAGCCTGACGTCAAGGCCTTCATGCTGCTTCTTGCAGGCTTCGGTTCGCTGATGGGAGTAGTCAACACCGTAATGTCGGCCAACGGGCACATCCTGACCTTCGTGTTCGGCTTTCTCGACGTGCTGATCGGCACCATAATTTATCTGGACAACGGAATATACGGGAACTTCGCCCTCCACGCCTTCTACTTCCTTCCGATGCAGGTGATAGGCTTCAGGCAATGGAGCCGTCGCGGCGCGGGGATGAAATCGGATGAGGGAATATCCAAGGTCCGAGCCCGCCGCCTCAGCGGCAGGCAATGGCTGTTTCTTGTCGGCGGACTGGTCATCCTGACCGCAGTTCTCTACGGAATCCTTTACGGAGTAGAGCGGCTCGCGACTACCCGCAGCGCTGTCTCTTCCCTCTCGCAGGAGAAAATTTTTCTTGATTCGCTTGTGATGTCCCTGAACATCGCGGGGCAGGTTCTGCTGTCCTTCGCATATGTCGAGCAATGGTATCTCTGGATTCTTGTAAATATCTCTTCCATTGTCCTTTGGTCGCATGCAATTGTCATTGGGTCGGGTTCCGGAAATGCGCCCGTAATGCTCTTCAAGTATGTGTTTTACCTCCTGAATTCGCTTAACGGATTGAGAATATGGATGAAACTCAGCGCTTCCGGCCAGGCCGACCATTTGGATAATTAGCTTTTTCTTCTTAACTTTGCGAAGTTTTCCCGCAAATGAACACGAACCGGGATGACCGAAGTTTTTGAGACTTTTTTGAAGACTTACAAGTGTTAACTTAATAATTTTATCATCATGACTGCAGAAGAAATTGTAAAGCAGGTCAAAGCTATCATTGTTGACAAGCTTGGCGTGGAAGAATCAGAGGTTACTGAAACCGCTAACTTCACCAACGACCTTGGCGCAGATTCTCTTGACACCGTAGAGCTTCTCATGGAGTTCGAAAGAGTTTTCGGCATCAAGATTCCAGATGAGGAGACCGCAACAATCGCAACCGTTCAGGATGCAATTGACAAAGTCTCTGCAAAACTCGCCGAGAAAGAGTAATCGGATCGACAGTAAGAAATCATCAGGCTGACCTCGAAGTCCATCAGGACTCTTGGTCAGCCTCTTTATTATTCGCGCTGTTCACGGCACGCCCCCGGCGGTCGAGACAGCCGGACTATTTCTTTGGAAGAGCGAAGCAGATCTTGAGCATCGGCTTTCTGTCCTTCGACTCCGGACCGTTGAGGGTCGCGCAGTAGTAGTGGTCCTTGTCCATTTCAGCCGAGGTGCTTGTTGTCGTTGCCGCCGATGAGGCATACTGCGCCATCATCAGGTAGCTGTAGTAGCCGCTGTACATGTTGCTGTAGCCGCCATAGCCGCCGCCGTAGCCACCGTAACCGCCGCCGTAGATAGCATTGTAATAGGAGTAATAGGCAAGCTGCTGGTAATAGTCGGCCAGCTCTCCGGCATCTGCGTTGTAGGTGGTGTTGGTCGCGTACCACATGATCAGGAACCAGATGTCGTACCTGTCGAAATCGGCATCGTCATCAAGGCGGAGAATCTGCTGGATATGATGTGTGATGTCCGGGGCATATTCGCAGAGAGACCTGTTGATGTCACCCTGGTTTTCGGTCGAGATGCTCGCATCGGTAAGACCTGCATATGTCACGGTGCTGTCCTGGCTGATCTTGATTGTCGGGCTGAGAGTCATCGGGTACTTGAACATGGACTCGTAGTCCTCCGGGAAGGTGAAAGGCAGTTCGATGGTCGCCTTGGTGATCAGGGCTGTCTTCGGGTCTCCTCCACGGTCGGTGACCGCCTTCCGGACAAGGTCCCGGATGTGCTCCGACGGGACCATCGGCTTGATGCCGCTGCCGCCTTCGATGTAGATCTTGTCCTTCGCCACCCCTTCATATTCGGAAGTCTTTTCATGGTAGTCCACGTTGAAGACATACTGCGACGGAAGGGTGTTTTTGTTCATCAGGGAGTCCAGATCCTGCATCTTGGTCGGGCTGAAGTAGAACATCAGGAGGGAGTCCTTGCGCTCGCCTTCGTATTCGCTGTTGAAGTAGAGGACGGCGTAGTTGTCCTTGCGGGTCATGTAGCCGTTGGATGACTCCATGATGTCGAATGAGAACATGTTGAAGCGTCCTCCATTGCCGGCAGGATCGTCAGTGGTGAGGTAGATGCCCGGGAATTTCTTCGTGTATCTGTCGAGGTCTTCCAGGTCCTCCTGGGTGATGTCGAAATACTTCTTGCCGTATTCCTCATTGAATTCGAAGACCAGGGAGTCGCTTCCGTTCACGATCGGCACTCCCTTGGTGATCCGCTTGCTGCCGTGCTTTATTTCGCTTTGGGCAAAATCCTTGGTGTTGTCGATCGGCTCGGTGAGTTCGTAGACGTTGACATTCTGCAGAATCTTCATCTGGCTCTTGTCGCTAACAGAAATCGAGTCCCCTCCGCAGCGGAAGGTGAACTTGCTGAACTTCGGGTTCTTGCCGAAGTCGAAGGTGTCGAGGACCGGTACGAGGGTCACTACGGAACCTCTTCTGGAGAGACCGAACTCATCATCCCTGATCGAGCCGAAGGTGATTCGCTTCGATGAAAAGGCCACCAGACTGTCGACCGTGCGCATCTGGATCTCCTCGAGAGGAATCTCGGCCGTGTAGATGTCGTATTTCTGATTGGTGGCGACAAGGTCTCCGCCCAATCTCTCGTCGATGTTGACGCAGGAAACGATTCCCAGGGCCATCATCGCTGCTATGCAGAATCTCTTCATTTTTTACAACTGTTGGTAGAATTCGTCATATTCTCTGGCGTAGGTGCCGTTCTCCATCGATTCCGCGTTGAAGTCGAGAGTCGGGACGTCGAGCCCCTTGCAGTAGCCGACCAGGTCGGAGCTGACTGCGGAGTCGCCTATGATGACGCCGTCGGAATACATTGCGGCCAGTTTCGCAAGATTTGTGCCATCGGGATCTTCAGGGAGAGGCACATCGTCCGGGGATATGCCGCCGAACAGGATGGTGTCCTTGAAAGAAGCCCCGAATTTCTCTTCGGATATGTCGTTGTACAGTGTCGTCACGATCCTGCTGTCCGCGAAAATCGGATCGGCCTTGTAGACCTTCTTGAGGTAGAGGGGAATCAGGTTGGTGATCCAGCCCTGACAGTGGATCACGTCAGGAGCCCAGCGGAGTTTCTTGACGGTTTCGAGGACGCCCCTTGCGAAGAAGACCGCTCTCTGTCCGTTGTCCTCGAAAAACTTGCCGTCGGTGTCGTAAGTCATCTGTTTGCGTCGGAAATAGTCTTCATTGTCAATGAAATAGACCTGAAGCCTGGCTGCTGCGACCGATGCCACCTTGATCACGAGCTGCCTGTCGACATCTCCCACGATGATGTTCATTCCGGACAGCCTGATAACTTCGTGAAGCTGATTCTTCCTGTCGTTGATGCAACCGTATCGGGGCATGAATGACCTGATTTCCTTTTTCTGCTCCTGGATCCCCTGCGGAAGGTATCTTCCGACCTTTGAAATCGGGGTCTCGGGAACGAAGGGCATTATTTCCGAATTGACGAACAGAACTCTTTTGACAGGATTTCCCATATAATATTATTAAGATTCACAAAAGTAAGAATTTTTTTTCATATTTCGATATTTCATTATCTTTGAAACCAATTTGGAGTACTATGCGAATATGTCAGAAGGGGAAAGCAGACTTATCAGAAGGAGACTCGTGGGCGCCTGGCTGTCCACGGTGGTGAGTATCAGTCTCGTCCTGTTTCTGGTGGGAGTGGCCAGCCTGCTGCTTGTCAACGCCAGGAGCGTTTCGGACTATTTCAAGGAGAACCTGCAGATTTCGGTGATGATGAAGACCGGAGTGAGCGAGGAGTCCGCCATGGCCTTCCGCAGCGTCATCGATTCGATCCCGGGCGTCAGGCAGACAACTCTGATTCCGGTTGAGCAGGGCGTCCGCGAGATGTCGGAACTGCTCGGAGAGGATTTCCTCAATGTCTTCGAAATCTCCCCGATTCCGGTCTCCATCGATGTCTCCCTGAACGCAGACCATGTCTGGGCGGACAGCATCGACGTCATCAGGAAGGAAATCCTGACCTCGCCCCTTGTGGATGAGGTAGTCTACCAGCAGTCGCTCGTGGACAAGCTCAACACCAACCTGGGAAAGATCTCGATGGTGCTTGGAATATTCATAGCCCTTCTCCTCTTCATCTCCTTCGTCCTCATCAACAACACCATCCGTCTCAACGTCTTTTCGAAGCGTTTCTCCATCCACACCATGAAGCTGGTCGGCGCGACAAAGGCCTTCATCCGCGGTCCATTCCTTGTCCAGAGTGTCTTCCAGGGCATGTTCTCGGCCCTGGTGGCGATCGCCATGCTCGTGGCCCTGCTGTTCTTCATCAGAAGGGAATTCGTCCAGCTCTTCGAGATATTCAGTCTCGACCTGCTGCTCGTGGTGATGGGGATTGTCTTCGCGAGCGGAATCATCATATGTCTGCTGAGCACCTATTTCGTCGTGGGCAAGCTCGTGTCGCTCTCCAAGGACGAACTTTATTACTAGAACATCAATCAAACTCCTGCCACGGATTCCGGCGGGAACGGAAACAACATAGATGAATATGAAGAAACAGAATGACAATACTCAGATGGCGACCACCCGCAAAGGCCTGTGGCACCTGCTGATGGGCCTGGTCGTGATAGTCTCGGGCTTCATCCTCATGATGGGCGGGGCTCCCGAAGACCCCGAAGTCTTCAACTGGTCGATCTTCGATTTCAGGAGGCTTGTCGCCGCGCCTCTGGTGATAATCGCGGGTCTGGTGCTGATAGTTATCGCAATCATGCGCCGGCCGGCACCTGACAAGGAGGAGGATGCCAGATGAGTTGGTTACAGGCACTTCTTCTTGGTCTTGTCCAGGGTCTGACCGAATTTCTGCCCGTCAGTTCAAGCGGCCACCTGATGATCTTCAGGGAGCTTCTCGGAGTGGATTCCGAAGGCTTCATGGACTTCACCGTCATGGTCCATTTCGCGACCGTCCTGAGCACCCTGGTGGTTTTCAGCAAGCCTGTCTGGGACATTCTCAAAGGCATTTTCAAGTTCCGTTACAACGACCAGACCGACTATGCTCTGAAGATCGTCGTCTCGATGGTCCCGGTCGCCATCGTCGGCCTGTTCTTCAAGGACAAGGTCGAAGCTCTCTTCGGTGATTCTCTTCTGGTTGTGGGAATATCCCTGACCGTGACCGCGGCCCTTCTGTTCTTCTCCGACATATTCGGAAAGCGCAAGCAGTCCGATGGGCAGCAAGGCCCTTCCGAGGCCCGCAACGGCATCTCCGTGCTGCAGGCTTTCATCGTTGGCTGCGCCCAGGCTGTGGCTGTCGTTCCGGGTCTGTCACGCTCCGGAACCACCATCGCAACCGGCCTCCTGACCGGAGTGCGCAGGGATGTGATGGCGCAGTTCTCCTTCCTGATGGTGCTGATCCCGATCCTGGGAGAACAGTTCCTCGACCTGCTCGACGTCTTCACGGGTGAGGCTGTCTTCGGGGCCGGAGCCGGTTCGCTAAGCCTCCTCATCGGCTTTGTCTCGGCCTTCCTTTCCGGTCTTTTCGCCTGCAAGGCGATGGTGGCCTTGGTCCGCAGGGCAAAGCTCTCCTGGTTCGCCCTCTATTGCCTCGTGGCAGCAGTCCTGATATTCATAATTGCATAACACCCTCATTCCCTGATGGCTGAAAGGCGCTATGTCTACTTCGTCTCGGACGTTCATCTCGGGCTGGATGTCAATGATCCCGCCGCCCGCGAAAGGCGCTTCGTGGACTTTCTGGAGTCGATCCCGGCCCGGAGCACCCAGGCCCTCTACATGCTTGGCGACATCTGGGATTTCTGGTACGAGTACAGGGATGTCGTTCCGAAGGGCTATGTCAGGGTCTTTGCGGCCCTGCTCCGTCTGATCGACGAAGGAGTGGAAGTCTTCTTCTTCAAAGGCAACCACGACATCTGGTGCTACAGCTATTTCTCGGAACTGGGGATCAGAGTGCTGGAGCAGCCCGTCACTGTCACTCACGGCGGCAGGAAGTTCTGCCTTGGGCACGGGGACGGTCTTGGTCCGGGCAACCGGGGCTACAAACTGATGCGCGCAGCCTTCCACGGACGCTTCCTCCAGCGCCTTTTCAGCATGCTCCATCCATGGTTCGCCTTCAGGCTGGGCAACGGCTGGTCGAAGCGCAGCCGCCTTGGCAAGTCGCAGGAATATTCCTTCGGGGGCGAGGAAGAACCTCTGTGGCAATTCGCCCTTGAATATGACAGGGCCTCCCACGTGGACTTTTTCATATTCGGACACTATCACACGCAGGTCGACAGGACGCTTCCGTCCGGAGCCAGATTCATGATCCTTGGAGACTGGGTTTCCTCTCAGTCCTCGAACTGGATTCTCTTCGACGCGATCACCGGATGTTCCGGCATCTCCCAGAAGATTGAATAGTAGAGATTGTCGAATTCGCCGCTTTCCCATTGGCTCACAAGGTATTCCGTAACCCTGTCCTCCCCGTTGGGGTCGTAGCCTTTCTTGAGGTCATTGCCGAAGATCTTGGCCACTCCCTGCCAGAAACCCGCGGTGATGCCGTTCTTGTAGTCACGGATGATCTTGTACGAAGACCGTCCGATTTCGCGGTCTATGAGCTTGATGAGGAGTTTGCCCTGCGAGATCGTCATGTTGCGCAGCGGCTTCTCGTACATCTCGAACAGCTGCTTCTGCATCTGGTTGATGTACTTTTCCTTCCTGGCCCTCCTGAGCGAGTTCTGCGCGATGTGCGCGTCCACCTCCCTGGTCAGTTCCTTCGCGGCCAGGGCATAGGGATACACCTTGTTGAAATTGTACACCAGACGGTAGTATTCCCTTAGGTTTGCCGTGTTCTTTCTTCCTTTCGGGAACACCCAGACCGGAGCGATCATGTCCATGTAGACGGTGTCTCCTGCTTCTACCCTGTAGCCCAGGTAGCCACCCCTTTCCTTACCCGGAGGCCGACGCGACGCGCCACCCCTTTCCTGCGCCGGGGCTGTCCCTGCGGCGAGGAGGAGCGCAAGCGTAATGGCTGCCAGTGAATATGCCGGTCCGTGTTTCATCCTTGCAAAAGTACTAAGTAATCTTCAAAAAATAACACCAGTTTGGATGACTGGAGACCATGGGAAAACTATGCCATCGAGTTAGCCCTTCGCAGCCAATGTCAAAACCGCGGCCAAAAATTTTTCCGCTTCTTTTGTAAATGATTGAATCTGACGAATTTCACCGTTCAGAATTTGTGTCGAAAAAATGAAATATTTTTTGAAATTGTGTTTGTTTTTCGTGTTTTTTTGCTAACTTTGCAATCCCAAAAACTAGGGGATATTGGCTTAAATCACTGATAATCAGCTAGTTTTTCGGAAAATTGGAGATTTATTAAAGTAATACAGCAATGTTACAACCAAAGAAAACTAAGTTCAGAAGAGAACAAAAGAACGTGATGAAGGGCATGGCCCAGAGGGGCAATCAGCTCGCGTTCGGTTCCTTCGGTCTCAAGACCCTCGAGAACTGCTGGATCACAGCGCAGCAGATTGAGTCTGCTCGTCAGGCTATTTCACGTTGCATGAACCGTGAGGGAAAGATCTGGATCAGGATATTCCCTGTCAAGCCTTTCACTGCCAAGCCTCTCGACACCCGTATGGGTAAAGGTAAGGGTGATCCTCAGGGTTTCGTCGCTCCTGTGACTCCGGGACGTATCCTCTTCGAGGCAGACGGTGTTTCCCTCGAAGTAGCAAAGGAGGCAATGCGCCTGGCATCCCACAAGCTCCCTATCGCAACCAAGTTTGTCGTCCGCAGGGATTATGTTGAATAATTAATGGAGAAATGAATATGAAAACATCTGAAGTACGCGAAATGTCCGTAGCAGATCTTCGTGACCGCATCCAGGTCGAGAAGAACAGGCTCGACACAATGAGGCTCAACCACGCCATCTCTCCATTGGAGGACACATCGGAATTCAAGAAAGTCAGAAAGGATATCGCTCGCATGCTGACAATCCTCGCTGAAAAGGAAAATGAACAGAAATAATCATCAGTCTTATGGAAAGAAATCTTCGTAAGGAAAGAATCGGCGTAGTTGTCAGCAACAAGATGGACAAGACCATCATCGTCGCTTGCGAGACAAAGAAAGCTCATCCTCTCTACGGAAAGTTCATCAAGCAGACAACCAAGTTCGTTGCTGCTGACGAGAAGAACGAGTGCAGCGAGGGCGATACAGTACGCATCATGGAAACCCGTCCTCTGAGCAAGACCAAGAGGTGGAGATTAGTAGAAATCGTTGAAAAAGTCAAATAATTATGATACAGCAGGAAACACGTTTACAGGTTGCCGACAACAGCGGTGCAAAGGAGGTCCTCTGCATCCGTGTGCTTGGCGGTACGCATCATAGGTATGCGACAGTTGGCGACCAGATCGTAGTTGCCATCAAGAGCGCAATCCCTGGCGGTGACGCCAAGAAGGGCACAGTCTCCAAGGCAGTAGTTGTCCGCACAAAGAAAGAGGTTCGCAGACCGGACGGTTCTTATATCCGTTTCGATGACAACGCATGCGTTCTTCTCAACGGCGCGGGTGAACTTCGCGGAACACGTATCTTCGGCCCTGTCGCCAGAGAGCTTCGTGAGAATTACATGAAAATTGTATCACTGGCACCTGAGGTCCTTTAATAAAAACGAATCATGAAAAAGTTCAATATCAAGAAGGGTGACACAGTGTATGTCATAGCCGGTCGTTACGCGAAGCGCACCGGTAAGGTCCTGAGTGTCCAGCCTGATACCGACAGGGTTGTCGTCGAAGGCGTCAACATGGTCAAGAGACACACCAAGCCGAATGCAAAGCAGCCACAGGGCGGCATCATCAGTCAGGAGGCACCTATCCACATCTCAAATGTACAGCTCATCGATCCTGTCAGCCAGAAGCCTACCCGTGTAGGATACAAGTTCGTTGATGGCAAGAAGGTCCGTTACGCTAAGAAATCAGGAGAGGAGATCAAATAATTATGGCAAAGAAAGTCGCAACTCCAGTAGAAGTCCAGGCACTTCCAGCTGATTATGTACCTTCTCTCAAGAAGGTCTATAGGGAGGAGATCGTAGATAAGCTCATGAAGCAGTTCTCCTACACCACCGTAATGCAGGTTCCGAAGCTCGTCAAGATCACCATCAATGAGGGTATCGGCGAAGCCACTTCCGACAAGAAGCTTGTCGAGGAGGCTGCAGAAGAGCTCGCAAAGATTGTCGGCCAGAAGGCCGTTCTCACCACCTCCAAGAAGGACGTTTCCAACTTCCGTCTCCGCAAGGGCATGCCTATCGGCGTCAAAGTCACTCTCCGCGACGTGAAGATGTACGAATTCCTCGAGAGGCTCATCCGCATCTCCCTCCCTCGAATCAGAGACTTCAACGGTATCGCCGAGAAGATGGACGGAAAGGGTAACTACACGCTCGGTCTCAAGGAGCAGATCATCTTCCCTGAGGTCGACATCGACAAGAACCCTAGGATCCATGGCATGGAGATCACATTCGTAACCACAGCCAAGACTGACGAAGAGGCACACGCTCTCCTCGCAGCATTCGGTCTGCCATTCAAGAAACATAACAACTAAGGAATATGGCAAAGGAATCAATGAAAGCTCGCGAAGTAAAGCGCGCGAAACTGGTTGCCAAGTATGCTGCAAAGCGTCAGGCACTGAAGGAGGCAGGTGACTGGGCTGCTCTCGACAAGCTCCCTAAGAATGCATCTCCTGTACGTCTGCACAACCGCTGCTCTCTTACCGGCCGTCCAAAGGGCTACATGAGGGCTTTCGGTCTCAGCAGAATCCAGTTCCGTGAGATGGCCAGCAGTGGCCTGATCCCAGGCGTAAAGAAAGCCAGCTGGTAACATAACAGGTAAACACATTATCATTATTTATTAACAATCGGATATCGGGCGCCACGTGCGTCGGTTCCTTAAAAAACTAAAGAACAATGACTGATCCAATTGCAGATTTTCTTACAAGAATCCGCAACGCGTATCTCGCTGGAAAGAAGATCGTCGAGATCCCTTCTTCCAAGATGAAGGTCGCTATCACAGAGATTCTTTGTGAAAAGGGTTACATCCTCAGCTACAAGGTGGTTGAAGGCACCCCTTACAACACAATCAAGATCGCTCTCAAGTATCATCCGCAGACCAAGACCGCTGCCGTCAAGGGCATCAAGCGCGTGTCGACTCCAGGTATGAGGGTCTATGCCGATGTAGAGAACATGCCACGCGTCCTCAACGGACTCGGAATCGCAATCCTCTCGACCTCGAAGGGCGTCATCACTGACAAGGAGGCAAAGAACCTCAACGTCGGTGGCGAAGTTATCTGTTATGTATATTAATATTAAACGAAAGAATAATGTCAAGAATTGGTAAATTGCCTGTAAGCCTTCCGGACAAGGTAAGCGTAGAGCTTCTCCCTGGCAACGTTTTGAAGGTTAAAGGACCTCTCGGTGAGCTGAGCCAGAAGATCGATCCGGACATCAAAGTCACCATTGAGGACAACGAAATCAAGTTTGAACGTCCTACTGACCAGCCTAGACACCGCTCGATGCATGGTCTTTACCGCGCTCTCGTGCAGAACATAGTCACCGGTGTTTCCACCGGCTACCAGACAAAGCAGGAGCTCGTCGGTGTAGGTTACCGTGTTTCTCTCCAGGGCCAGATCCTGACTTTCTCCCTCGGATATTCACATGACATCCAGCTCATGCTCGCTCCTGAGATCAAGGCTGAGGTTCCTGATGTGAAGAAGGGTGAGAATCCGGTGCTTATCCTCAAGAGCACAGACAAGCAGCTCCTCGGCGCAGTGGCAGCCAAGGTCCGCTCATTCCGTAAGCCTGAACCTTACAAGGGCAAGGGTATCAAGTTCGCCGGTGAACAGCTTCGCCGCAAGGCTGGCAAGACTGCTGGTGCTAAATAATTAGGAGGACACAGATATGGCATTGAATAGAATTGAAAGAAGAAGAAGAATCCATTACCGCATCCGCAAGCATGTCAATGGTACTGCCGAGAGGCCGAGAATGGTTGTCTTCAGAAGCAACAAGCAGATCTATGTTCAGGTTGTTGACGACGAGAGGGGAGTAACCCTCGCAGCAGCAGCTTCAAATGACAAGGCTCTCGTTGCAGAGTGCAAGGGCAAGAACGGTATCGACGCCGCAGCTGTTGTCGGAAAGGCTATCGCCGCCCGCGCACAGGAGAAAGGAATCACCACCGTCTCATTCGACCGTGGAGGTTACCTCTACCATGGTAGAGTTAAAAGTTTGGCTGACGCTGCCCGTGAAGGCGGTCTCATTTTCTAATTGAAAGACTATGGCAAATACAAATGTTAAAAGAGTAAAGACTTCTGATCTTGAATTGAAAGACAGACTGGTCGCCATCCAGAGAGTGACAAAGGTTACTAAGGGTGGTCGTCACTTCCGCTTTGCAGCCATTGTAGTGGTCGGTGACGAGAACGGCGTTGTTGGTTATGGTCTTGGTAAAGCCAATGAGGTAACTGCAGCAATCGCAAAGGGCGTTGAGGACGCAAAGAAGAACCTTGTGAGAGTTCCGGTCATCAACACAACCATCCCTCACGAGCAGGAATCCAAATTCGGCGGTTCCGTTGTCTTCATGAAGCCTGCTGCTCCTGGTACCGGTGTAAAGGCCGGTGGTGCAATGCGTGCAGTCTTCGAGTCTGTCGGCATTCAGAATGTGCTCGCCAAGTCAAAGGGCTCTTCAAACCCTCACAACCTTGTGAAGGCTACTGTCTTGGCTCTTACCCAGATGAGGGATGCCTACACCGTTGCCGGTCTGCGTGGTATTCCTATGAGTAAAGTGTTTAACGGATAGGAGGGAACAGATATGGCAAAGCTTAAGATTACACAGGTTAGAAGCAAGAACGGATCTACCCAGAGGCAGATCGCCAATCTCAGGTCACTTGGAATCCGCAAGATCCATCAGACCGTAGAGGTCGAGAAGACTCCTGTTACCGAGGGTCAGCTCGCCAAGATTCGTCATCTTGTTGAAGTTGAAGAATGCTAAATTGAGGAGGAACAAGTGATGAAATTGAATAATTTGAAGCCTGCAGAGGGACACACCCACAACACAAAGCGTCTTGGCCGCGGACAGGGCTCCGGCAGAGGAGGCACTTCTACCCGTGGTACCAAGGGTGCTCAGGCACGTGCCGGTTACGAACACAAGATCGGTTTCGAGGGTGGCCAGATGCCAATCCAGAGACGTCTTCCGAAGTTCGGATTCAAGAACCCTACCCGCGTAGAGTACAAGGCAGTCAACGTTGCAGCTCTTGCAGCTCTCTCTGAAAAAATCGGAAAGACCGAGATCGGTCTTGAAGATATCAAACTCGCCGGTCTCGCACAGTCCAGGGAACTCGTGAAGGTTCTCGGCAATGGAGACATCAACGTAGCTATCACAGTCACCGCCGATGCTTTCTCTGCATCCGCAGTCTCAAAGATCGAGGCAGCCGGTGGCAAGGCAAACGTAATCGGTGAATAAAAATGAAGAAGTTCATTGAAACAATCAAGAACATCTTCAAGATCGAGGAACTCCGCACGAGACTCGGTTACACGATGCTTCTCATTCTGGTCTACAGACTGGGATGCTTCGTCGTTCTTCCGGGTATCGACACCACGATGCTTGCGCAGCTCCAGTCAAGCACCCAGGGCGGTCTCGTCGGTCTCCTGAACATGTTCTCCGGAGGTGCATTCGGCAATGCTTCGATCTTCGCATTGGGAGTAATGCCATACATCTCGGCATCCATTGTGATTCAGCTTCTCGGAATGTTCGTGCCTTTCTTCAGGAAACTCCAGATGGAAGGCGAGAGCGGCCGCAAGAAGATGAATCAGTACACCAGGTTCCTCACCGTTGCCATTCTCTGTATCCAGGGACCGGCTTACATCGCCTCGATCCATTCACAGATCCCGGCAGCCGCATTCCTTGCTGAGACACAGTTCGGATGGAGCAGGTTCGCCTACAACCTGACCGCAACCATCATCCTGATGGCCGGCTCGCTGTTCGTGATGTGGCTTGGTGAAAGAATTACTGACCGCGGAATCGGCAACGGTATCTCCCTGATCATCATGATCGGTATCGTCGCCCGTCTCCCATTCGGCCTGATGACTGAAATCGGTACCAAGCTTTCGACCACCGCTACCGGTGGCCCGATGGCTCTCATTGCCGAGCTCATCGTCTGGTTCCTGGTCATCGTTGCCACCATCGCTCTTGTCCAGGCTGTCAGGAAGGTCCCTGTACAGTACGCCAAGAGAGTTGTCGGCAACAGACAGTACGGTGGGGTGCGTCAGTATATTCCTCTGAAGATCAATGCTGCAGGCGTCATGCCTATCATCTTCGCCCAGGCATTGATGCTCTTCCCGCTCCTCTTCTCACGTTTTGACGCGACCAGAGGTGTCGCAGCAGCCCTGAGCAATTACACCGGATTCTGGTACAACCTCATATTCGGTTTCCTCGTCGTTATTTTCACATATTTCTACACAGCCGTTACCGTCAACCCGACGATGATGGCCGAGGATATGAGAAAGAATGGCGGTTTCATCCCTGGTGTCAAGCCTGGAAAGCCGACCGTGAACTATCTCGATGACATCATGTCAAGAGTTACTCTTCCTGGTTCGATTTTCCTCGCAATAATTGCCATCCTTCCTGCAATCGCAAGGATTCTCGGAGTCAGCGACGCTTTCGCAGGCTTCTTCGGTGGCACATCACTCCTGATCCTTGTCGGTGTGGTTCTTGACACTCTCCAGCAGATTGAAAGCTATCTCCTGATGCGCCACTATGACGGTCTGATGAAGACCGGTCGCATCAGCGGACGTTCAGGCATGTAGTTTTTTGATGATTGAATGACGATGGTAAGACCTAAGACAGAGGAAGAAATCGAGCTTTTGCGCGAGAACGCCATCCTGGTTTCCAGGACATTGGCAGAGGTCGGGAAGTGGGTCGCCCCTGGTGTGACAACTGCGAAGTTGAATGAGGTGGCCGAGACCTTTATCCGTGACAACGGAGCGATTCCAAGCTTCCTTGGGTATGAGGGTTTTCCCGCAGCGATCTGCGCTTCTGTGAATGATGTCGTCGTCCACGGTTTTCCGTCGGACTATGTCCTCAGGGAAGGCGACATATTCACTGCTGACATTGGAACGCTGTACAAAGGATATAACGGTGATTCGGCTTACACTTACCCCGTCGGGGAAGTGTCTGCCGAGACCCGGAAACTCCTCGATGTCACTAAGGCTTCCCTCTACAAGGGTATCGAAGCTGCTGTGGCCGGGAACAGAGTCGGTGACATAGGACACGCGGTGCAATCTTATGTTGAGGGATATGGTTTCTCTGTGGTCCGTGAACTTGAAGGACACGGACTCGGCAAGTCGATGCACGAGGAGCCTGGCGTTCCGAATTACGGACGTCCGGGCCACGGGCCGAGGCTTGTCGAAGGAATGGTCATCTGCATCGAGCCGATGATCAATGCCGGAGGCAGGGGCGTCTATCTGGCCAGAAACGGCTGGGCCGTCCACACTGCCGACCACAAGAGATCCGCACATTTCGAACTTACGGTTGTTGTCCGTCACGGAAAGGCTGAACAGCTGTCGACATTTGATTATATTGAAAGTACTGGTAAATTTTAATGTGTTTTTTCAATGTCCAAGCAAGTCGCAATAGAGCAAGACGGTAGAGTGATCGAGACTCTTCCTAACGCAATGTTCAAGGTGGAACTCGAGAACGGCCATGTCCTTCTCTGCAACATCTCCGGCAAGATGAGGATGAATTTCATCCATATCCTTCTCGGGGACAAGGTTAGAGTTGAAATTTCACCTTATGATTTGACAAAGGGAAGAATATCTTTCAGGTACAAATAAAAAAATTCACGATATGAAAGTCAAAACATCCATCAAGAAGCGCAGCGAGGATTGCAAGATCGTCAGACGCAAAGGCCGTCTCTATGTCATCTGCAAGAAGAACCCTAAGTTCAAGATGCGCCAAGGATAATATTCATTTGTAATAAAACAAATAAAGATAAATTATGGCAAGAATAGCCGGTGTTGATTTACCGAACAACAAGAGAGGTGAGATTGGTCTTACCTACATTTACGGTATCGGCCGCAGCTCTTCAAGGAAGATCCTCGAGAAGTGCGGTATCGATTACGACATCAAAGTCGGTGACTGGAACGACGAGCAGATCGCTCTGATCCGTAATCTCATCAACGATGAGTACAAGATCGAGGGTGAACTCCGTTCAACAGTCCAGATGAACATCAAGCGACTGATGGATATCGGTTGCTACAGAGGAATCCGTCACCGTGTAGGCCTTCCTGTACGTGGTCAGAGCACCAAGAACAACGCGCGTACCAGAAAGGGAAAGAAGAAGACTGTTGCCAACAAGAAGAAGGCAACCAAGTAAAAATTGATGAATTATGGCAAAGAAAACAACAACATCAAAGAGAGTTGTCAAGGTTGAGGCTACGGGCCAGGCCCATATTTCATCAACCTTCAACAACGTTATCGTTTCCCTTACCAACAACCAGGGTCAGGTCATCAGCTGGTCCTCAGCCGGAAAGAGCGGTTTCAGAGGTTCCAAGAAGAACACTCCTTACGCTGCCCAGGTTGCTGCCGAGGATGCTGCAAAGACTGCCTACGATGCAGGTCTGCGCAAGGTGAAGGTCTTCGTCAAGGGTCCTGGTGCCGGTCGTGAGTCCGCTATCAGAACCATCAATAATGCCGGTATCGTGGTTACCGAAATCGTTGACGTGACTCCGATGCCGCACAACGGATGTAGACCAAAGGGCCGTCGTAAAGTTTAATCATTTAATTCTGAATTACTATGGCAAGATATATTGGTCCAAGCACAAAGATTGCACGCAAGTTCGGCGAGCCGATTTTCGGAAGCGACAAGGATTTCGAGAAGAGAACCTATCCTCCGGGACAGCATGGTCTCGCTGCAAAGCGCAAGAAGCAGCGTGAATATGGTATCCAGCTCAAGGAGAAGCAGAAGGTAAGATACATGTACGGCCTTCTCGAGAAGCAGTTCCACAACACCTATCTCAAGGCATCCCGCATGCCTGGCCAGAAGGGTGAGAACCTTCTCTTCCTCCTCGAGTCAAGACTTGACAACATTGTCTACAGAATGGGTCTCGCTCCAACCAGAGCCGCTGCACGTCAGCTCGTAAGCCACTCCCACATCACCCTCAACGGTGCTGTCTGCAACATCCCTTCAGTCCAGGTCAAGCCTGGTGAGGTCATCGCAGTCAGGGAGCGCTCCAAGAGCCTCGAGGTCATCACCAACAGTGTCGCCTCCGCCAGCAAGTACTCCTGGATCGAGTTCGATCCTAAGGCTCTTACCGGAAAGTTCCTCAACGTTCCTGCAAGAGAGGACATTCCTGAGAACATCAACGAGCAGCTCATCGTCGATCTCTACTCCAAGTAATATTTAACACCTAACAAGAAACAAAATGGCAATCTTAGCATTTCAGAAACCGGACAAGGTGATCATGCTCGAAGGTACCGATACCGTTGGCCGTTTCGAGTTCAGGCCGCTTGAGCCTGGCTACGGACAGACTATCGGTAATGCCCTCCGTCGCATTCTTCTCGCCTCTCTGGAGGGTTTTGCTATCAGTCAGATCAAGATCTCGGGCGTGGATCAGGAATTCGCCACCATCCCGGGCGTGATCGAAGGTATGCAGGACATCATCCTCAACCTCAAGCAGGTTAGGCTCAAGAGAATGGTCGATACTCAGGACTCGGAAGTAGCCACCATTGTTATCAGCGGCAAAAATGAGTTCACGGCTGAAGCCATCTCCAAGGGATTGTCTTCTTTCAAGGTGTTGAACCCTGAACAGCACATCTGTTCACTCGAACCGTCTGTTACTCTTGAAATCACTCTCACTATCACCAAGGGCCGCGGCTTTGTTCCGGCAGAGGAGATGAGGAGCAGCGAGACCCCTATCGGAACAATTCCGATCGACGCAGTCTATACTCCTATCAAGAAAGTCAACTGGAGTGTCGAGAACTGGCGTGTCGAGCAGAAGACCGACTACGAAAAGTTGAATCTTGAAATTGTCACTGACGGATCCATTTCTCCGAATATGGCACTTCAGGAGGCAGCCAACATCCTTATCTATCACTTCAAGCTGTTTACCGACGACAAGAACATCTCAATCGAGAATGCTGTCGAGTCCGACACCAAGGAACTTGACGAGGAGAGCCTCAGGACAAGGCATCTCCTTCTCACCAAGCTTTCCGACATCGGTCTTTCGGTCAGGGCTTTCAACTGCTTGAAGGCAGCTGAAATCGAGACTTTCGCAGACCTCGTTTCATATTCAAGGAACGAACTCATGAAGTTCAGGAACTTCGGAAAGAAGTCGCTGAACGAGATTGATGAGGTGGTTGAGAAGATGAAGCTGCAGTTCGGCATGGATGTGAGAAAGTATAATATTGAACCAAAGAAAAAGAACGTATAAGACATGAGGCACAAGAAAGCAATAAATCATCTCGGTCGCAAGGATGGTCATCGCAAGGCGATGCTTGCTAACATGGCTTCTTCCCTGATCATGCACAAGAGGATCAACACCACTGTCGCCAAGGCAAAGGCCCTCAAGACCTATGTTGAGCCGCTGATCACAAAGTCAAAGGAAGATACGACCCATTCACGCAGAACCGTATTCAGCTACCTCAAGAACAAGGAGGCTGTCAAGGAACTTTTCAGCATCATTGCTCCTAGGATTGCTGACCGTCCGGGCGGATACACCAGAGTACTCCACACCGGTTTCCGTCAGGGTGATGGCGCTGACATGGCTCTTATCGAGCTCGTCGACTTCAACGAGGCAGCTCTTGCTTCCGCCAAGGCTGAAGCCAGGAAGGCGACCCGCCGCAGCCGTGCGAAGAAGGCCGAGGCTCCTGCAGCTGAAGCTCCTGCTGAAGAGGCAAAAGCAGAGTAAATCTCTGGCTTGGCAATAACCATGGAAGGCGACCGGACCTCAAAATCGGTCGCCTTCCTGTTATTTGACAGGGGAATGTCGGTCAGATAGCATTTTTTTACGTTTTTTTAACATTTGGTTCGTTCAAACAGTTGTCTTTTCTTTTCGAAATTTCTATCTTTACAACGATGTAAAAGACCAATGAAGATGCTGTTTCAGTCGGACAGAAAGTCAAGACCATTTTCATCAGGATTCCCTTTCAGGGAGGCCTGTAATTTTTTTTGATGTTGAGATTTAACAACTATAATTTCCAATTCAAATTATTTTCCAATTCACAATGAAATTCAATCATTTTCTGACAGCAGCCGCAGCGATGCTCGTGCTGCTCTCCTGCAACAAGGAGCCTCTTACCCAGGAAGGTAACTCAGGCAACCTATACATGCAGTTCTCAGTCAAGATGCTCTCCACCAGGAGCCAGACTGACAACACCGGTGATTCCAACTCGAATGCCAATCCTGACACCGAGGTCGGTCTCGACAAGGAGAACAAGATTTCTACAGTCGACATCGCCCTTGTAAAGGATGGTCAGTATTTTGTCGCAGAGAATGTCACTCCTTCTGCTGCAAGTGCCGATACCTATGTTGCATCCTTCAACTCTCTGGAGCTCACTGCCGGAGCGACTTACAAGGTTTACATCTATGCCAACTGCAGCGCTCCAGACGCTTTCGACATTGATCAGGTTTCTGATGCAACAATCGCTGCAATGACCGCTGACAACAAGTTCTGGATGACCAATGCCTATTCGGCCACTGAATTTACCCTCCCGTCTAACCTCGCTCCTTACACCCAGCCTAACACTCCGCTGAACCTCGGTGCCCATAGCGTAGAGCGCTCAATGGCACGTTTTGACTACAAGCAGGCAGGTGCATTCGATATGGGTGCAGGCATTACCCTCACTCTCACCGAGGCCGCACTTATCAACCAGAGCAAGGCTCACTATATGTTCCGCCGCGTTACTGCTGATGCAACTGCAACAGCAACAGGTGCTGTTGTAGGTGGTGCCGAAGTCCCTAACAACTGGGTGGTAGATACCGACTGGAGCAACAAGGTTGCCGCAAACTTCAACGCTCAGCTCTCCGCTCCTTCAACCTGGACCTGGACTTCACTTGCAAGCCTTACAACAGACGACAACTACACCGGCGACTACAAGATCTGGTGCTATGCCAAGGAAAACACCATTCCTGGAATCGACGCTCAGAAGCACGATGTTTCCACCGGTGTTGTCTTCAAGGCTGAACTTGCTCCCGGCGAGACCGCTTCTGATGCAGTAAAGACCGCTATGGCTGCCGGAAAGAGAATCTATGTATTCAACAACGTTCTCTACGGTGCATGGTCAGACGTCAAGGCTGCTGCCGAGGCTGGTACAGATGCTACCCTCCAGGCTGCTTACAACCAGGCTGCTGCAACAATTGCTGCCCCTGCTACCGAACCTAAGGGTGCTGATGCCGCTGCTGCAGGCTTCACCGGCTACTCAGCAAAGAATGGCAAGTACTACAACTACTATTACTACTGGAACCGTCACAACGACAACCTCGACAACAATGTCATGGGCATCATGGAGTTCGCAGTCGTAAGAAACAACGTCTACAAGCTTGCAGTGAACTCTATCAACCGTTTCGGTCACCCAACCCCTCCGGATCCAACCAATCCTGATCCAGATCCGGAACCAGACCCGGACCCGGTAGACCCGGACGATCCTGACGAGAGCGTGAACTACTATTTCAACGTCACCGTCAAGGTTCTCCCTTGGACTGTTCGTATCAACAACATCGAATTCTAAATAATTCCATTCCGGTTCCGCAGGCGTGACTTGCGGAATCGGGATATTCCCATTGAAATGAAATTAGGAAGTGTAATGTCATCGGTGATCGCAAGAGGGGCATCCGCTCTTCTTGCCCTTGCCGGTATTGTTTCCTGCAACACAGTCTTCACGGACCAGAGCGATTGTCCGAGAGGCCTTTCCTTGCGGTTTGTCTATGACTACCACATGGAGTACGTCAACTCATTCCACAAACAAGGTCACTGTGTCAATGTGTACGTGTTCGACGAGTCGGGCAATTATGTTGACAACTGGGTCGAGACCGGCGAGGTCATCAAGGATGAAAACTGGAGGATGAGGAAGCAGCTGGAAGCCGGTACTTACACTCTGATAGCCTACGGCGGATTGTGCTGCGACGGGACATCATTCATCCCGCCGCAGTTCAAGAGCCGTTCTCCTGAAGCGGCAGAGGACAGCAGGGTTGTCCTCAAATGTGACAGGCAGGTCTCCGACAAGTCCCTTCATCCTCTGTTCTACGGAACCACTACCGTGGAACTCCGCAGGGATGATTTTGTCGAGGACACCATA
The DNA here is from genome assembly GCA_004552965.1 of Bacteroidales bacterium. Classification (GTDB taxonomy): domain Bacteria; phylum Bacteroidota; class Bacteroidia; order Bacteroidales; family UBA932; genus Cryptobacteroides. Next base: position 3,148 of record SFMU01000021.1, on the reverse strand, counting down.
TATTTCAAGAAAAACACCAACAACATCCGTTTCGTACTTCAGCAGTTGAACGGGGAGCAGATCAAGGCGGACGACTTCGATGTCCGTATCGTGGACGACAACAGCACTCTGGACCTTGACAACGATCCGGTTCCTGCCGGAGAGATCACCTATCTCCCATGGGTCAGCGGAGAGAAAGTGATCGGGACGCAGGAAGATGGCCAGACTCCGGTCTCGGCGGCTTTCTACGAACTCTCCACCTCCCGGCTTACAACTGCCACCTCGCCTCGGCTGATAGTCACGAACAATGCTACCGGCGAAACCATCATCAACATCCCGCTCAACACCTACCTCCTGCTTCTCAAGAGTGAGCTTTATGCGGATATGCCGGCTCAGGAATTCCTGGACAGGGTCAGCGAATGGTCTCTGGTCTTCTTCCTTGACAGCGGCAACAGGTGGTACAACGCCCGGATAATCGTGAACGACTGGGTCGTCAGACTCAATCAGGCAGAACTCTGAAACCTGAAACAGATCGATGAAAAGAAAAGGCAACATATTCATTGTGTTTGCTTCAGCCCTTTGGCTGCTGCTGTGCTCCGGGTGCAACATCTGGAGCGATGGGGATCTGTTGTCAGAACTTACGATTTCCGTGACGGTCTCCAACACTCCCGAGGCTCCTGTTTCGCGCGCGACACTCGATCCGTCCGACTACGTTGGAGCAATGCATGACGGAGAAAAGATGCAGACCCTCCGTATCATCATAGTCCGTCCGGACGGTACGGTGGAGCATAACCGCTTCATGGATTTCCATTCCGCCGGAGGCTCTTCCTACCTCAGCGTGGAGAATGTCTCTTTCCGTGTCTGGGGCCCGGAAACGAAGAAGGTCTATCTTTTCGTCAACGAGAAGGCAACCAGGCTTAACCCCACAGGACAGGAAGAACCGATTGTGAACTTCGACTTCAACAGTCTGGCTCAGGGCAAAAAATTTCCTGAAGAAAGTCTTGCCCAACTGCAGATCTCCCTCAACTCCGGATCAGACGAACTCCCTTCCGCGGCCTTGCCTATGAGTGAGTGCCACGAGGTCGCGATGCCTGCAAAAGACTATCACGCCGATCTTTACGTCACCAGGGCATGCGTCAAGTTCACATTCCTTATCGAAAACAAGACAGGCATTGAGAACACTCTGAATGCGCTTTCCATAAATAAGGGATCCAACATCGAATACTACCTTCCGCGCATACAGTACATCGGTGACCCGCTGGCGGGAACATTCGAAGTCTCCGACTACATTGTGCCGAACACGGGCCTTAACAACTACTACGTGTTCAGCAAACAGTTCAACAAACGCATTACGACGGCAGGTGACAAAGGAGACGGAGTCACCGCTCTCGAACCAATCTATCTTCTTGAAGGTAAATATGACGAGGCCGACAATGACCTCAACTATTCAATGAGTATGACATTCAACGGGAAGGAATATTCCGAATATTTCCCTGATGTGAAAACTCTACCGCGCAACACTCACGTGGTGGTGCTTGTCTCGATCGGCCAGTATGGGCTTGACTGGACTGTCGATGTCATACCGTATCAGGAAGTCATACTGAATCCAGGCTTCGGCCAATGATATAGCGATGAAAAAGGCATTACTCAAGATACTCTTTCTGCTCTCGTCAATCTTGCTGATGACGTCTTGCATATATTCCGAAATCGAAGAACCTGATGAGATTCCTTCGGCTTCGGAGACGAGCGAGCTGTCGATGGAGGTGTCGTTCCGCCCTCTGGGCGACGTCATCACGAGGTCTGCCGGGGATGCCATCAAGCATGTCGACAGACTTTGGGTACTTGCGTACGGAAAGGACGGTACACTGCGTACAAAGGTCCAGGTCTATGACGGGAATGCAGTGGGTGACGAGTATTCCTACAGCAGTTCGGAATTGAGTTCCTCATCGATTACCGGTGCCGCAGAATCGCAGTATTGTCACTCCACCTTCAAACTTGCCCTTCCTCTGGGAGAGTACAGGATCTATGCGGTAGCCAACTATGACCTTGCTTCCTTCACGGGTACGGAAGATGAACTGAAGGCCATCAGACTGAAATGGAATGGTTCCGATATCGCTTCGAACAATCCGATGTTCGGTTTCTTCACCGACAATGAGACCGGCGAGGTTCCGTCGGAGGTGCCGGTCATTTCTGTCAACAAGAAGACCGGTTCACTGCACGCCTGGGTGAAGAGGGCGGCGTCCAAGGTGACTGTGACCTACGATGCGTCAGAGTTGAAGGACAATATCTACATCTATCTGAAATCGGTGCAGATTCTGGACATTCCGAAGTATTGTCCGCTCGGCGAGGAGAACACCCCGGCATCGGCCGACCAGCTCATTCACGAGGGAGAGATGCTGACCTATTCAAGCTCAGCCACTGTGCAGGACTGGCCTTACGTGTCCAAGGGAAATCCTGTGTATCAATATGATGGAGGTCATACCGAGACTGCTCAGGCCCTCTATTTCTTCGAGAACAACCAGGGGAAGGGGTCCAAGCACGGCTATCACCCGGGCGATGCGTCCTGGGACAAGGACCAGAAGGCCTACGGTACCTACATCGAGGTCAAGGGTTACTATGTCAACAGAACTGCCGACAACAGTTCCCAGGGCCCGATCATCTACCGCTTTATGCTCGGAAAGGATGTCACGAGCGACTTCAATGCCGAACGAAGCAACCACTACAAGGTGACATTGAAGTTCCGGAACAATGCCAACGACCCGGACTGGCACATTGTCTATGAGCCTGAGCAGCCGGAAATTACCATTCCGGACCCGTTGTACATATCCTATGTGCCAAACGAAAGCGTCAACGTCCCTGTGGTTGTCAGAGGTGGCAGTTCCTCCACCACTGTCAAGGCTGATATCATCGAGAGCCATTGGTATGGGGACAAGGGGCATAAGTATCAGGGGCTTTATTATCAGGCTTTTAACGGTATTCTTACATTGAAACCGACAGGCGGGGACCTCGCAGACGAAGCAGCACGTCAAAGCGATTTCAATGCCAAGAACGGTCTATCCTATTCTCCTTCCCAGGTACTGGCTGACAGGTGTCTCTACTCCATCCCGGTATATACAAGAGGACTTACTCTTGGCAACTCATTTTCCGGATACAACTATTTCCCTCACGA
>SFMU01000020.1 GCA_004552965.1 Bacteroidales bacterium | reverse complement strand
AATCTCCGAACATGCGATTAAATAACACTGATTTCAAAGAACTTTTATTCTACGGCGTTCGCGCCGCGGTGTAACTTTTATAATTTTACCGAACTATTGATCTTAAATCTCTTACTTTTTAGTTGTGTCTGTTTTATTGTTGGTCGTATCCGTTGTCACGCCTTCGTTCCGACGTGACCGACCCGGACAACCCCGACCGTCACTCCGGTCATGTCGGGATAAAGACGAAGAAGGCGGCTGAATCATTTGTCAGCCGCCCTCTTTAATCTGAGTCCTGGAGGAAACTATTCAGGAAGGATATCTTCCTCGAGACCGTATCTGTAAAGCTTGATGGTGTTGATGCCCGAAGCATCTTCTACACTGTAGGCAATGTAGACGTGGCCGTTGTCTGCTCTGCCGGTAGCCAGGTAGCTGCCTGCAGCCTCACCGAGTTCGATTGCCGGGCCCCAGTCCTTGGTTTCCTCATCCATGCAGAATAATTTGACGGCATTCGTTTCACCTGTAGGGATGCATGCGATGACCGGTGAACCGTTGGCATCGAAGGTGAGATCCCATTGGCACTCTTTGTCGTCGAATGATACGCCCGGGAGAGGGTTCCAGGCCTTCACTAGAGCCGTTCCGTCATATTTGTAGAATGTGCAGAGGTAATTGCCTGAACTGTTGTCACCTACGGTTGCGTAAACGCTTCCGTCAGGGCTGCAGTCAAGGTCTGCGAACATGGTACAGATGTCAGCCGTGCCGTTGATTACAAGTTCCGCATCGAGAACGCTCCATGCCTTGTCCTTGTATTGATAGAGTGAGAAAGTCTTCTCGGTCTGGTTCGCTGCAAGAAGGAAGACAGCATCATTGGAACGTGCGAACTTTTCATTGTAGCAATACCTCTGGACTCTTCCCGAAACCGATTTGTTGGCATCCCATGAGCTTCCGTCGAAGACTGAGACTGCCAGATCGCGCTTTGCAAGTCCGTTCAGGGCTTCGTTAGTGGTAAGGGCAACTACAGGGTACTTGGTGACAGGATCAAGGATCATGTCGAATCGGTAGTAGGAAAGACCGGTAATCTTGGCGCCGAAGCCCTGTTCTCCTACGTACTCCCAGGAAGAGCCATTGAAAGCCATGCAGCTGACCCTGTTCTTGGTCGGAGCGGCAGCGTCGACGAATGCGACATATGGCTTTCCGTCGATCACGTCGATACTGCTGTAGCTTGTCTGTCCTCCGGAGAAGCAGTTGCCACCCACGGTCTCAAGTGCGCTTCCGTTGAATCTGAGGACAGTTGCCATTGCCTTGGTCGTTGTGCCGTCGACAGTCTTGTTCTCTCCGACAACGATGTAAGGGACATCGTTGGCAGCATCTACCGCAAGGGCGACATAGTCGTCGACAACATCGTTCGAATATGTGGCCACAAGTTCGCAGACGTTGTTGAGGATCTTGCCGACCTTGAGAACGTACTTGGCTGATTTGCCTGCGATTTCGTCAGTGACGGTGATGTCGATAGGGAATGCGGTGTCAACATTGAGAGCCTTGCCGTCGCTGATTTCGGAACCGTTCACCTTGATCTTGTCATTCGAAGTGGCGGTGAGGCGGATTGTGAGTTCCTGGCGGAAGGCTGCTGCAGGGACGCGGGTGATCATCTCCTCTGACACTTCAGCGGTGATGTCCTCGGTGATGAGGCCTGAATTGTCCTCAGCAGCGATTGTGACACCGAGAAGCTCGGCCGTGAAGTCATTTGGAACGACTATCAGAGTGTAGGTGACCAGAAGTGAAGATTTCTCATCTGAGATGTAAACCTTTGCGCCGTCGGTGATTTCCATCGGGGTCACACCGCTTTCGATGATTGTACCGGAAGCCTTGAAGATGTCGTCGGTGGTGACGGTGAAAGTCGGGATGAATGAAGTCTCGGAAACTGATTCCGGAATGACGAAGGTGATGGTCTTGGCCTCGGCATCGATGGCTCCCACGATGTCGGAATCAAGGGAAGGGTTCAAACTGGAAGTGAGTTTGATGGACTGAAGTTCGGCAGTCCCGTCAGGAACATATTCCTGATTGCATGATGACAGAGTCGCAACGATTGCGATTGCGCTCATCAGAAAGACAAAAATTCTTTTCATAACTGATACTGATGTGTTGTTTCTGTAATATTCTATTTCTTCAGGAAGGAGAATTCCCTTCGGACTTCTCCGGGTCCGGGATATCCCATGACCATGCCCTCCAGGCTGCTTGACTTCAGCCTTATCCTGAGACTGTTGTCCTTGCTCCCGTCAAAGTCAGGGTTCTTCAGCCACAGGATTCTGACCGGAAGGTCATAGGTCCCAGGCTCGAAGGTGAGGGGACTCGCCGTGCTGGCCTGGAGCTTGAAATCCACGCCTTCCTTAAGGCCGTCCCCCAGGATCATGTCATATTCGATGACGATGGGCTCGGTGAACTTGTTTCTGGATGCGTTGACTGACACGCAGAGCTCCGTGAGCACGTTGTTCCCTTCCTTGTCCACTGTCATGGAAGTCTGAAGCTTGGACTTGTCGGAAACTGTCGCGAAAGGCGTGTCAAAAAGGACATCCTCATGCGTTCCGCATCCTGAAAGGAGGCAGAGGAGTCCCAGGGCTGTGAATATGCCGGATAATCTGCGTAAAGGTTTCATGCTAGTAGTTTTCATTCTGAACCATTGATTCGTTGGCCTGCATCTCCAGATGGGCGATAGGCAGCACGTAGCGGTAATGCGGGTATTTCAGAGTCTTCAGATGCGACGACGTCGTGGCCGGGCGCACGATGTCCTCATGCCGTCTCTTCAGGTCGAAAAAGCGGTGTCCCTCGTAGCAGAGTTCTTTCGCCCTTTCCTCCTGGATGATCCTGTCTAGATCCACGGCTGAAGAATAACCGATGTCTATCGTGGACGGGTCTGTACCCAAGGCCCTGGCCCTCAGAGCCTTGATGTCGTCGGCGGCTGTCTTGAGGTCCTTGTCCGGGCCAAGGCACAGAGCCTCGGCATGGATCAGGTACATCTCGGAAACTCTCAGAAGCGGATAATCCCAGCGCCTGTTGGATTCGTTGCTTTCTCCGCCTTTGAACGGCAGGTATTTGCAGATTGCGGAGTAGCTCTGGCCTTCATGGGTCTTGTCTTCAGCCTCTCCCACAAAGGTCAGCAGTTCCTTCCTGATGTCGTTGTCCGCAAACGTGCTTGCAAAGCCGGCTTCCGGTCTGGCATCCTGTGCCCCTGTAGGATCGCAGAATGAAGTCATTCCGCTTCCGGCATCGTAGGTGTTCAGCCTCATGATGCATTCTCCCGGAGTGTTCTGGGCTCGGCGGAACATGTCGACATATTCATTTCTGCCGACGAGGCTGACGCGGTCCATCACCTCTTTCGCGTAGCGGGCCGCACTGGCATAGTCTTTCATGTAGAGGCAGACTCTTGCAAGCATTGCCTTGGCTGCCAGCCCGGAGGCATAATAGACAGATGGCACGCTGTCGTCACCGAAATTCTCGAGGGCTTTGTTAAGGTCAGAGAGGACAAGGTCATAGCATGCCTTGACGCTCTGCCTCGGAAGCTTGTCGTCGAAGCCCGGAATCCTGTCGACAGGCACGACACCCAGGTGCGAGGCGTCAGGAGTGTAGTCATAGGCCTGGCCGTAGATGTTGGTGAGATTGAATATCATGACGGCTCTGACGAAATAGGCATAGCCGAGTTCCTTGCGTACCAGCTCTTCCTGGTTCGGGTACTTGGCCAGAAGCTTCGGGGCGTGTTCCAGAATCTGGTTGGCATTGGTGACGACATCATAGCCCTTGTTCCAGGCATAGTACGGGTGTCCGGCATCATGTGCCTCTTCTGATTCGAAATCGTAGACAAGGAGGTTTGCCTCATTGCAGTTGCTTCTCAGAACGTCCAGATTGTCGCCCTGGAGCTCGGCCAGCTTGATGTATTCGTCGTCATAATACTCCAGAAAAGCCCTGTGGAGCCCTATACCGGCGCTCGTCAGTCCGTCCGGTGTGGAGAAGAAGCCCTCGATAGTGTTCTTCCCCAGCTGGTCTACATTGAGAAAGGACGTGCAGGAGGAGATGGTCGCGGCGATTGCCGCAATGTATGGTACAAAGTTCTTCATTCCTCTAGAAATTGATGATTATCTGGCCCGAAACCCCTCTTGTGATACCTCTTGTGTAGGCCATTGTCTTGTAGCTGTTCTTCCCCTTCTTCTGCTCGGGACTCCAGAAATACAGGTTGTCCCCGATCAGCGAAAGCTCGACATTACCGACCCCAAGGAATTTGCTGACGCTCTTCGGAAGATTGTAGTAGAGAGCGACATTCTTCAGCTGGATGTGAGTCTTCGAATGCAGGAACCTGGTCGAACCCAGGGTGGAACTGGACGAGTTCTTGTAGACGAACTTCGGATTGGAAGACACGTCTCCGGGTTCCCTCCAGTGGTCGAGCTCCTCTACAATCGTGTTGTTGTCGAGGATATCATAGCCATCTCCGCTGTTGTTCAGGTACTCCCAACCGCCGAAACCGTAGTTGATCTGCACCCTCAGAGAGACCGGCCCCCATTTCATGTTGTTCACAAGACCTCCCTCGAAGTCAGGCTGCTTGTCATATTCGGGAAGCAGGACCCTGTTGTCGTAAGAGAATGAATATGTGAGGTCTCCGTTGGCAGTGTACCACATCGGCATTCCCGTGGTAGGGTCCACTCCGGCCCAGCGGCTCAGCCACCAGGCATTCTTGCTTGCACCCTTGACCCACACATAGTCAAAGAAGCCCGTGTGCATGTCCTGGTACAGTTCAAGGATCTTGTTCCTGTTGAAGAAACCGTTCATCTGGACTGTCCAGTCGAAATTGTCCCTCCTGATGATGTTGGCCGACAGGGTGGCCTCGAAGCCGATGTTTTCCATTGAACCGACATTCCTCGTGACTGTCGAGTTGGCGATTATCGAAGACACTCTTCCGCTGTAGAGCATGTCGTGGGTGTACTTGTCATATCCTTCGAAGGAAAGCCCCAGCCTGTTGTCGAAGAAGCCCAGGTCAAGTCCGAGATTGAATATGTCTGTCTTCTCCCAGCTGAGGCCAGGGTTCGGAGCCGAGGCCTGTGAAGCTCCCATCAGACCGCCGTAGTAGTCGCTGGAAGAGACGGTGTAGGTGCCGTATGCCGCAGAAGTGTTGACCCTTGAATTGCCGCTGTTTCCATAGCTGACCTTGATCTTGAATCTGTCCATGAACGGAACCTTCCAGAAAGCTTCCCTGTCAACATTCCACGACAGGCCCACCGAAGCGAAATCACCCCACTGCTGATAGGTGCTGAAAGCGGAATTGCCCTGGCGCCTGTAGGAAGCCGAAAGGATGTACTTGTTGTCGAAGGCCACCGAGGCTGACCCGAGATAGGACAGAGTCCTGTTGTTGCTGGCGGAAGAGGAGCCTTTCACGGTCGAGGAAATGGCATAGGCAATCTCCTTGATGTTGTCGTTCGGGAATCCGTAACCGTAGCTGTAGACATTCCTGCTCACATTGCTGGTCAGCTCGACACCGAGCATCGCATTGATCCTGAACTTGCCGAACTGGCGGTTGAAGTTGAGCCTGTCGATGTTGTTCCACTTCATTGTCGTGGCGGCACCTCTTCTGGAGTATCCGTTCAGTTCGTAGGAGGTTATTCCGTTGAGCGTGTTGGATGGAGAGTACAGCAGTTCGGCAGCGATAGAGTTGTCCATGCCGAACATCGCGGTGGCTTTCAGTCCTTTGCAGATCTCGTATTCAAGATTGGCGCTGCCATTTATTCCAAGTCCGTACTGGGTGTTGTCGCTGAACTCCCTTTCAGGGACCTGGTTGTAGATAAACTTCCTCTGGACCGGGTTGTAGGAGTCTGTTTCCCTGCTATAGTAGTTGTAAAGCCTCGGGGTGACACCGTCTTCGTCGTAAGGGGAGAAGATCGGAATCACGGTGGTGTAGGATTTGCTGACTGAGAATATGTCGTTGACATTGTAGCTGATGCTCATGTTCAGGTCTGCCTTCAGCTTCTTCCCGATCTGATAGGTGATCCTGTCCCTGATGGAAAACCTCCTGGTGGTGTTTCCCTTGACGGTCGACTTGTTGTTGAGGAACGAGAATGAAAGATAGTTGCTGGACTTGTCCTTTCCGGACCTTACGGAAATGGATATGTCGGTGTCATATCCTGTGCCGTAGTAGACATCGTACCAGTCGGTGTCGGTTGTCGAATAGGAGTTGAACTCGTTGTCCTGGTAAGGGAAGTTCGCCATGTCGTAACCGGCATTGGTCCATGCTTCCGTGGCGAGGGTCCACCACTGTTCCGTGTTGCAGAGGCGCAGCAACGTGGTCCTGTCAATCTGTGAGATTCCCTGCTTTATCGAGGCCTGGACTTCGACCTTGCCGTTGTCCGACCCTTTCTTGGTCTTGATCAGGATGACACCGTTGGCTCCGTCGGCACCGTAGATCGACACTGCCGAAGCATCCTTCAGGACGGTGATGGATTCGATGTCCTCCGGATTGAGGTAGGAGATCGGGCTGACATTGTAGCTCATTCCGGTAATGGAATTGCTGGTTAGGTTGCCGGTGAAGATAGGCACGTCGTCGACAATCCACAAAGGCTCGCAGTTGGCGCTCAAGGAAGCGTCTCCCCGGATTCGGAGCGAGTAGGTGTCGCGGGATCCTGCCTGGCGGGTGGACACCGTAAGACCCGGTACAAGACCGTCGAGCATGTTCGCGACATTGGTCTTCGGCAGGGACTTTATCTCCTCCGAAGTGACCTGGTAAGCTGACCCCGTCATGTCCAGCCTTCTCTGCACGACTCCGTAGCCGGTGCTGATGACGGCCTCTTCGATGCTGTTGTCGGACTCGAGGACGACGTTGATGACCTTGGTGCCGGCGGGGACACTGACCTTTTTGGTCTTCATCCCGAGGAAGGAGAATTCGAGGAGGACTTCCTTTCCTGGAACTTCGATCGAATACCGTCCTTCAGAATCTGCGATGGTTCCCTTGGTCCTGCCGTTGACTACTGTCGTGACCGCCGCCCCGGCCAGGGGCTCCTTGGCTGTGTCGGTGATAGTACCGCTGACAGTCCGGGACTGCTGGGCGAAGATGACTGTCTGTGAGAGAAGGATTCCGATAGCGATGCACAGGAATCCTGACAGACAATGTGTAATTTTGTTTGTCATAGTCGATGTATGAGTAAACAAATATAGTGAATATCCTGCCTAGTCTATGCTGAATCCCTCGATTTCTTTGTTCAGAGTGTCGAGTATGCTCAGTTTTGTCCTGTAGAGATCATCGGAAATGTCGGATTTGTAGTAGTGAGGATTGATCAGACGCCTCTCCGATGGGCTGAAATGGGCAAGGGTCTCATTGTAGTAGGCCTTCTTTTCCATCAGCGTGTGCCTCGTGGCCACCACTTCGCCTCCCTCGATGACAGGGTGCTGAAGAACTTTCCATGAATATGTCCCAGCCTCGAAGGTCTTGTACTTGTAGCGGTCGTGCTCGGCATAGACCGTGAATTCTTCACCCTTCTCGATCTTCTGCGCGAAGGAGTCTCCGCGGAGGCAAGTCACGTCAGCCTTGAATATCTCGCCCTGCTCAGGGTCGTTCCTGGTGATCCTGTATGTGATCTGGAAGCCCGGATTGATAAGTTTTATGGTGTCTTCGGAGCGTTTGAGCACCGGCTTCCCGTCAATCTGAACCAGCTTGTAGACATTGCCGAAGCAAGGTGCGGCCTTGCTGGTGGCGATTGCGTCACCGACTCCATAGCAGTCGATCCTGGCTCCCTGACGCTCGAGATCCGTGATCAGATATTCATCAAGCGAGTTGGTCGCGAAGATCTTGCACTTGGAAAGTCCGTGGGCATCGAGGATCTTGCGGACCTTGATCGACAGGTAGGCAAGGTCTCCGCTGTCCAGCCGCACTCCGTAGCCGTGAGGGTAGCTGTCGTCGATGCCGCATTCCTTGAATGTCCTTATCGCGTTGAGCACTCCGCACTTGAGAGTGTCGTAGGTGTCAATCAGAAGGATGAGACCCTCTCCCCGGTGAGTGTTTATGTAGTCCCTGAAGGCCTGGTGCTCGCCCTCCACAGTGCTCCCGTACGAAGTTATGAAACTGTGAGCCATGGTCCCTGTCGAAGGAACTCCGTTCATCGCCCCGGTCAGGATGTTGGAAGTGCTGGCGCAGCCGGCGATGATCGCAGCCTTGGCGCCATAGGTCGCTGCCCATGGACCGTGGGCACGTCTGGAACCGAATTCGCTGACAGGACGGTCGGTCGCCCTGCACACTCTCGAAGCCTTGGTGGCCACGGCCATCTGGTGGTTCATGATGCAGAGCAGAGGGGTCTCGAGCACCTGGGCCTCGATAAGCGGAGCCTCGACAATCACGATTGGCTCGTTCGGGAAGGCGATCTCACCTTCGCGCATCGCGTACACGTTGCCGGTGAATCTCATCGAGGAAAGGTATTCGCGGAACCTGGCATATTCCTCGCCCGGAAGGAATTTCTCGTAGAATCCTGGCTCCTCGTTCCCCAGGTTCCGGATGCATTCGATGACCTCCTCGGTGCCGCTCACCACAGCCCAGTTGTTGTTCTCCGGAGCTTTGCGGTAGAAAAGGTTGAAGACAGCCATGGTGTCCTTTCTTCCGGTCTCGAGGAAGGATTTTCCCATCGTGTACTGGTACTTGTCAGAGCAGTATGAAATGTTGATCTTGTCCATCTGTGTCCGTTTTATGTGTGTGAAATGATGAATATGCCATTTTGAATATTTGAATATGCATTCCTGGATATGCCTTTCTGAATATGCCGCCCGCCGCCCGTCAGAACAGCAGGTCCTCCGCCCTCAGTTTAGGGACATGGTGCACACCGTTCCCATCCCGGTAATAGGCCAGGGAACTGCCGGCCGGTACGGGGACCGTGTCCGCCTTCTCGCAGCTTCTCCCGATGGCCAGGATGCAGAGCAGGTCCAGCTCCGGCGGAATGCCGAGCCCTCTGGATATGGCCTCCTTGTCGAAAGACCTGATGATCAGACCGCCGAGCCCCATGCTGACCGCCTTCAGAAGCATGCTCTGCAGGGATATTCCCAGGTCGATGAAGAGATTCTGATCCTCCCTGACGGTGCCTGCGACCAGAATGAAAGCCTCCGGTTCCGTGCCCGGGAGAGGCAGATGGAGCTCCGGAAGTCCGGCTCCCATCACTACGTTCCGGAGGATCAGTTCCGCCTCCGGACCTCCTGTCACGGGACGGAATCGCAGAGCCTGCCGGTTCCTTGCCGACGCAACTCTGGTGTTGACGGCGATGATTCTCCCGAGCTGCTGCCTGTTGACCGGGCAATCCTTTCTGAATCCCCGGATGCTCCTGTTCCTGGCAAGCAGGGTGTCGATTGAAGGATTCGAATATGCCGTCTTTCCGCAGGAGTTGACCTCGGCATACCTTTTTTCGAGATAATTGTCTGCCATCTGCTATGCTTTTGTGGCGGTCTGCCTGCCGGCATGGCCGCTGATGATTGTGTCGAGAAGCCTTCTGGCCGGAAGTTCCGGACCTGAGGCAATGAGTTCGATTTCCGCAGCCGGGTGTGCCGCTTCAGTTTCTCCTGCTGCCTGCCCTGCTGCACCGTGTCCTGCTGGCGCCGGTTCCTCCGCTGCGGGGACGTCGGCATATTCATGATCCAGCAGACCCTCCTGCTTCATCACTTCGGCCAGATGCCTGGCGACGGCGGGGGCAGGGTCGATGACCTGTACTCCCGGACCGGCCACACGCTCGATGACCTTGCGCAGGAAAGGGTAGTGGGTGCATCCCAGCACGATCCTGTCTGCTCCCGCCGCCACAAGAGGCAGGACGCTTTTCCTGACTGTCTCCTCGGCCTCCGGTCCGTCCAGAATGCCATTTTCGACCAGTTCCACGAACCCCTCGCCGACGTGTTCGGCTATCTTTGTCCCATCTCCGAACATCTCCTTGATGTTGAGGTATCTGGATGCTTTGAGAGTGCCGGCGGTCGCAAGCACTCCGATCACTCCGGTCTTCGAGCTCAGGGCTGCCGGTTTGACTGCCGGTTCCATACCGATGAACTTGACGGGAAATTCCTCGCGCAAGACCGAGATCGCCGCAGCGGTGGCCGTGTTGCAGGCCACGACAATGATCTGCGCTCCTTTAGAAATCAGCAGGCGGGTGATTTCCCGTGCCCTGTTCCGGATGAACTCCACGCTCTTCTCCCCGTAGGGACAGTTGGCGTTGTCCGAGTAGTAGACGTACTTCTCCTTCGGGAGAATCCTGAGAATCTCCCTAAGGACGGACAGCCCGCCGGAACCTGAATCGAAAATGCCTATCATTTAATAATGAACCTTTCATCGGCTCATGTAAAGTCAATATTGCAAATATACTCCTTTTCGTCAATTATTTCGTAAATTTGCATTCCATCAGTGTGGCGGGTTGCCACATTCCATTAAGCCAAAACGACTGCGGATGATTTTAAAAGATGAGATTGATGCTCTGCATCAGCGCCTGGACACTCTCGGCTCCTGCATTGACATTGCCGGGAAGAGAAGTCAGGTTGCGGCCTTGCAGAAAAAGACCGAAGCCCCCGACTTCTGGAATGACCCGAAGGCCGCCGAAGCCTTCATGAAAAACCTCAACGGCATCAAGTTCTGGGTGTCCGGTTTCGACAATGTGTCCACTGAGGTGGATGACCTCGATGTCCTTTACGAATTCGCGAAAGACAGTCTTGCCGGCGCTGCTGACGAGACGGCCCAGACCGATGAGAGCAGGGAACTCGATTCGGCATATTCACAGGCGGTCGCGCACCTCGAAGCCCTCGAGCTCCGCAACATGCTTGGCGAAGAAGGCGACAGCCTCGGAGCGGTGCTGACCATCAATTCCGGCGCCGGTGGCACGGAAGCCAACGATTGGAGCGCGATGCTGATGAGGATGTACATGCGCTGGGGCGAGCGCAACGGGCACAAGGTGACAGTCACCGACCTTCAGGAAGGCGACGAGGTGGGCATCAAGTCCGTCACGATAGAGTTTGACGGTGAATATGCCTATGGCTACCTCAAGGCTGAAAACGGAGTGCACCGGCTCGTACGCATCTCGCCTTTCAATTCCCAGGGCAAGAGGCAGACTACATTTTCTTCGGTCTTCGTCTATCCACTGGTGGATGATTCCATCGAGGTGACCGTCAATCCTTCAAAGCTTTCTTGGGACACATTCCGCGCGGGAGGTCACGGAGGCCAGAATGTCAACAAGGTCGAGTCCGGGGTCCGTCTGCGCTACATCTACACAGATCCGGACACAGGAAAGGATGAGGAGATCCTCATCGAGAACACCGAGACCCGCGACCAGCCGAAGAACAGGGCCAAGGCTCTGCTGCTGCTCAAGTCCCGCCTCTACGATCTCGAGATGAAGCGCCGCGATGCCAAGAAGGCGGAGATCGAAGGCACCAAGAAGAGGATCGAATGGGGATCCCAGATCCGTTCCTATGTGCTCCATCCCTACAAGATGGTCAACGACCTGCGTACCGGCTACAAGACTGCCGACACTCAGGGCGTGCTTGACGGAGATCTCAATGAGTTCATGAAGCGCTACCTGATGCAGGAAGGCTCAGGCGGCCCCGTGGCCCCTGTCGAAGACATCGACTAATTCAGCAAAGAGTCCCTAATCTATTGCCACGTTGCATTGGTTGATTCATATTCGATAACGTCTTGAGATAACGTGACAAATGACAATGTGTAGGATGAGTCGCTTTCTGTCTTATATGAAAAATACTCCAAGGTACTTTTATCAAGTCCTTTAATTTGCAGTAGATCAACGGGTAAACACCCTTCGTTGATTCGATAATCATTTATCGAATCAACAATATCATTACCGACAGAGACCATATGGATCATATGTTCCTCATTCATTTTTTTGCAGAAAGCAGAATATATTCCTATTCAGAATAAACAGTAACATAGGCAATCCATCCTTCACGTGTCTGTCCGTAATCGTCGTCAGGGCTGTAATCTATTGTGACTTCACGCGTTAATCCAGCATCGAATATGCTTAAAATCCCATTATTATCGACGCATAGATCAAAACCTGTGTTAATTGATCGAAAATCAGGGATTTTTAGCATTCCACATATATCTGCATCCTTTATCCAGATTATCAACTCTTCCCCCTGGTTGAATACAGATTCCAGGATTCTTTGCAATTCAAATGAATCAACAGGAGTTATCTCATGATATTGTTCCTGAGTTCGCAATTGATGAAGACGCTTTAGGATACCGTCCGAAATGCTTGGGCTAAGTAAGTCACTCTCCTTGACATTAATCTTTGTATAATTACTTAAGCATTCAAGATAATGAGGCATTAATTTCCCTCTGATAAAGCGTTCTCTGACTGGGTGCATATTAGTAGTTGACTTTTGATTTGTTGTTGTTTTCTAATCTTGGACGGTCATATCTATTATATTGAACTTGCTTGTCTCTTATTTTGATTGTCCCCGCTTCCCAGATGATCCCTGATGAAATACGGCGATGTGAAGCTACTCTTTGGGATACCTATAGTTGTTCGTATAGAATAAATCACAATACCAGAAGAATATGAGGTAAGGGAATTTGTGTTCGTTAACGAATATATCATTCCTTCCCGAGAATAACACCATTGCTTTCTTGAACTGACGGAAACTATACCATCCGATATAATCTTCCAAATCGATTTCGATGGAACGTCCATCATGTAGTCGGACTTCATGTACAGCCCTTCCTGGAATGGCCTTCTTCTTTTTTGTTGCGGGTACCCCTTCCTTGAGACAAAAGGCAACTTGATGAATGTCTTCCCAATATACAATTTTCCCTTTTCTATTAAGACGCTCTGTCCAATAGATGCCGTCTTCATTCAACTCAAACACAGTCCATTCCGGTTCTTTTTTGAAGATGATACGGAAGATGGTACGAAGCCAACACACTATAAGTAGAAAATTGGTTATAGTCAAATCAATAAACCTTCCAGGGAAAAACTGTCCCCACTTGCACATCAAGAACGTTAAGAGGTATACTACACATGTGACTACTATTATTCGTATGGCTCCGTAAATTTCATTCCGACTCGATATCGTAAAAGCAACAGGGGCTTTCTTTTTATTTTTGGACCCTATCATACACGTAATTGGTTATCTTTCCATTTACATACAGGCCACCAGAATACTCATAGATGGTTTTTACCGTTTCAATAGTTTTGTAAGTTCTGGTCTGTGCAAATATAATTCGTTTGCTGGATAATTGCTTCTGACAATCGATCTTTTGTTTGAATATTGAACCTTATGGAAATCGTCTCTATTTTGCTATATTTGTCGAATCATTCAGATACATCTGATAATTTTTTATTAATCATCAATAAATGAGTACAACATTCAAGTACGCTCCAATGTTCCAGCTTGGTCCTGACACGACCGAGTACTACAAGATCCCGGGCTCCGAGAGCCTGGTTTCTACTGGAGAATTTGAGGGAAAGCCGATGCTGAAGGTCACTCCGGAGGCTCTCACCCTCATGACCAACACCGCTTTCCGCGATGTGAGCTTCCTTCTCCGCCGCTCCCACAACGAGCAGGTGGCCAAGATCCTCAGCGATCCTGAGGCAAGCGAGAACGACAAGTATGTCGCCCTCACTTTCCTCCGCAATGCTGAAGTCGCTGCAAAGGGCAAACTCCCTCTTTGCCAGGACACCGGCACAGCCATTGTCCACGGTGAGAAGGGCCAGCAGGTCTGGACCGGCTTCCAGGATGAGGAGGCCATTTCCCTCGGAGTCTTCAAGACCTACACAGAGGAGAATCTCCGCTACTCCCAGAATGCACCTCTGGACATGTACAACGAGGTCAACACAAAGTGCAACCTTCCTGCCCAGATCGACATCGAGGCCACTGAAGGCATGGAGTACCGCTTTCTGATGGTGACCAAGGGCGGTGGCTCGGCCAACAAGAGCTATCTCTACCAGGAGACCAAGGCCCGCATCCAGAACCCAGGCACCCTCATTCCTTTCCTTGTGCAGAAGATGAAGAGCCTCGGTACCGCTGCATGCCCTCCTTATCACATCGCATTCGTCATCGGTGGAACTTCAGCTGAGAAGAACCTTCTCACCGTCAAGCTCGCTTCCACCCATTTCTACGACAGCCTTCCTACCACCGGCGATGAGACAGGCCGCGCTTTCCGCGACATCGATCTTGAGAACCAGCTCCTCGTGGAGGCTCAGAAGATCGGCCTCGGAGCACAGTTCGGAGGCAAGTATCTTGCTCACGACATCCGTGTCATCCGTCTTCCTCGTCACGGCGCAAGCTGCCCTATCGGCCTTGGAGTCAGCTGCTCCGCAGACCGCAACATCAAGGCGAAGATCAATGCCGACGGTATCTGGATCGAAAAGATGGACGACAAGCCTTACGAACTCATCCCTGAAGAGTACCGCAATGCGGGCGAGGGCGAGGCTGTCCGGATCGATCTCGACCAGCCTATGGCCGAGGTCTGCAAGATTCTTTCGAAATATCCTGTCAGCACCCGCCTGAGCCTCAATGGAACCATCATAGTAGGCCGTGACATCGCGCACGCCAAGATCAAGGCGAGACTGGATGCAGGTGAGCCGATGCCTCAGTACATGAAGGACCATCCTATCTACTATGCCGGACCGGCCAAGACCCCTGCAGGAATGGCCTGCGGCTCGATGGGACCTACCACAGCCGGACGTATGGATCCTTATGTCGATGAATTCCAGGATCACGGAGGCTCGATGATCATGCTGGCCAAGGGTAACCGCAGCCAGGCTGTCACCGATGCCTGCAAGAAGCACGGTGGCTTCTATCTCGGTTCGATCGGAGGTCCTGCCGCCATCCTTGCCCAGAACAACATCAAGAGCATCGAGTGCGTTGAGTACCCTGAACTCGGAATGGAAGCAATCTGGAAAATCCGAGTGGAGAACTTCCCGGCATTCATTCTTGTGGATGACAAGGGGAATGACTTCTTCAAGCAGCTGGGTCTGTAAACAGTTGATAAACAGATAATTGACAGGGAAACGGAGTGTGTGTGGCCGTTTCCCTGTCTTTTATTTTGCAAAATATTTTGAAAAAATTAGTACCTTGTGTTGCAAGGTATATGAAAAATTATATATCTTTGCAATGTCAACATAGACGGCACGCCCGTGGCGTCGTCAAAGGACAGCATTCCTGGCAAAGCCATTGCATGCTTGTTACATGGGAAACTAGGTTAAAAAATATATTGATATGAAGAAAGTTGTAAATGCCAGTGTCGGAGGAAGAAGTTTCGCTTTCAACGAAGATGCATATTCAAGATTGGTGTCCTATTTCAACCACTTCGAGTCGAAGCTGGGGAAGGATGCTCTCGATTCCAGGAATGAAGTGATGTCGGATCTGGAGAATCGGCTTGCCGAGCTTTTCTCCCAGGGGACAGGTGGGCTCGCGTCGCGCGTGGTCGATCTTGCCCTTGTCAACAGGATTGTGGCTCAGCTTGGGATGCCCGACGGGTCAGCAGAACCGTTTGAGGAAAAGGATTATTCCTCTCCGGAGCAGGAGAACTGCGATCGGAAAGGAGGGAAAGGTCCTGATTTCTCATATTCAGGTGCCAAGGGAGAAGAACCGCGCCACCTCTTCCGCGACCCCGACAACAAGGCCATAGGAGGAGTTTCCTCAGGTCTCGCAGCCTTCCTCAATCTGGACATTTCTGTCGTGCGCGTGGTCCTGCTGCTTGCAATCCTCCTTTGGGGATCCGGCCTTCTGGTTTACATCGTCCTCTGGATAGTCGTCCCTCTGGCAAAGACTCCGGCCGACAAATGTTCGATGAGAGGTCTTCCTCCTACGGCGGAGAACATGGCAAGATTCAGCACAGCACAGAAATAGACCGGTCACTATGGAAAACATATCAGACAACGTCCGCTCACAGATGCGGAAAGGGGTGCTGGAGTACTGCATACTCAGCATCCTTGAAAAGAAGGAGGCATATGCCTCTTCGATCCTGGAAGAACTGAAATCTGCGAATATGCTGGTTGTCGAAGGAACTCTCTATCCTTTGCTGATCCGCGAAAAGAACCAGGGCCTTCTGAGCTACAGATGGGAAGAGTCCCCTCAGGGTCCGCCCCGCAAGTTCTACTGCATCACGGAAAAAGGCCTCAGCCAGCTTCGCGAGATGGACATGGCATGGAAGGAAATCGTCGAAACGATAAACACTCTCAAAAGTCACTAGATAGTATTATGAAACCCGTTGAAAATGTGAGTATCGGAGGTTATGTCTTCACGGTCGAGAACGATGCTTGCTCCATTGCAGAGAACTACCTCAATGAATTGGAATCCTTCTATCTGCCGAAGAAAAGCGGCTCGGAGATCATGGAGGGCATCGAGGAAAGGATGGCTGAACTCCTGATCGAAAAATGCGGTCCGCAGGGAGTGGTGGACAAGTCTTCCGTCGAATATGTGATTTCGGTCCTCGGTCGTCCTGAGGCCATAGAAGAAGAGGATGCACCTGCCGAAGAAGGACAGGCTTCGACTTCGGCAAGACAGGACACCCAGTCACGCAAAGCCAAGGGAGGGACTGCCAAAAAACTCTACAGGGACACGGCCAACGGACAGATTGCCGGGGTCTGCAGTGGCCTGGGAGCCTACCTGAACATCGATCCCTTTGTCTTCAGGATCTTCTTCGTGATCTTTACCATCATCGGTTTCGTGGTGGGAGTCAGCAATGGAGGCATCCGTTTACTGGGATTCAACTTTACGTTCCCGTTCGTCTATGTGGTCATGTGGCTCTGCATGCCTGCTGCAAAGACGGTCAGCCAGAGGGATGCCATGAGGGGTGAGAAAGGAACCGTGGATGCCATCAGCGAAAGGATCAAGTCCGGGGCCATGGAGATAGGAGAAGCTGCCAGGAACATAGGCAATGACATCCAGGGAAGCAAGGTTCTGCGAATATTCGAGGCAATCTTCGGCGCTGCCCTGTTCATCGTGGGAATCCTGAGTCTTACTGCCCTTGCAACCGTCGCTGCAGGCGGCGACCTGATCGGGAACACCTTCCTCCATCACAGACTTCTTGAGGAAATGCCTGATGTGGGTGCAGTCATTCTGATGACTCTGAAGACTCTGCCGATTCGGATTTCGCTGGGGATGATAGTCTGCCTGCCGTTCGTGCTTGTGACCTACTGGGGTCTGCTGATGCTGTTCGATCTCAAGGCACCGAAGTGGCATCCCGGTTTCGTGATCTTCACGCTCTGGCTGATATCCCTGGTTGCGTTCTGTGTCCTCACGGTCCTGAAAATCCCTGACCTGGGACTCTGGATGTGAAAAACAAGTCTCAATATTTTTTGAGTGATAGCCAATAATAAAGTATCTTTGTGGCCGTTTGTCCGCTTTTCGGGCAAACGGTTTTGCCATGTGGTTGTCACTTGCTTTTGTTTCGGCCATCTTGCTTGGCCTTTATGATTCTCTCAAGAAGGAATCCCTTGACGGCAATGCCGTAGTCCCCATCCTTTTTCTGAACACCCTTTTCTGCACCCTCATATTCCTGCCTTTCATCCTTCTGTCCAACTTCGGGACCTGTCTGGACGGCAGCATATTCAAAGTCTCTCCCGGTTGGAACTGGGATGAACAGAAATGGGTGATTCTCAAGAGTGTGATTGTCCTGAGTTCGTGGATGCTCGGGTACTTTGCGATGAAGCATCTGCCTCTGACCATTGTCGGGCCTGTCAATGCGACCAGACCCGTGATGGTGCTTGTCGGTGCGATGCTCGTCTTCGGGGAAAGGCTGAATGCCTGGCAATGGGCAGGTGTCGTCCTGGCTGCCGTCTCCTTTGTGATGCTGGGCAGGAGCAGCCGTAAGGAAGGTATCGATTTCAAACACGATGTGTGGATCTACGCCCTGGTCGGGGCGGCTGTCCTCGGGGCTGTCAGCGGTCTGTACGACAAGTACCTGATGAATCCTGACGGTCTGGGACTTGACAAGATGCTGGTGCAGGGCTGGTACAATCTCTACCAGTGTGTCCTGATGGGAATCATGATGGTTTTCCTCTGGTATCCTTCCCGCAAGCATACGACTCCTTTCCGCTGGCGCTGGTCGATTCCTTTCATCTCCATATTCCTGAGCATTGCCGACTTCGTCTATTTCTACGCTCTCAGTCTCCCTGGTGCGATGATTTCCATTGTCTCGATGGTCCGCCGCAGCAGCGTAGTGGTAAGTTTCCTCTTCGGGGCGCTGGTTTTCAGGGAGAAGAATCTTCGCAGCAAGACCGTGGATCTCCTGCTTGTCATCCTTGGAATGGTGTTCCTGTATCTGGGCTCAAGATAGCTTCTTCTCCGGAAGATAATCTGACCTCGGAAATCTTATTCACATCTGGTGCAGGTTATTGTCTTAAGTTTCGCAATTGCGAAACAACCTTATCTGGAGGCCGATAGGCCGATAGGTAAGTCCCTTTCCCGGGGAAAGGGATTTAGGGATAGGGTAGCGTGGACAATGAACATGACGGGAGCGAAAGTTCGCGTATGGTGGAAAGTCCACTGAATGATACGTACTTGCAACTTGCGAAACTTGAGTTATTGTCTTCAAATTGCTATATTTGTGAATCCGCTTCTCCGGTCCGGATTTCCTTCCTCATCAGTCACGCGGCCATGGCTACGCTCCTGCTCCGTAAGAAAACCCGACCTCGGAAGTCTTGTCCAAATCAGAAGCAACTGATTTATAACATATTACTGAAACAATAACCATAACCAGACATCACGATGAAAACAGTAGCAGACAAGCAGATCCTCATGGCTGCGGATTTTGCAGGTTATCCTCTCAAGGAAGAAATCAAGGCGTATCTCGAAAAGAAAGGCTGGACGGTCACCGACGTCGGCGTCAAGGCTGATTCAGACCCGGATGACACCGAACTCATGTTCCACAGGATAGGTCTCCGCGTGGGTGCCTACATCGCTGAGAAAGAGTTTGAACGTGCACTCATCTTCTGCGGTACCGGAATGGGCATCCACATTGCTGCCAGCAAGTGCCCGGGAGTCCATGCAGGTGTGGTCGAGTCGGTACCGGCTGCATTCCGCGCCATTACCGGCAACGGAGTGAACGTCCTTGCGATGGGCGCTTTCTATGTAACCCCTGAACTCGGAAAGCAGTGTGCCGACGCCTTCCTCTACAACAACTTCGGCAGCGGCTGGGAGTGGTGGCCTGACTTCGACAAGTTCCACCAGATCGCCATCGATGAGCTCAATGCTTTCAACTATGAAGAGTACAAGGCCAACGGATTCAAGGTCAAGCATCTGGGCGATTGCCACTGCGAACTTTACGACCGTCCGGAGGGCTTCTCTTCAGTGCCGCTGATGGAGAAGAGGGAAAAGTAGCCTATGAATATGCCGAAACACACCTTTGTCGCCGCTGTCTGTCTCATGATGGCGGCCTGTGCTTCGCCCAAGGTCGACGAAGCGGCCAATCTGCTTGACGCGGACAGTCTCAAGGCCCACGTCAGCGCCTCTCAGGTTGCAAGAATCGAAGACGGCAGACTTACCGGTTCGCACGTCATCGTCTATCAGAACGGAAAAGAGGTCCTCAACGAATGCTACGGCCTCAAGGGCGTCGACTGTGGCGCGCCTCTGTGCGGTGGGGAAGTGTTCAGGATCGCTTCGATGACCAAGCCTGTCACGGCCCTTGCCCTCCTGATCGAACACGACCGGGGTCACCTGGACATCAATGACAACCTTTCTGATTATCTGCCCGAGTTCGCTCGGATGAATGTTGCACTGAGGGATTCGTCCGGCTCTCTGGTCCGTGATCGGAACGGACTGACTGTCAGCGGCGATCCGGCCGTCAATCCGATAAAGCTTTACCAGCTTGTCTCCCACACCAGCGGAGTGGGGGAGGTCACTCCTCCGGGCGATGCTATCTCAAGGTACACCCTCGATTCCGCCGTTGCCTTCCTCGCCACCCGCCCTCTGGATTTCGAGCCGGGTACCGCACAGGCCTACAGTACAGGCGCCTTCGACGTGGCGGCAAGGGTTGTGGAGAAGGTAAGCGGTCTTGAGTTCGAGGAGTATCTGAAGAAGAACATCTTTGACAAGCTCGGCATGACCAACACCACCTTCGAACCATCTGAAGATCAGTGGGGAAGGATGGTGGCCATGCATGGCCGTACTCCCGAGGGAGCCAATTGCGACGTGGCCAAGATCCCGGGCTGTGTTTTCGAAAGTTTCCCTGCCGCCTATCATGCTGCCGGGGCCGCCCTCGCCTCTACTGCAGAGGACTACATCAAGTTCGCTCAGATGTTCCTGGACGGGGGACGTTCCGCTGACGGCAAGAAGGTCATCAGTGAAAAGACACTTGCCCTCTATTCTCAGCCGGTGGTTGACGACACAGTGATGCCTGGCATCATAAAGTGGGGCCTCGGAGTCCGTGTGGTCACCGGTGAGGGCTATGTCCTTCCTGAAGGTACATTCGGATGGAGCGGTGCCTACGGGACCCATTTCTGGATCGATCCTGTCAACAACATCGCTGCGGTCCACATGAAAAACTCGGCCTATGACGGCGGGGCAGGTTCCCAGACCGGCAATGAGTTCGAAGTCGATGTGATGCGCTCCTTTGCGGCTCCGGCCGAACCCTGAAGGCAATTGAGTTACCTTTTTGAGAATATGTAGGTGAATCCGATGCCGAACTGGCGTCCCAGGTATTGATTAGTGACGTGTTGGACAAACTGCTGCGTCACTGAGTTTGACCATCCTCCCAGCGAGTTTGTCAAGTTCTTGCCGAAGACCGAGACTCTGCACCGGTTGTCCTTTCCGAACAGCCATGAAAGACTGCTGTCCAATGTCAGATTCGAATAGTTCAAGTCCTTCTTGTTTGTGAATGAAGCATAAGCATACAGATGGCCATTGAATTCAAAATGCTCTCCTATCCGTTGCGTGTATTCTGCTGACAATGATGGACTCAGGCTGGAATAGCTCAATTCTCCGTCGAGGGCATCCTCCACATAGGAGAGTTCCGGAATAAACATGAGCTGATGCTTTTCAGAATTCATCTTGAACATACAAAGCAATGAATATGTGTCATTCAGCTCGGTATGCCTGTCTGTTTCAATAAAGAAAGGCTCGCTGGATCTATTGTAATCGAGAGTCAGTGACAAGTCTGAATGGATTGAAGAGAAGTATTTGTCCAGGTTTATTGCAGAAACCAGGTTGTAAGCCCCTGAGATGTTCACCGGCCTGGCAAGGCAGGAACCCTTTTCTGCATAATAGCCATACTCTTCGAGATATTCCCTCTCCTGGTAATAGATAGTCTGCTGGACAATTTTGTTGGATTGGAAACCGGCATTCAGACTCATGACAAGACTCATCGCATTCTTCGGGAACGAAAGGCCCGCTCTCAGGTCCAATGTCCTCTTGACCGGCATCTTCAGATCGTTGTTACCTGCGGAGAGATACAACGGGTTAGCATAGTCCAGGACGTTTCTCAGCTGGTACAGGGTGGGCATGTTGTCCTCTTCCACGTACTCTGCATACAAGTTGAAACTCTTCTTAGTGTATCCGATAATGAGGGTCGCTGCAGGAATGATGTAGTCTTTGCTCCAGTCCTTCATCAGGGACTCTCTTTCGTTGACATTCATCGCATTCCTTACCAGAGAAATACCGGAACTGATGAAAAGTCCGTCATTGAGCCTTCCGTATTTGATCTTGCCAGACACGGTCTGTTTCAGATTCTTCTGCAAGAAATCCTGAGTCCGGTTCAGGTCCAGCCTGCCCGATTGCATGTCAGTGTTGAGGTCTTGCATGTCAACCTGCCGGTAACTCCATGTTGTAGAAAGGTCCAATAGCGTATTCTTGGCCAAAGGCTCTGTCCAGTATATGTTGATTGCCGGGACAAGGGAAGACGATTGCTTGTCGCGTACCAGCCATTCCCGGCTTATTGTGTATGTCGTGGTGTCGATGGAAAGCCCGTTTCCTTTTGCTGATGCGAAAGAAATAGACGGCTGCACTTTCAAGGTCCTTTTCCTTTTGGCGAATTTCCTTGTGTATCCTGCATGCAGGGTGACACTCGCACCGGTTTGATTGTTGGACCTGATTCTGTCATAGCCGGTAATTTCTCCGTTATTGTCGATGGTCGCAAAATTGCGGTTGAAGGTGTCTTCATCCGAATAGGAAGCGACCCCCGAGACTTCGAAGATATTCTTGCCCGAAATCCTGTAGGCTCTGCCGGTCAGGTTCAGGTTTTTGCCGTTGTTCCTTTCGTCTTTCATCGTAGAGTCCTTCCTGTCGGGCCAGGCACTGAGTGCAGAATGGACAATGCTTTCTTCTGAATGGCTCTTTCCCTTTTGCGAGTTGAATGAAAGGTTCGCAGAATAACCTCCTTTCTGCGTAAACTCTTTTGCAATGGAAATGGCCCCGGAGTACTGCCTCAGTGGTGAGGAAGATTCGCTAGAGTTGTTCTGAGCCAGAAAATCTGCGGTGATTCTTGGCATTTTGGAAAGCGAGTAATACCCCAATTTCAGACTTTCCTTGAAACTGTTTCTTTCGTTGAACTCAGACTGGTTGCCATTTATGATTCCTGCCTGGAGCGTGTTGTTTATTTCGCTGATATTCTTGATCGGGTTCCAGGTCTGGACGTCAATGACGCGTTCTTTGGCTTCTGTCTTGTTCTTGGCCAAGTCATCAACAGAATCCATGTTGTAAATCTTGATGGACTTGACTTCCTTGGAAAGGACCATGTCCATCGCGTTTCCGATGTCTTTCCCGAACATGTTCTTGCCATTCAAGAGGATTCGATTGATTCTCTGGCCATTGAACATCACGTTGTCGCCTTCGATTTTCACACCGGGAAACTGCTCCAGCATTTTCCTGAGGACATCCCCCTCCATGGTCTTGAAAGCTGCTGAATTGAAGACTGTGGTATCGCCCCGCATCACCATTGCGACAGCGTCTGCCTTGATGATGATTTCGTTCAAAGTAGTAGGGTCTTCCTTGAGCAGGACTGTGAAGTAGGTCGTCCCGCTCTTTGCAAGTGGCTCTCGCAGTGTTTTCTCGAAATACCCCATCTGTCTGACTTTGATTGTGATGCTGTCGGACTTGATCTTGAACCTGTCAATAGATACCTGGCCATTGGCATCCGTAAGGTTGATCAATGAGTCTTTCTTGTCATAAACAGTAACTACGGCTCCCCAAATAGGATCTGTGCTGGCGGAATCCCTTACAGCAATTGAAACAGTGTTTGATGTCGCTTTTGAAGCAACAATGGTCTGCGCATTGGAAATTGCGCAGACCATTGTGAAAGTGCTGATAATTAATAATTTAATTTTGTTCATTATTAATTATATTCATTAATGATGATACTCATTATCAGCTTTTGAAGAGATGGCTATTTACTCTGCTGGATTGCAGCCTGGGCGGCGGCTAGGCGGGCAATAGGCACGCGGAACGGTGAGCAGGACACATAGTCCACACCGATCTGGTTGAAGAACTTGATCGAATCAGGATCTCCACCATGCTCTCCGCAGACACCGCACTTGAGGTCCGGCCTCTTGGAACGTCCTCCCTGGATACCGGTCTCGACAAGTTTGCCGACACTCTTGGTGTCGATTGTCTGGAACGGATCTGCATCCAGGATCTTGTTGCCGAGGTACTCGCCCATAAAGGTTCCGACATCGTCACGTGAGAAGCCGAAGGTCATCTGGGTAAGGTCATTGGTACCGAAGGAGAAGAACTCGGCTGCACGTGCCATGCGGTCAGCGGTCAGTGCGGCACGAGGAATCTCGATCATCGTACCGAACTGGTAGGTGATGAACTGGCGGGTGGTACCCTCGACTTCTGCCTTTACCCTTTCGCAGATTGCCTTCTGGAAGCTGAGCTCACGGGCTGAGATGGTGACAGGAATCATGATCTCAGGATGAGGATTCAGACCTTCATTGATAAGCTCGGCAGTGGCGGTGAAGATTGCCCTGTACTGGGTCTCGGCGATGAGAGGGTAGGACATATGGAGACGTACTCCGCGGTGACCCATCATAGGGTTGACCTCGTGGAGGGCTTCGCCTCTCTTCTCGATTTCGCTGACGGAGACACCGAGCTCATTTGCAAGTTCTTCCTTCTTGTCCTCGGACTTCGGAACGAACTCGTGGAGAGGCGGGTCGAGAAGGCGGAAGACTACCGGCTTGCCGTCCATGATCTTCATTGTGCTCTTCACTGCGGCCTTGATGAACGGCTCGAGTTCGGCAAGAGCGCTCTTTCTTTCCTCGTCAGTGTCGCAGAGGATCATCTTGCGGAGTTTGGCAAGAGGAAGCTCGGAGTTGGCACCGTAGAACATGTGCTCAATACGGAAGAGACCGATGCCTTCCGCACCGAAGCTCAAGGCCTTCTTGGCATCCTCCGGAGTGTCGGCATTGGTTCTGACGCCGAGTTTGCGGAACTTGTCGACAGTGGTCATGAACTTGACGAAGAGAGGATTCTCGGAAGCGTCCATTGTCGCGATCTGCTCGCCGTAGACGAGACCCTTTGTGCCGTTGAGACTCATCCAGTCACCCTCCTTGAGGACGATGTCACCGAATGAAACGGTCTTCTGGGCGAAGTTGATCTTCATGGACTCGCAGCCGACGATGCAGCACTTGCCCCAGCCGCGTGCAACGAGAGCGGCGTGTGAGGTCATACCTCCGCGGGTGGTAAGGATACCGGCAGCGGCGCGCATGCCCTCGATGTCCTCAGGTGAGGTCTCTTCGCGGATGAGAATTGCCTTTCTGTTTCCTGCAGCGGCCTCCATGGCAGCCTCGGAAGTGAAGACAATCTGTCCTACAGCTCCGCCAGGTGAGGCAGGAAGACCCATTGCAAGAACCTTTGCCTTCTTTTCTGAAGCAGGGTCGAGGATAGGGTGGAGAATCTCGTCAAGCTGTGCAGGAGACACCCTCATCACGGCAGTCTTCTCGTCGATCATCTTTTCTTCGACCATGTCCATTGCCATCTGGAGAGCGGCCAGACCGGTCCTCTTGCCGATACGGCACTGGAGCATCCAGAGATGTCCTTCCTGGATGGTGAACTCGATGTCCTGCATGTCCTGGAAGTGCTTCTCAAGGGCGAGGCGGATGCCGTCAAGCTCCTTGTAGACCTCAGGCATTGCGCACTCGAGGGACTCGAGGTCCTTGTTCTTCTCGGTCTTGGTGGCCTCGTTGAGAGGGTTAGGGGTACGGATACCTGCAACGACATCCTCACCCTGTGCATTGATGAGCCACTCTCCGTAGAACTTGTTGTCGCCGTTGGCAGGGTTGCGTGAGAATGCCACGCCGGTGGCAGAGGTGTTGCCCATGTTGCCGAACACCATTGACTGTACGTTTACGGCTGTGCCCCAGTCATCAGGAATCTTCTCGATTCTTCTGTAGGCGATGGCCCTCTTTCCGTTCCATGACTTGAACACGCCTCCGATCGAGCCCCAGAGCTGGTCCTGGGCGGTGTCAGGGAATTCGACTCCGAGAACATCCTTGACCTTTGCCTTGAACTTCTCGCAGAGATCCTTGAGCTCTTCAGCGGTGATGTCGGTGTCGGACTTGTAGCCCTTTGCCTCCTTGAGGTCCATCATCATCCTGTCAAGCTGCTGGCGGATGCCCTGTCCGTCCTCAGGCTCGATGCCCTCTGCCTTCTCCATGACGACGTCGGAGTACATCATGATGAGACGCCTGTAAGCATCGTAGACGAATCTCGGGTTGCCGGTCTTCTGGATCATTCCCGGGATGGTCTCCGAGCAGAGTCCGATGTTGAGGATGGTGTCCATCATGCCTGGCATCGAACTTCTTGCGCCTGAACGGCAGCTCACCAGAAGCGGATCCGAAGGATCTCCGAATTTCTTGCCCATGATGGTTTCGGTAGCCTTCATGGCTTCTGCAACATCCCTCTTGAGCTCTTCTGTGTAGCCTCCGCCGAGGGAATAATATTCAGCGCAGCACTCTGTGGTGATGGTGAAACCTGCAGGAACAGGCATTCCGAGCTTGCTCATTTCGGCAAGGTTTGCACCCTTGCCGCCGAGGAGTTCTCTCATGTGTCCATCGCCTTCGGCGGTCTTTCCTCCGAAGCGATAAACGCGTTTCTTGTTGTCGAACATATCAGTTATCTGTTTTGAATTTGATGAATCCGTTTTGAAATAAGGCACAAAAGTAATAAAAAGTATCCGTTATAACAATTTTGATGCGATGTCCGAAAGCTCGCTTCTCTCTCCGACCCTGAGGAAGATGTGCTCGAACAGTTTCTGGCCGTCCATCTTCTCGCCCAGATGCGTCAGACCGTTGGACCATTTGTCCAGGTAAGGCTGGTCAATCTGGAATATGTCGCCGGTGAAAACCATCTTCGTGCCTTCTCCGGCCCTGGTGATGATTGTCTTGATTTCATGCGGGGTGAGGTTCTGGGCCTCATCGCAGATGAAATACACTTTCCCCAGACTCCTTCCGCGGATGTAAGCAAGAGGAGAGATGAGGAGCTTCTCGCTCTTGAGCATCTCCTCTATCTTCAGAGCCTCCTTGCTCGAAGGCCTGAACTGGGACTTTATCACGTTGAGATTGTCCATCAGCGGCTGGACGAAAGGACTCATCTTTGTCTTCTGGTCACCCGGCAGGAAACCGATCTCCTGGTTGCCAAGCACCACTGTCGGTCTTGTCAGGATGATCTGCTCATAGTCCCTGGCCTGCTCCAGGGCAGAGGCAAGGGCAATAAGGGTCTTTCCGGTTCCGGCGCCTCCTGTCATCGACACCAGCTGGATCTCCGGATTGAGGCAGGCATCGATGGCGAACTTCTGCTCGTCGTTCCTCGGTCTGATGCCGTAGGCGGACTTCGTCTTGACGAGGACGACTTTCCCGGCATCGGCATCGTACCTGGCGCAGATAGCGCCTCCTTCATTCCTGATCTTGTACAGCTGGTTCGGTTTCGGCTCCCTTTCGGAAATCTGCCTCCAGTCGACAGCAGTCTGGGGACTGTAAGCCAGGGCGGAGACAGTCTCGGCGGCAGGGGAGTCGATGAATATGACCTCCTTCGCAGAGTTCTCTACCTTTTCCTCCTCTACCCTGTCCGTAAGATAGTCCTGAACCTCCATGCCGGCAGCCTTGGCCTTCATCCTGAGGTTGATGTCCTTGGTCACCAGAGCCACGAACCTGTCGGGGTTGTTGTCCCTCACCCAGATGGCAGTGGAGAGAATCCTGTGGTCCGGAATGTCATCGTAGAACAGACCGGCAAGCGATTCCGGAAAAGGATGGCAAGGCTCGATCTTGATCTTCCCTAAATCCTTTCCGATCGGGACTCCATCCTTGCCGAAGGAGCGTCCCTCGGTGATTCTGTCGATGTCCCTCATGAAGCCTCGTGCATTGAAAGCCAGCGCATCGTTGCCTTTCTTGAACTTGTCCAGTTCCTCGATCACAACGACCGGTATGACCAGGTCGTTGTCCTTGAATTTCCTGATGGCCTTGTGGTCATGCAGGATGATGTTCGTGTCAAGAACAAAAATCTTGGGCTTTTCGCCCGCCTTCCTTGCAGAAGGCGCATTTGCATATTTCTTTGCCATTGGTGAAACGGGTATGGTTGTCAATCTTCCCCTTCCGAGGTCTGGCTGTTGAGCAGCGACTGGAGAATGCCTGAGATTCCGCTTTCCCCTCCGCTTCTCAGCGTGATGCCTCCGGAGCCTGTCCGGGGATGTCCTATCGGGTAATATGCTATGTCCTGAAGCAGAAGCTCAGCGTCGACATAGTCATAGTCGATGTCACTTATCTGGATGAGTGCCCCCGGTACCTCGGAGAACAGGATCCTGACGGCATCCCTCTCTCCATAGGCGCTCATTATCCCGCTGATGTCCAGCTGGATGGCGGTGTCTTCCGGGAGCATCTTCTTCACTGCGGCCATCAGGCCTCCGGCACCTACCGTCTGGCCGGCGATGACCACCTTGTCCTCCACGAACTCCCTGACGACCTCATAGCAGTCCATGAAATAGTCCGCGTCGCCGATCTCGGGATAGGGATCTCCGTTGCTCCCGAAAGCCTTGCAGAGCAGTGAACTGCCAAGCCGGAAATCGCAGGAGTCGAAAGGGATGAGGATGAGCCAGCTTTCAGGGTCTTTCGCTGCCGTTTCAGGCGTCAGCCTGCCATGACCGATGGAAGGGCACTCGCTTCCGAACGGGGAAGGGGCAAGAAGTTCCTCCATCTCGGTATCGTCCACGATTTCTTCCGGGTCCCTTTCAGCAGCCTCGACCTTGAAGGTCACGCGGCCGCCTTCGGAGGGGCTTTCTGAATATGAATATCCGCCCAGGCATATTCCCAGACTGTCGATCTGGTCTGCTGCGGCTTTTGCGGAAGAGTAGAACGCCGCCATATTCCCGAGCCTGCCTGCATTCCATTCCCATTCCGCATCGAGCGAAAGGTCTTCGAGACGGAAATGCCCCTTCCTCCAGATTGCATCGAGCAGGGCCCCCGAGATGCGGCTTCTGGTGTACTGGTCTGAATATTCCATCGGGCAGTCCTCCGTCCGTCCGGTCAGGGGGGCAATGCCTTCGAGGTACTCGCCGGCTCTTGCCGGGTCGAATCTGGCAGCGGCCGGAGCCGGGTCCAGGGTCTCGTCGATGACCGGATCGAAGGTCCCGGACGGTCTCCTGTCCTCTTCTTCACCGCGGAGGCAGCCGTCAAGTATTTCGGCAGGAGTCAGTTTCTGCTGAATCCCGTCGATGATGTAGGTCGAATGAAGAGCGGATCTGTTTTCCTTCATTTTTTCGCTTGGCTTAGAAATGACATGGCCGGGAAAATCCCTGTGAGATGATACGGGCCGTTCTCTGAAGAATCCTGAAAGATTGGCTGTAGTAAAAAATCAAAACAACTTCTGTGTAATTCTTTGTAAATATATGTAAATTTGGAAACAGTTCAAACAGAACGGCAAGACACATGGACACTTTTTCCGAAGAAAAATACAATAATATCATACAGTCGATCTACTCAAGGTTCCCCTCCGTGCAGAAAGTCTCCTTCTCCGAGGCCTACAAGCCTGGCTTGGAGCGTATGGAACGCTTTTCCGCTGCTCTCGACGACCCTCACCGCCGGTTCCGCTCCATCCATGTCGCAGGTACCAACGGAAAGGGCTCCGTCGCCAACATGCTCGCCTCCGTCCTGGCAGCCCGAGGCCTCAAGGTCGGACTGTACACCTCGCCCCACATCATCGATTTCCGTGAGCGGATGAGGATCAAGGACGGAGACAAGCCGGCAGAACTTATTCCAAAGGAATATGCCTTTTCATTCCTCTGCGGCAACGGACCGCTGATGGACGGGCTCGACCTCTCTTTCTTCGAGATTACCACCGGCCTGGCCTTCAAGTGGTTCGCCGACGAGGGAGTGGATGTCGCAGTCGTGGAAGTGGGTCTGGGAGGCCGTCTGGACAGCACGAACATCATCACCCCGGATCTGTCGGTGGTGACTTCCATCGCCTTGGACCATTGCGCCCTGCTCGGCAGCACCCTCGGCGAGATAGCCTCCGAGAAAGCGGGAATATTCAAGCGCGGGGTTCCGGCTCTGGTCGGTGAGTACCTTCCGCAGACAAGGCCGGTTTTCGAAGCTGCCGCCGCTGATTTCTGTCCGCTGTCCTTCGCCCAGGATTCCGAACCGGTGTTCTGGGACAGACGCAAGAGCATCCTGCGGAAAATGGACCTGCGCGGGAAGTATCAGGAAAAGAATCTCAGGACCGTGCTCGCTGCCCTGGACATCCTGTCCGGGATGCCGTTCTACGCATCTGCAGGGAAACCCGAGGCTGAAATCCAGGCAATCTGCAATACGGCTGCAAGGATGGACTTCCACGGCCGTTGGGAGAGGCTGAGCCACCATCCTGCAGTGATCGCGGACATCGGTCACAATCCGGCTGCCCTGGAAGAGAACTTTTCCCAGCTGAAGTCGCTCCTGTCCGAAGGGGATTGCTCCTCGTTGATCATCGTCTATGCTGTCATGTCGGACAAGGACCTGGACGGGATCATGCCTCTGATGCCACGGGAAGCCACCTACATATTCACAAACCCGAAAATCGCGCGCGCCCTGCCTGAAAAGGAACTCACTGCCCGCTATCTCGACTTCTGCGCCCGTACCGGCAGGGGGAAGGCCCGGGTCTACGATGCCGCCGATGTCAAGTCGGCCCTGAGCATTGCGTTTTCCCTGGCAAAGGCTGCCGAAAGGGAAGGCGCTCCGGAGCCTCTGGTCTTCGTGGGCGGAAGTACATATCTCGTGAGCGAGGCTGTGGCCATACTCAGGCCGAAACGCCGCCGTTAGGCAACGGCACAGTATTTGGTGCCGCCCTCTTTCTGACAATGCTTCAAACTGACATGAAAAAGATTTTCTCAATCCTGATTCTGTCGGCGATTGCCGTAATTGCCGCTTTCTCTCTTCCTTCGAACATGAAAACCTCCAGATCCACTCCTGATTCCCAAGGCCATGTCCTGACTTCTTTGTGGAAAGAAGCCGATGCATTCAGAAAGGCGGACATGCCGCTGAAACAGCTTGCCGTTCTGGAGCGGATCAGGGATGAGGCTGCCGCGAAGAGGCTCCACAAGGATTTCTACGATGCTGCGACCGAAGCATTCGGTGTCGCGGTTTCCCGCAACTGGAAGGACTCCGAGCGTCTGGAGAAAGACCTTGAGAGGAGGATCGACGAATATGACGAGCCGATAGTGACCTTCTTCCGCAGGAGCGGCGAAGGGTATCCGGCAGATTCGATCCTGGCCAGCGAATCGCGTTTGCGTACAGGACGCAACACCGCATTCTACACTGGTTTCTCTCTGCCTGATGGCGCGATGGAGGATGTTGTCATCTCCCTGGTCAAGGATGATTTCGAGTACTGCCTCTGGAAGGTATGTTCGGAGAATGAGGCCTTCGATCCGGAAGGGAAGGCCTTCAGGGCTCTCCGTACCCTCTGCTCGGGACGATACCCGCTGGAGGAGTACCTTGACTACCGGAAATCGCTTTACCGGATTCCGTACGGAAAAAGCATGGAAGAATGCCTCCGTTTCGCCGGAGAGCACAGGGGACAGGCTGTCCGCCTCTTGGCCCTCGGTGAATATGTCACCTGCCTGAAGGACAGTCTTGACAGGGCGGATGCCGCTTCCCCAGGTTACGAGGACCTTCTCTCCCTTTGCCGGGAGTATGAAGAAGAACGAAAGACTTACCGCTCAGGCACAGACCGGCTCATTGCCACTCAGGTGAAGACCTTTGAGAATATGATCGGCACTCTCAAGGCGAAGGCCCTTGCCGTAGAGTTCGAGCGTGACACGGTGCGGATCCTGGCCCGGAATCTCCGGTCGGTCACATTGACCCTGAAGACCGATGAAAGGAAGCCTGTCTCCCTTTTCCGGACCACGGTTTCCGCCTCCGGCGACAAGCTTTACGCTCCCGACACAATCGAGGTGGTCCTTCCTGGTATCGACGACGGAGACTATCTTGTGGAACT
>SFMU01000066.1 GCA_004552965.1 Bacteroidales bacterium | reverse complement strand
GTAAAAGATTGACCATCCTCAGGGAAATCATTGAAATGGAGGATTTGGAGATTTATGTGTCTGATGCCTTGCTCTCTGAACTCAGGGATGTTGCCTTCCGTCCAAAATTCCTTGGTAAAATAGGGTTACAGGCAATTGTCAATCTGTTTGAACTCATACTTGCTAAATGCAGATGCATCAATGGATATGCAGATGCAGAATCTGCAATCCGTGATATAAAGGACTTATATCTTCTTTCAATGGCTGAAAGCATCCCCGCTGATTATCTTGTGACAGGTGACTAGGACCTGCTTGTACTAAGAAATCATCTGGGGACAAAGATAATAACCTTTGCAGAGTTTGTCTCAATGGTTCAAGGGGACCTGAGTGACTGAGGGTTTAGTTTTTGAACGGGGGTTAGTATCGTTCTCTCCGCAAAACAAGGAGACGGTCTTTCGGGCCGTCTCCTTGTTGTTTTCTTTTGACCATGCGGCAGCAGGTCTGCAAAACATTCTACAGGCTGATCTTTGAAAGATAATAGCAGCCTTCCGAGTCCTGGGTAACCGCATAGACGAGATCGCCTTCAGTATCGACACAGAAGCAATTGATCTGGTATGGAGTGTGGTAGATCGCCAACGGCTTACCAGACCAGTCGAACTTTGCTATATCATTGAAAATCAACCGTACGCTCTTGTCGATGCATCTATGCTTCAGGTCGATGATTGAAAAGACCCACTTGTCCGTAGCCGACAAACCGCCGAAGCCCCAGACCTCTGCATCGGTAAAGGAGTATGACATATCTTTGATTTCTATTCCCGGCCTGATGAAGTAACGCGTCTGGATGTTCTCAATTCCGGACTCGATGGAAAAGGTCTCGAGTATTGCGCCACGTCCGCTTGCCACAGCCAGTTTGCTGCCGTCAGGAGAGGTCGCACGGTACGGTTGCATGTACGTAAAGAAACGGATGGCATCATCATCAATTGTCTCTTCGGTGTAAGAATAGGTATCACCTTTCGCATCCACCATACGGATGCGCGGGACGACCAGCGAATCTTTCTTGAGAAAAGTCTTGTCGCCGAAATAAACCTGCTTCCCGCCTGCCATATCAGCTGCAACGGTCCAAGGAACCACTTCAAAGTAGTCGACGGAAATGGCTTCGTAGCCCCTGGACAGGAAGTCGCTGACATTGAATGAGAGACGCTCGCCAACCTGGATGTCGGAATATGACAGGACTCCGCTGTCGAAACTGACATTGTACAGTCCGCCGTTCACTTCGCCGGGGCCATTTCCGAACTTGATTCCGGAGAAAATCTGATTTCCCGTGGCCTTGTCATAGAGGTAAAAGGTGTCCTCGCCCTTCCCAACATAGGCGATCAGGATGATCTTGTCTTCATATTCATAAATCCTATGGGGATTCATTATTTCCAAAGGCTTGGAAATGTGTTCAACAGTCGCGTCCTTCTCAGTACGGAACTCTGGCATCCGATACTCCTTCGGATTCCTGGAACATGAGCTCAAAAGCAAAATTGCTGAAAGGGAAAGAAACAGAACTTTTTTCATACTCGAAGAAACTTACAGAAAATCCGGTGTTATCTGGTTTCTGCAAAGATGACAATTTCTATTAAAAAAAATGATAATCAGACTATATTACATTACTTAGCGTGCAGAAAGTAAGGGATTTGTGAGGTCCGGCAACCGGTCATTGCGGGCAACAAGGACGGGGATGGACAGCGAGTATGGAGAATTTGTTATATTTGCAGAAAGCGAAAACAATGAACGTACTCAATAGAACCAAATCGCTGCTGAAAGACACCTTCAGCATGACGGGGCATCTCGACACAGACACAGCCGAGGCCCAGATCCGCAGCAACGTCTCCTTCCGCGGGCCGAACGCCTGGATTCTCGCATTCTCGGTCGTCATCGCATCCGTAGGCCTCAACGTCAACTCCATCCCGGTCATCATCGGCGCGATGCTCGTTTCTCCTCTGATGGGACCGATCTTCGGAATAGGCTTTTCGCTGGGTACCAATGACATGAAGTTCATGGTCACCTCGCTGAAGAATCTGGCCGTAATGATGGGAATCGCGCTTCTCGCCGCAACCCTATATTTCCTGATCACCCCTCTCAACCTGTCCAATCCGACCGAACTCCTGGCCAGGACCAACCCGACCATCTACGATGTACTCATAGCCTTGTTCGGCGGGGCAGCCGGAATGTTCGAGCAGTGCAGGAAGGAAAAAGGTACGGTGATCGCCGGAGTGGCCATTGCAACAGCCCTCATGCCACCTCTGTGCACAGCCGGTTTCGGACTGGCCAACGGCAATTTCAACCACTTCTTCGGAGCGCTCTATCTCTTCGCCATCAACTGCGTCTTCATCGCGACCGCAACCTATGTCATGACGAAGGCCTTCGGCTTTCATCAGGCTGAATATCAGGACGTGAAGGTCCGCAAGAGGACAAAGTTCATCATGATGGGAACCACCCTCATATTCATAATCCCAAGCATCCTGTCCGCCATTGTCCTCATCAGGAACAACGACTTCGACACAAGGGCCGCCGCCTTCGTCCAGAACAACAAATCCCTTGAAAGCGCAATCATCTACGACTACACCGTAAATCACGAAAAGGGCAGATACCTTCTCGAGGTATACCTCAGCGGTGACAAGCTGGACGATGAGCAGAAAGCGGCGCTTCTGGAATCCGCCAACGGATTCGGCATCAGGGAGGATCAGATCAGCATCAAGGAAAACAAATCCTCGAAGAGCCTGCTTGTTGCGGACATCGTCAACGACATCTACGCCAACACCGAGCGCCAGCTGGCAGAGAAGGAAAAGGAAGTCGAGAGCCTGAAGGCAGAGCTCCGTGAATATCAGAACGACAGCATCCCGTACATCCAGATCGCGAAGGAAGCCAAGAGTTTCTACCCGTCGGTCAAAACGATAGGAATAAGCAGGGGAAGCAGCGTGAGCACCGACAGCCTGGCCCTCAGAAAAACGACCTTCGTCAATGCGACGACTTCTTCAAAAATGAAGGAAGAGGAAGAAACGAAGCTGCTGGAATGGCTGAAAATCCGCCTCAACACCGATGATGTGGCGCTGACAATCACGACGGAAAAGGCTGAGGCAACCAGGAAGCCAGCCAGAAAGGCCGAAAACACCGAGCACAAGTCAATCTGACACATAACATGATAAAGGGATTTGGGAAGACCGTGATTCTCGCTGCCGCCATCCTTCTTCCGGTGGCGGGTCTGAGAGCAAAAGACAGCGGCAGAATCATCCTCGGAGACGAGCTGTTCGGCGAATACCTCCCGTTGATCGAAGGGAAGAGAGTCGCCATATTCAGCAACCAGACAGGGATCGTCGGGGACAAGGTCAACGGGTCCAGACTGCATGACGTGATGTCCGAATATGGAGGTTGCTTCGATCCGGCAGACAACTGCCGCGAGCTTCAGGAGGCGGCGATGATTCCGTTCCTGGAGCCTTCAAGGCCCGGTGGAAAGATCGAATACGGTCAGCATGTCGTCGATGCCCTGCTGGAAAAAGGTGTCAACGTGACCGCCATCTTCTCCCCCGAACATGGCTTCAGAGGCACTGCAGATGCCGGAGAGCACGTCAAGAGCAGCGTGGATGAACAGACCGGTGTAGAGATCCTTTCGCTCTACGAGACCGGAACCCATCTCCCGTCGGCAGAGAGCATGGACAAGTTCGACATCCTCCTTGTGGACATCCAGGATGTCGGTCTTCGGTACTACACCTACTACATCACGATGCACCATCTGATGGAGGCCTGTGCCAGATACGGCAAGAAAATGATAGTTCTGGACCGCCCGAATCCGAACGGGTTCTATGTGGACGGAGCCATCCTGGACATGAAATACAAGTCGGGAATAGGCTGGTTGCCGATCTGCACCGTCCACGGCATGACCCTCGGGGAACTTGCCCTGATGATCAATGGAGAAGGCTGGATCGACGGCGACCTGAAATGCGAGCTGGAAGTCATTCCTTGCAGGAACTACACCAGAGGGATGCGCTACTGCCTCATCCTGCCTCCTTCCCCTAATCTCAAGGACATGAAATCCGTCTACCTCTACTCCTCGACCTGCTATTTCGAGGGCACGGTGGCGACTCCGGCAAGAGGCACGGACTTCGCTTTCGAAGTCTTCGGCCATCCGGACCTGGATGCTTCCGAATATGGATTCTCCTTCACACCGCGGAGCATTCCGGGAGCGAAACACCCTCGCTATCAGGATCAGGAGTGTCACGGAAGGGATCTCCGGCTGATGCCCCTGGAACAGATCTGGGAGGAGAAGCAGCAACAACCATTTCGAACTGCTTGCCGGACAGGGCTACGTCAGGGAAATGATCCTGGATGGCGCCGATGCCGACAGCATCGCCGCAAGATGGTCAGCCGACGTGGAGGCATTCAAGGAAATGAGAAAGCCCTACCTGCTGTACCCGGAGAACTGACAGCCCGAATAGGAACTGATGCCGACGCACAACCCGACGGAACACTGCTCCGTCGCTGCTTAACAGCCGTCAATAAGGAATCGACGCGCCAGATCGACGCGGCCAGAAAAGGGCATCGAAAGACCCTACTGGAGGGTCGCTCCGACGATGTCCAGAATCTCGGAAGTAATCTTCTGCT
The DNA here is from genome assembly GCA_004552965.1 of Bacteroidales bacterium. Taxonomy (GTDB): domain Bacteria; phylum Bacteroidota; class Bacteroidia; order Bacteroidales; family UBA932; genus Cryptobacteroides. The sequence goes on along the minus strand of SFMU01000066.1, from coordinate 11,612 downwards.
GACGGCCCTTGTTGTACTCGAGGGTCAATTCGGAAAGCAGGTCGTTGCCATTGTCGGTAGCAGTCTGCATGGCCACGGTACGGGCCGCATGCTCGGCGGCATTGCTGTCCAGAAGGGTCGAATAAATCTTCAGACACACCACCTTGGGAAGAAGTATCTCCATCAGTTCCTGCACCGATGGCTCGACGATGAGGTCACCCGGATCGAGCATCGATTCCTCCTTCTGAGGGATGGACATCGGCAGGAAAGTCTGACGCATGCTCGGCTGAGATGAGGTCGAATGGAAATGGTTGAACACCAGTTCCACCCTGTCGAACCTGCCCTCAGTGAAGCCATTCAGAAGTTCATAGGCCAGGGCGGATGCAGCCTCATAGGAAGGATTGGCGGACATCGATGTGAAATCCTCAGGGCTTCCGAATCCGGCCTTCTTCATGTCCTCGGCCATCTTCCTCCCCACAGAATAGACAGTTATGTCGGAGGAGGAGAAACCTGCAGCGGTATATTCATTGACCACCTCGAGGGCAGTCCTGACGGCGTTGGAATTGAATGCGCCGCAAAGGGAGGAATTGGATGCGAAAGCCACGATGGCCACCTTCCTGACAGGACGGGCGGTCGTCAATGAATATTCCGAAGTCCCCTTGCCCTTTGCCTCGGCGGCTGAGATAAGGTCCACCAGCATGCGATGGAGCTGCTTCTCGTACGGCAGCATATTCCCAATCGCCTGCTGGGCCTTGTGAAGTTTGGCGGATGCGACCATCTTCATCGCTGAGGTAATCTTCAGCGTTGTCCGCACGGAAGCGATCCTGCCCTTTATTTCTTTCAGAGAAGCCATCCTATTCCAATGATGCAGCCGCGTTACGGGCAACTTCTTCAATCGTGCTGCAGATCGAGCTGTCAAGGATTCCGGCGGCAAGGCTGTCCAGGACATCCTGATGCTCAGCCTTCATGGCCTGGAGGAAGACAGTCTGGAACTCCTGCACCTGGTCCAGACGGATCTCGGACATCAGGGCGTGGGTACCGCAGTAAAGGATTGCGACCTGCTCGCCGACTCCCATCGGGGAGTACTGAGGCTGAATCAGAATCGCATTGTTCTTCCTTCCCTTGTCCAGCGCCATTGCCGTCACCTTGTCCACATCCGAGGAGAATTTCGAGAACGACTCGAGTTCATTGAACTGAGCCTGGTCGATCTTCAGGGTACCGGCCACCTTCTTCATGGATTTCACCTGAGCCGCTCCACCGACTCGGGAGACGGAGATGCCCACATTGATAGCCGGACGCTGTCCCTGGTTGAAGAGGGACGACTCGAGGTAGATCTGGCCGTCGGTGATCGAGATGACGTTTGTAGGAATATACGCGGAGACGTCACCGGCCTGAGTCTCGATGATAGGGAGGGCCGTAAGAGAGCCTCCGGGACGTACCTTGCCCTTCAGGGAGTCCGGAAGATCATTCATCTGCTCGGCAACTTCCTGCTGGTCGATTATCTTGGCAGCCCTCTCGAGGAGCCTGGAGTGGAGATAGAAGACATCTCCCGGGTAAGCCTCGCGGCCTGAAGGACGGCGGAGGATAAGCGATACCTCACGATAGGCCACCGCCTGCTTCGAAAGGTCATCGTACACCACCAGGGCCGCACGGCCGGTGTCACGGAAATACTCTCCGATGGCAGCACCGGCAAAAGGCGCGAAATACTGCATGGCGGCAGGATCTGCAGCAGTAGCAGCGACGACTACGGTGTAGTCCATCGCCCCTTTCGAGCGCAAAGTCTCGACAATGTTGGCGACAGTCGAACCCTTCTGACCTACAGCTACATAGATGCAGTAGACCGGCTTTCCGGCAAGATAGTTCTCCCGCTGGTTGATGATGGTGTCGATAGCGATGGCCGTCTTTCCGGTCTGACGGTCACCGATGATGAGCTCACGCTGGCCGCGACCGATAGGGATCATCGCGTCGATCGCCTTCAGACCTGTCTGGAGCGGCTCTGTAACAGGCTGGCGGAACACCACACCCGGGGCCTTTCGCTCAAGAGGCATGTCGGTCAGTTCACCGGCAATGGCTCCCTGCCCGTCGAGAGGTGTTCCGAGAGGATTCACCACCCTGCCCAGCATCTTCTCTCCGACTTTGATTGAAGCGATCCTGCCGGTTCTGCGGACCGTCATTCCTTCACTGACCTCATCAGTCGGACCGAGAAGAACGGCTCCGACATTGTCAAGCTCGAGGTTCATCACCACACCCATCACACCGCTTTCGAACTCAAGCAGTTCTCCGGCTTCGGCATTGGTCAGGCCATACATCCTGGCCACACCGTCGCTGACCTGGAGCACACGTCCTACTTCTTCGAAACGGGCCGAGGTGTCAATCTCCTTCAGCTGCTGGAGAAGGACATCCGTGACTTCACTCGGTTTCAATATGTTATTCTGCGCCATTGCTAAGTAATATGAAAATTGCTATATCAATCTTCTGTTGTTTTCGACATACCGCTTGCGTATGACATCCAGTTTCCTGCGGACGCTGGCATCAAGCAGATAGTCCTCAAGCGCGAAGACAAAACCACCCACTATGGACGGATCCTCGCGTGTCTCAAGTTCGAGGGTACAGCCGAACTCATTCTGTACCAGAGTGCGGAGCCTTGCCTCCAGGACCGGAAGCGATTCATCTGCCCTGGCTACGGTAAGAACGCCGCATCTGATGCCCTCATGTTTGTAATACTCTGAAAGGAAGCTTCTGAGCGCCTCACGAAGCATCGACGTACGCCCGTTGGAGACCAGGAGCGAGATGAAACTGCACAGGTCCTTCTCCAGCGGGACATTCCCTAAAGCCTTCCCGAACATGGCGACAATAGCTTCCGCCTTCATCTCAGACCGGCATGCAGTCGAGAACTCCTGCTGCGGCAATCTTTCCACAAGGCGAAGCATAGCCCTGGCCTGAGGCACGACTGAAGCGCCGGACCCATGTTCCAGGACCAGTTGCAGGAAGGCTCCTGCATAACGTGATGCTATGATTCCTTCGTTCATCAGTTCATCTTGGATGGATCCGAAGCCTTTCCGGTCGCTTCATCGACAATCGAAGCAAGGAAAGCGCTGTTGCTGGACTGCTCGGAAAGCTCTTTGCGGAGCACCTTTTCGGCGATGCTGACTGAAAGCATCGCCACCTCGTTGCGGATGTCGGCCAGAGCGCTCTCCTTCTCGGCAGCAATCCGGTCCCTGGCCTGGGCGAGAATCTTCTCGGCCTCCTCCCGGGCATCGGACTGGGCCTTCGCAATGATTGCCCCGGCCGAAGCAGATGCCTCCTTGAGAATCTGAGCCTGCTGCTTTCTGGCCTCCGCAATCATCTCAGTCTGACGCGCCTCGAGCTTCTTGAGACTCTCTTCGGCCTCCTTTGCCGCCTTGATGGACGCATTGATCTTCTCCGCCCTTTCACGGACGGAGGAAGTGATCATCGGAAAGCCCCACTTGGCAAGCACCAGGAAGACGATGCCAAAAATCAGCGTCATCCAGACAATCAGACCGAAATCAGGAGTTACCAGGGACATTGCTAGCTGGCAATAAGACAAACAAGGATTGCAAACAGACAGGCACCTTCGACAAGGGCGCCGACGATGATTGCGGTCATTCTATAGTGTCCGGCATATTCCGGCTGACGCGCGCCTGCCTCGATGGCGGCCTTTCCGATCTTTCCGATTCCAAAAGCGGCGGCAAAAGCAGCCAGAGCGGCAGCAATAGCCTTTCCGAATACGCCAAGGGATAACCCTGCTTGAAGAATTGTTGTGAGTAACATGATACTATGTTTTATTGTTATTGTTGTTTATTCCGTTTCCGCATGCTGCCTTGACATTCCGATGAACACCGCCGAAAGCATGGTGAACACATAGGCCTGAAGGAAGGCTACCAGAAGTTCCAGACAGTCCATGAACACACCGATGACCACGGCGACGACACTCAGACCGGCATTGAGGGCGATGCCCATCTTCGCAGTGAGGAAAATCACGGCAATCACACCGAGGAGCATGAAATGGCCCACCAGGATGTTGGCGAAAAGCCTGATCATCAGACTGAAAGGCTTTGTGAACATGCCTATGATCTCGATCACCGGCATCAGAGGCAGCGGAACCTTCAGCCAGGTCGGCACATCAGGCCAGAGAATGTCTTTCCAGTAATGCTTGTTTCCGAATATGTTGACGGCGAAGAAGGTAAACAGCGCGAGTACCAGCGTCACCGCAATGTTGCCAGTCACATTGGCCCCTCCGGGGAAGAAAGGCACGATGCCCATCAGGTTGTTTATGAATATGAAGAAGAATGCCGTCAGCAGATAAGGCGAATAACGCTTGTAGTCGTCGCCTACACAATCCTTTATGATGTCATTCTCAACCATCGTCACCAGCATCTCGAACAGGCCTACAGCCCCCTGGGGAGCCTCTTCGCAGGCATCATGCTTCCGGTACCAGGAAGAGCAGCCGAGGACTATGACCAGCAGGACAAGGCTGTTGATGAGCAGACCTGCCACATTCTTGGTGACCGAAAAGTCCCAAGGCCTGACAAGCGAACCGTCAGAAGCCCTTTCGACAATCTTTCCGGAATATTTCCCCTCATCCGCAATGCGGAATCCGGCATATTCATTGCCATGATGCAGATGCCGCGAACTGAAGCAATGCACGCCCCGTCCCTGCTTGCTGATGACAATCACCGGTAGCGGTATGCTGACTTCGTGACCGTTGACAGTGGTGATGTGCCACTCGTAGGAATCACCCACGTGGCCGTAGAGATATTCATTCATGTCCAAAGGCTTCCCGTCCTCCGCCGGCAATGCCAGAGGAAGCAGGAGAAGAAGAATGAGTGTCCACAAAAGCCTTTTCATCATGATCATAATTCCACGCAAGCGATGATTCTGTTGTTGCTGACGGTCACGAAACCCGACCGGACAAGGATTTCCTCCCGGGTGCCGTCTTCAGTGGTATATCTGACAGGACCGCTTTCGAGTGAAGAGACAAGAGGCGCATGGTCACGCAGGACCATGAACGGTCCAAGGGCGCCGCAGAACTCGACAGACCGGACACTGCAGTCAAGCAATGTCCTCTCCGGGCTGATCACCTTCAGAACCAGCGTTGAATTCCTGGCTTCCATCTGTGAACTCTTGGTCTCTATCTGTGAACTCTTGGTCTCCATCCGTAAATCTTATCTTCTATTATAGGTGAACTTCCTGCATCCCTACTTCGCATTGGCAAGGATCGCCTCACCCTTGGCGATGGCCTGTTCGAGGGTTCCGACATTGAGGAAGGCCTGCTCCGGCAGGTAATCCACCTCTCCGTCAAGAATCCTGCGGAATCCGTCGATGGTGTCCTGAATGTCCACCATCACCCCAGGCACGCCGGTGAACTGCTCTGCCACAGAGAACGGCTGGGACAGGAATCTCTGCACACGGCGGGCACGGTTGACAGTGAGCTTGTCCTCATCGGAAAGCTCATCCATTCCAAGGATTGCGATGATGTCCTGAAGTTCCTTGTTCTTCTGGAGAATCTGTTTGACCCTCTGGGCCGTGTTGTAGTGGTCCTCACCGACAATGTTCGGATCAAGGATGCGGGAAGTCGACTCGAGCGGGTCGACAGCAGGATATATTCCAAGCTCGGTGATCTTTCGGCTGAGGACGGTAGTGGCATCCAGATGTGAGAAGGTCGTGGCCGGAGCAGGGTCGGTAAGGTCATCGGCAGGCACATAGACTGCCTGCACGGATGTGATGGAACCATCCTTGGTCGAGGTGATTCGCTCCTGCATCTGGCCCATCTCGGTCGCAAGCGTAGGCTGATAACCCACGGCGGAAGGCATTCGTCCAAGAAGGGCGGACACCTCCGAACCTGCCTGAGTGAACCTGAATATGTTGTCGATGAAGAAAAGAATATCCTTCGGTCCGTCTCCTGTCCGGGAATCGCGGAAAGATTCGGCAAGGGTAAGTCCGGAAAGTGCCACGGAAGACCTGGCTCCCGGCGGCTCGTTCATCTGCCCGAAAACCATCGCCACCTGAGATTTTTCGAGTTCCTTCCTGTCGACCTTGGACAGGTCCCAGTGGCCCTCCTCCATGCTCTTTACGAATTCATCGCCATACTTGATGACACCGGATTCTATCATTTCACGAAGAAGGTCATTGCCTTCCCTGGTTCTCTCCCCCACTCCGGCGAAGATGGAGAAACCGTTGTGTTTCTTGGCAATGTTGTTGATCAGTTCCTTGATGAGGACAGTCTTGCCCACACCGGCACCACCGAAAAGACCGATCTTTCCACCCTTGAGATAGGGCTCGAGAAGATCTATGACCTTGATTCCTGTGTAAAGGACTTCCTGTGAAGTCTTCAGGTCCTCGAATTTCGGAGGGTCACGGTGAATCGGCAGAGAATTGCTGGCGGACAGGTCTCCGAGACCATCGATCGGGTCTCCGACGACATTCAGCACACGTCCCCTGATCTGTCCACCGGTAGGCATCGAAATAGGCGCTCCGGTGCAGACAGCCTTCATTCCCCTGCGCAATCCGTCCGTGGAATCCATGGCGACACAACGCACGGTGTCTTCACCGATATGCTGCTGGACCTCGATCACCAGAGGTCTTCTGCCATCTCCATGGTCGACTTTGAGTGACTCATGGATACCGGGAAGCCTCAGCGATTCCGAAACTGTCTCGAAATGCACGTCAACAACAGGTCCGATCACCTGCGAAATAATCCCTTCATTCTCTGTCATTACAGTACAATTGATAGTAAACCAGCCTTAAAATTAACAAAAAATATGCAGAACCAACCCATAAAGACTCGTGAAAAGGGGCGAATGTTTGTCAAAAGGGGACAAACGGTGATGTCAGGATGCAGTACAGAGAAAGGTGACCGGAGCCTTAGGCATCCGGTCACCTTTATGTTGGTCAGAGTGTTGTCTGCTAAACTATTTTACGAGGCAGACAGCAACACGGTTCTCCTCAGGAGTTTCGAAAGGATTGACGGTGTCACCGAAATATTCAGTGATGATCCTGTCCTCATCGATACCAGCAGCAACGATGGCAGCAGCAACGACCTCAGATCTCTTCTGTGAGAGGAAGAGGTTTCTCTTGGCTGTACCGGTAGCCTTGTCAGCATAACCGGAAACGCGAACCTTGGTGTCAGGGTTAGCCTTGAGAGCCTCGACAACCTCGTCGATCTTGATCTGCTCGCACTCGCGGATGTCCCACTTGTTGATGATGAAGAGGACGTTGCGGGTAAGAGACTCGAATGCAGGCTCAACAACTACAGGCTCCTCTACAACCGGTTCCGGTTCTGGCTGAGGTGCAGGTGCAGGAGGTACGACGACAGGTGCAGGAGCTGGCTTTGCCTTACCGAAGCTGAAGGTAAGACCTGCAAGAGCCTTGATCTGGAAGTCAGCCTTGGAACCCTTCTTCGAGTTGAAGTGGTCGCCGATGAAGCTTGAGTTGCCTTCGAGGTTGAGGGCGATGCAGTCAGAGAGACGGATGTTGAGACCGATACCGGCTCTGAGAGCGCCGAGGAGCTTGCCACCGTCCCAAAGATAGTTTTCACCGCTCTGTGAAGGGAACAGATCCTTGACAGCATTGGCCTCATCATTGTTGAAAGCGTAGTTTGCGCCGATTCCACCGAAGATGTATGGGTTGAGAGTACGGTCGAACTTGTAGCCTGCGAAGAGAGCAGCGAGGTCAGCCATGACATCGAGACCGCCTTCGACATAGTTGTACTTGTAGACTTCAGCTGCACCACGACCGTTGGCGATAGCTCCCTTGCCTTGCCAACCGTTGACATTGAGTCTTGTGCCGATCACAGGAGTGAACTGGTAACCAACTGAAAGCGCTGCTGAAGGAGAGATGAGCTTGGAGAAGTCTGTCTCACCTACAGTGTGGGCAGCACCACCCTGAAGCTGAAGAAACCAATAACCCTTGAAGTCGTCGTTCTGTGCGCTTGCCATTGTGGCAACGAGAACGAGGCTGGCAATTACTGAAAAAATGCGTTTCATAATATAAAATGATAATAATTAAACCTATTCGTCGAAACAAGTGTAAAAATACTACATAAATTTAATAAGTCAAAAAGATTTTGCTCTTTTATGAAACTTTCGTAAGTACGAAACACCTTGAGTTGAGTGCTTTACGTCCCACGGAGCCACTTCGTGTCCGCCAAGGCAGGCTCCTCTCGCCACTTTTCTTGAAAGCCTGACTGGGAACCGGCGTAAGCCTCCGACGAAGCACGTGCCAGTTCTCCGGAAGTAGCGCAGTGATGTCCTTCTCTGTGGGAAGCCGCCTGAGCGTGTCTTCAAGCCAGGGTCTGATCTCGACATCGTGAGCCTTGCAGCAGGCGAAGAGAGAGTATACGATGGCTGCACGCACTGCGGCATCGTGGTTGCCGCAGAAGAGATAGTTCTTCCTGCCCAGAGCCAGAGGCCTGATGGCGTTCTCCACGCCGTTGTTGTCGATGTTGTACCTACCGTCAAGGACATAGCGGCTCAGCCTCGGAAGAAGGGTGTAGGTATATACAATGGCCTTGCCCATCCTGGACTTTGGCGTGAAGCGGTTGGCGACAGCGTTCATCCACTTCTCGAAGTCCTGTATTATAGGATACGCCTCCTTCTCCCTGCGTTCCCTGACGGCATCAGGATCAAGTCCGGCCTCTTTCATCTCGGTCTCAAGCTTGTAGAGTTTGCTGATATAGACGATGGCTTCGCTGGCGTGCTTGCGGTCCTCGTCCAGGGCTTCCACGAACTTGCGCCTCACGTGTGCCCAGCAACCTATCATCATCTTTCCCGGAGCACCCTCGAAGGACTCGTACACCTCGTATCCGTCGGTCTGCACGGCTCCGCGGTATCCGCCGATGAGCCTGCGGGCGGTGTCGCCGCTCCTGGAGCCCATATCATAATGGAAGTAGACGCTCCCGCCCACGGCATCCCTCACGGCCCACATGTATCCCTTCACCGCACGGTGCTTCTCGTTGTCGATCACCGGCAACGTGCTTTCATCCACCTGTATGTAGTCCTTCTCCATTATCTGCTCCCGGAGTTTGTCGTACAGCAGCCGCAGTTTCGAGCAGACAGCGGCGAACCAGTCATCTATCGTCGCATCGCTCAGCACGACGCCCAGTTCCTTGTATTTCTGTATCTGACGGTAGAAAGGCAGGTGATAGGAGTACTTGTTTATGAGGATGTCCGCCAGAAGGCTTTCGGAGGCCATCCCCTTCGGGATTATCATTTCCGGCAGAGGAGCTATCTCGAACGCCGGCCTGTCGGGATCCTCCATCTGGAGGCTGCTCTTGAGGACGAACTTGTGGCGTGCGATTCTGTCGATGTACATCTGAGCGGGCCTGATGGCCAGCCTGTCCGTGTTCTCCACACCTATCTCCACATAGTCCGGATTGTCTTTCATCCCCTCGGGATAGATGTCGGTGACTATGACGGGAAGGTTGGAGTATACCGGCTTGCGGACCTCGCGCTTGTGTGCCTTGACTTCTATGGTCTTGGCGTTCTGCTCCTCCATGGCCTTGACTTCGGCGTCAAGAGCAGCCTGCTCATCCTCGCTCAGCTGCTCGTCGAACAGAGTCGGCTCAAGAGCCGAGGGGTCGAGAGGAAGGTTCTTCTCGCTCATCTTGCCGAAGAGCTTCTTGCGGAACCAGTCCATCATGGACTTCAGGGAGGACACGGTGTTCTCGAGTTCGGCCTTCTCGGCAGAGAGCTTCTCGATCTGTGCCTGAAGCCTTTTGTTCTCCTCGATGAGGGCCTGCATATCCTTGATTTCCATAGTATAAAGGTACGAAAAAAGCGCCATATACGCAAGTCTACGGCACTTTTTATTCGGTTTGCTCCGTTGATTTTCAGAGACTTTTCGAGAGCATCTTCATCCTCCGGACATAAGGACTGTCGAGGGCTGAGCGCACCATCCCGAGCATCTCTTCATAGGAGATTCCGGAGGATATCAACTCGTCATCGGACGCCTGGACGGCGGACTTCATGCGGCCCATGTCCAGGCGGACCGCATACAGTACCAGGCCGCCTTCCTCCTGCCGAAGCATCTTCATCATGTTCCGGCTGGCGTTCATGAAGATGTACACGTCTCCGCTCCGCAGACTGGCACACATCCCGTTGGTTACGATGCCGCTCAGCCCGTTGAAGCTCTTGCGCATATCCACCGGCTTGTTGTACAGCCAGTACTTGACGCTGCCGTCCAGACTAAACATTGCTCGCCGATATTATCTCGCGCAGGTGTGCCGCGGTCATGTTTCCCTGGATGCGCATCGCAGAACCGCAGGACGTACGGATCTCCACTGTCAGAAAGCTTTCCTGGTCCTGTGGCTTCTGGGTTGGCGCGGACTGGATTGGAGCCGCTCCGGGCATCATCGGGACGAACCCGGCTGGAACCAGCGACTGTTCGTCCTCATCGCGATACCTGCGCTTCCACCTGTAGTACTGATGCTTGGCTATTCCGTGGCTTTCCAGATAGTCCTGCTGACTGATGTGCTGCTCTTCGCATTCCCTGTCGATCGCAGCGATTTCTTCTCGTGACATCATAATAGCTCGATTTTATGCAAAGGTAGCCCGGCTTACGCCAGGCTACAATATGCACTTCGTCGGAGGCTTACGAACCGGCAGCCAGAGACGGCCCGGTGACAGCCAATGCTGCCGGTGAGGATCAGGGCTGTCAGTGTCGCGTCAGGGATGCATCACTTGGCGAAAGTGGCAGCAACTCCCGAAAGTTGCTGCCACTTGCCTTTATCCAGTATCACACGTGGATGGCCGGAGGCTTACCGACAATACAGAGTCCTGCGGTCCTATTTCACGACAAGCGCGTCATCTTTTGCAAGATAAAGGACTTCCCTGTTGACTTCAGTGGACAAGGTCAGTTCCTTGAGCGACGGGCAGTTCATGACATTTATGTTGTTTATGCGCGGACATCCAGAGAGGTCAAGTCTGGAAACCGGAGTATTGTCGATCCAAAGTCTGAAGAGATCTGTCTGGGATGTCAGAGAAAGAGACTTCAGACCGGAGTGGGAGGCGTACAGGAACTGCAGAGCCGGGCAACCGCTGAGATTGATGGTCGCAAGATCAGGGTTGTGGGTACATTTGAGCACCTGAAGCGATGGCAATGCAGAGTCGAAAACCTTGATCGAAGTTCTTGAACAGTTCAGGTTACGGAGATTCCTGAAATTCTCAAGTCCCTTCAGAGACTTGATATTGAGGTCGGAGATGTCCATTGTCCGGACGGTGTCGGCCTCGTCAATAGAAATCTTCTTGTCCTGATTGACATCGTATCTCACCAGACAGAAGGTACGAAGTACATTGTCCGGAATCTTTTTTGACAAATCCTTCGGTCCTGAAGTACAAGAAGACAGGGCGAGAGCTGCAAAAGCGGCAATTGCGAATATTTTACTTTTCATTTCTGTATGATAGCTTTTCATTAAGTTTCGTTCAAAATCAGTTCCAATCCTCAAATCCTACTCCCTCCGACGTTCCAGGATCGACAGTGGTGGACCGGATGAGGATTGTGCAGGTGGCGACAATCGCATTGTTGTCAGATGAGCGGGCGGTGATTCTGACCTTTCCGGCACTCTTCGCAGTCACGATACCGGACTGTGAGACATAGCCAACCGACGAGTCGGA
>SFMU01000019.1 GCA_004552965.1 Bacteroidales bacterium | reverse complement strand
CTTGCCAGGCAGGTCATCTTCGCTCCGGAACTCGGACAATGGAACTACCTCGTCAAACCGGCCAACTGATGCAACTTATTTTTTACACATTACTAAGTAATCCTCAAATAAAAACCTGCATCATCTTTGAAAATCTAATTCAAATCTGACGCAACTTATTTTTTCATATTACCAGAATCGACAATACAATGAAAAAGAAAGAGATAGTCCTCTGGTCGCTGGTTGCAGTGGCTCTGGCGGCGAACATCGTGGTACCGAAACTCAGGAGAGCATATTCCTGGGAAAGGGACCTGAGCCAGAGGCTGGCCGTCGACTTCAGCCGGACCCGCGCGGATGTCAAGGACTGGATTGCCGGCTACATTCCTGACGTCACCGACAAGCAGATCGACACCTGGACAGATGAAGGACTCCTGGAAAACATGAAGATCGGAGGACGGACGATGTACTTCCACAACGCGGCTCCGAACCTCTTCAGGATTGTCCCGGAGCTCAAGGCCATCAAGGATTCGGCCGACATCGCCCGCGACCCGTCTCTGGCTGACGGAAGGCTCCGCGGAAAGGATTCGATCGATGCAGCGGTCATTCCGCTGATCAGGAGGGATGTCACCCAGGCCCTCGAATCGGGAGCCGGGAGCCCCTTTATCGCCCAGCCGAGGAGGATGAGAGTCACTTTCTCAGTGACGGTCCCGGCCAACACCCTGCGCAGAGGCAGCAAACTCAGATGCTGGCTTCCTTACCCCAGAGAGGATGTGGCCAGACAGACCGGTGTGCGCCTCATCCGCGCCGGCATCGACTCGACCGACCTGCCTGAAAGCAAGCTGAGGTTCTCGGATCCGTCATGCTGCCACTCCAGCCTCTATTTCGAAGCGAAAGTCAAAGAAGGCAAGCCAACCAGATTCTACGAGGTCTTCGAATATGTCTCTGCGGGAGAATGGCATCCTGTCGATCCGGAGAAAGTGCTTCCATACGACACAGAAAGCGCTGATTACAAGGAATATACCGCCGAAAAACCGACACAGGTCGTCTTTTCCGACCGGATCAGGCACATTGCGGACTCGCTCACGGAAGGGATCACCAACCCCTACCTCAAGGCCAAGGCGATATATTCATGGGTCGACCGCTTCCCTTGGGCTTCCGCCAGGGAATATTCCACGATCAGCAACATCCCTGAATATGTCCTCGACGTGAAACACGGAGACTGCGGGCAGCAGACTCTTCTCTTCATGACCCTCTGCAGGGCCGAGGGTATCCCGACCAGATGGCAGAGCGGCCTGATGGTCCATCCGGGGAATGCAAATCTGCACGACTGGTGCGAGGCCTATTTCGAAGGCTACGGCTGGATCCCCGTGGACCAGAGTTTCGGGGAGACCTCCTACGGCGGGCTCTTCTACTTCGGAGGAATCGACCCTTACAGGCTTGTCTTCAACAGCGATTTCGGAGGTGAACTCTCACCGAAGAAGAAGTACCCGCGGAGTGAGACAGTGGATTTCCAGAGAGGAGAAGTCGAATGGGAGGGAGGCAACCTCTATTTCCACCTCTGGGACTACGACTTTGAGATCGAATATCTGGACTGAACCTCCGCCCTACCGGTTGAAGGTGACTCTGAAGCCGAAAGAAAACCTGAAATCCAGAGGATGCTCCCGGTAGATGGTGCCGACCTGAGAGTCATTCCTGAAATGATAGCTCAGGCCCGGCTCGGCAAAGAATGCCAGATTGTCGGAAAAGTTCGCCTGGATTCCGGCTCCTCCGGAGACTGACCACTGAAGCGGAGTGACGCTGACCTTGTCCACATAAGAGAGCAGAAGTTTGTCAGAGACATATTCAGAATGCTTCACGCGGCCGTCGACGCATTTCTCGACCATGCCTCCCATTGCCGCATAGATGGTAAACAACCTTGTGTCCAGAAATGAGAAGGTCATGTTGAGAGGGATTCCGATGTACTGCAGAGTCTGCTGGTCGGCGATCTGCGAGGTTGCGGAGCTGGTGGTGAATCTGCTGCTCAGCATCGTCCAGGACAAACCGCTTTCAAGACCTAGAGTTTCAGTGAACTGCCATTTCGCAAGGACGGAGAATGTCACCGGGCGATAGTGTTTCGCATCGGTTTTGAGCGCATAGGACTGGACCTGGACAGGCTCTCCCGAAGGGCGGTCGGAGGCAGGAACGGCCTGGCCGATGCCATCGCCGGAAGGGGCCTTGCTGTTCAAGGTGTTGAAGGTCGAAACCGGAGAGTAGGTGTTTTCCATACGGCTCTGCGTCATGAACCCGGAGGCTCCGGCGCTTATGCTCTGGGGACGCAAGGCTGCGAAACGGTTCCGCTTTCCGGCGGATTCAGGCTCGAAATCCGGAAAATCATCCGGAAAGATCTCCATTGTCACCCGTCTGTCATCCTCCCTTTCGGAGGAATCGGGCTTTCCGTCAGATGAAGCAGAAGAGACTGCTGATTCAGGCTGCACTACAGCCGAAGCCGCTGCTTCAGACTCTCCTTCTGCCACAGCCGATGTTTCAGAAGCATCGCTCTTCCCTTCTGCAACCGCCAGGGCTTCAGAAGCATCGCTCTTCCCGTCAGCTGCAACCGGAGTCAGAGAGAGAGTGTTCCTCTCCCCCGGAACCGGCAGGGAGCATTCTTCTGCGGGTTCCTGCTCCAGAACCGGCACCGCCTGGGCGAGAGTGCCGGCTTCTGCTGAAGAATAAACCTCGGAAGGATCGACCTCCTCCCAGACAATCTGTTGCGAGTCCTCAGTCCGGGATTCCTCTTCTGCGACCTGTTCCGGCAGGCCGGCAAGCAGCGAACCATCCTCCGTTTCTTCCCGCGCAGGCAGCAGCAGGAAGACCGCAAGAGCCGCAGCGGCAGCAGCTGCCGGCATCCACAGCCATCGAAGACTGCGGAAGTTCTTCCTTCCGTGAGGAGCCGCAGCCGGAGGGAGTGAAGACTCTATCCCTTCCCAAAGACCCCCGGGAGCCTCTTCTTCAAGGAATTCGAGTTTCTTTCTTATGTCGTCGAACATTCCGTCTTTCATCATTGACGTATCTTATTGTTTCTGTAATCCTTTATCTTCTTCACCAGAAGAGCCCGCGCCCTGTGCAGCTGGGAAGCGGAAGTGCTTTCCGTTATCCCCAGAAGCGAGGCTATCTCCTTATGGCTCTTCTCCTCGAGCACATACAGGTTGAAAATCGTCCTGTAGCCTTCCGGAAGAGCCTTGATCATGTCCTGGAGCACCTCAGGAGGGATTTTATCCACGTTTTCTTCCTCCTCTTCCTCCTCGGTGACATCCGGAACCTCGGGCATATATTCGAGAGAGGCGGTCTTCTTCCTGCCCCGCAGTTTCTTGAGGGCCTCGTTGACAGCGATCTGCCTTGCCCATGCGCGAAGGGAGCCTTCACCGCGATACTCGAAGCCACCAAGGCTTCCGAATATCCTTACGAAAGCATCTTGAAGGACATCGCCGAGTTCAGACCGGTCCTGGATGAACCTTGAACAGACCGCAGTCAGATACTTGGAATACCAATCGTAGATCTGCCTGCAGGCTGCTCTGTCCCCAGCCCTGGCGCGATCCACGATCCGCTTCTCGATATCTGCCGACAATCCCTTCATCCTCTCCTTGCTTCAGATCCGCCGTTCACTTTCCCGTCCAGGGGAAAGGAATCGAGACGAACCCGTAATACGAATAATTGTTCAAGACTATTTCATCCAGAGGATCCTCCAGACCGGAAAGAACTTCCTCAAGACTGAATGCGATGACGAAGTCTCTCCAGGATCTGGTTCCCGAGCCATCCTTTTCCCGCATCAGGTAGAACGATCCCCTGTCATCCCGGTCACACAAAAGGCGGAAGGAGCCGGGACCGGCCGAGGAGGTGCAGAGCATGGAAACATGGAGGGTCAGGTAACCGTCCTCGCAGCAGGTGATCCAGTCGTCATAGATGATGACGGGAGTGTTTTCCATGCTGAAGGCTTTTTCCGGATCGGAAACTGCCTCTGTTCCGTAAGATGGCACTTCTATCAAGTTCCTGATCATGACCTTTCTGGTGCAGGTCTCGCTCGGTTCGTCAACAAGAAGGATACCGTAGAGAAGAGCCCTTGTCTGCTTCCCCAAAGTGTCTGTCCAGTCGACAGGCTCCAGAGTCGTCTGGTCATCAAGGCGGAAATATGTCCTTCCCTCAGAGTCGGTCCTGACAGTCACAAGCATGTTGTACATGATTGGAGGCTGATCGTCCATAAGGACATCCTCTTCCGACAGACATGATGAAAAGAGCGGCAGGACGGCCAGCATGAGGGCCACCAGAGCGAAGCGGTTTCTTCTGAAAAGCAACAGCATATTCCTGAACAATAATCCGTAAAACATAGTACAAAATCCTGCGGCATCCTGTTTCTTGCACCAAAAACGGAAAAAAAGACATAACTTGCAAGTCCAATTGCAAAACGAACCGACAGATGACTCTCAAACCTTCGGCAAGGCTTCTTGTCTCCTCCATTCCGATCATCGTGCTGACCCTGCTGCTGTCCCTGAGTGTCAGCATATTCAAAAGCGATTCTATCCTGGGCGCAAGCCAGGTGGCGCTGCTCGTGTCGGCAGGTGTTGCCATCGCGCTGTCCATGTGGCTGTTCAAGACTCCATGGAAAGCCTTCGAAAACGGCATGAAGGAGAACATGGCGGACGTCGTGGTGGCCCTGGTGATCCTTCTCTTCATCGGCGCGGTCTCGGGGACCTGGACGACGAGCGGAGTGGTTCCTGCCTTCATCTGCTACGGAATCAAGATCATCAATCCGAAAGTCTTCCTGATGACTGCCTGCATCATCTGTGCCATAGTGTCCCTGATGACCGGCAGTTCGTGGACTACGATCGCGACCATAGGAGTCGCCCTGATGGGCATCGGCAAGGCAGAGGGTTTCTCCGACGGGATGATTGCCGGAGCCATAATCTCGGGGGCGTATTTCGGAGACAAGATTTCCCCCCTGTCGGACACCACGGTGATGGCTTCATCGATGTGCAAGGTGCCCCTTTTCACCCACATCCGGTACATGCTGTTCACGACAGTGCCTTCCATAACGATCACCCTTGTGATCTTTCTGGTGCTCGGCCTGTCGCACACCGGGGACCAGGCATCGATGGTTTCCGAATATTCAGAAGTGCTCAGTTCCCGATTCAACCTGTCCCCGTGGCTGATGGCAGTTCCGCTGGCCACAGCCATAATGATAGCCAGAAAGATGCCTGCCCTGGCAGTCCTGGCCCTGTCCAGCCTCATTGCGGCGGTCTTCGGATTGATCTTCCAGCCGGACATCATAGAAAGCATCGGTTCGGAAATCGTCCCCGGGGCATCCCGGGCGAAGATTATGCTTGCAGGCACCGTCAAGTCGATCTACGACTCGGTTTCTGTCAGCACGGGCAATCCGGAAGTGGACACTCTCGTGGCATCCAGGGGAATGCTAGGAATGATGAACACCATCTTCCTGATCATGGCTGCGATGTGCTTCGGAGCGGCAATGAAGGCCAGCGGGATGCTTGACACCATCGGCAGCGCGATTGTCAGATTCGCGAAGGCAAGAGTGTCGATGGTCAGTTCGACGGTAGCCACAGGTGTGTTTCTGAACGCAGTCATCTCGGACCAGTACCTTGCCATCATCATCACGTCGAACCTTTTCCGGAATGTCTTTGAGAGCAAGGGCTATGAGAACAGGCTGCTCAGCCGTTCGGTAGAGGATTCAGCCACGGTCACCTCACCGCTCATCCCATGGAGCAGCTGCGGAATGACCCAGGCGACCATCCTGAGCGTGCCGACTCTCGCCTATCTGCCTTTCTGCTTCTTCAACATCATCAGTCCGCTGATGAGCATTGCAGTGGCGGTGACAGGCTACAGAATATTCAGACGCAAAGACTGCGGGGAAGTCCTCCCTACAGAGTCCCGATGAACTCTTCGGCCTCCCGGAGGCTGTCGAGTTTGCCGACGTCCATCATCCTCAGGCCATCGACACAGACTCCGTGGATGCGGTGGCGGGCACATTCACGAATATAGAAATCCACGATCGGGAACCTTTCCGGCCATCCTCCGCTGTCGAAGACATCGAAGATGTCGCCGGTCACATAATGGAAACCGGCAAAGGCAAGTCTGCGGCATCGTGAGAGGTCGAGATCGGGGTAAGGAGTCCTGACCTCACCGGTCTGTACATTGGTCCATCCCACCAGGTCCATCCCTTCGTCGAAGAGGAAATACCTTGCCGTCTTCCTCTCGCTGACAAGAATGTTCGAGAGGGCGGACGGATCGGCAAGGCCGGCAAAGTGAGAGATGTCAAGATCGGAGAGGATGTCGACATTGTGAATGATGAAGGGAGAGCCCTCCAGAAAAGGTCTTGCATGGCGCACTCCCCCGCCGGTCTCGCGGAGAAGGTCCCTCTCGTCGGAGATGTGGACCGTCAGGCCGGGAATCGGGTTCGAGTCGAGATATTCGATGACCTTGTCCGCGAAATGATGGACATTGACGGTGATGTCGCTGATCCCGGCCGACTGTAGTTTTCTGATGACGTGCCAGAGCAGAGGCCGGCCTCCCACATTCACAAGGGCTTTCGGAATGGTGTCGGTGATGGGCTTGAGCCTTGTTCCCAGACCGGCTGCAAAAACCAGAGCCTTCATCTCTACAGGATTCTCTCTATCCCCAGTTCCCTGTGGCAGAGTGTGACTTTGATGTCGAACTTGTCGGAGAGATGCTTAGCAAGATGCTCGGCGCAATAGACCGAACGATGCTGGCCTCCGGTGCATCCGAAACTGACTTGAAGATGGGTGAACTTCCTTTCGATGAATGTCTTGACGTGGAAATCCACCAATGAATACACTTGAGCGAGGAAGTCGGTTATCTCGCCGTCATCCTCAAGGAACTTGATGACTTCGGGATCCAGGCCGGTGAACTGGCGGTAGTGCTCGTACTTGCCGGGATTGTTGACGGCCCTGCAGTCGAACACATAGCCACCTCCGTTGCCGGAATTGTCAGCCGGGATGCCTTTCTTGTAGGCAAAACTGAAGACCTTGACTTCCAGTCTCTTGTCCTGAGGCATTTCATTGAGCTGAGGCAGTCTGGTCAGTTTGTCAAGCACTTCATTGAGGTAAGGATATTCAGTGAAAGGCTCCCTGAGAAGCTTCCTCAGATTGCTCATGGCATAAGGCACGCTGCCCAGGAAATGCGGCTTCTTCTCGAAATAGCCGCGGAAACCGTAGGCGCCCAGGACCTGAAGCGTCCTGAAGAGGACAAACAGCCTGAGTCTGGAGTTGAAGTCCTCTTCGCTGATGTCCATGTAGGATTTCAGAGACTGGAGATAGGTGCGGACGAGTTCCTTGCGCAGGGACTCCGGATAGCGCGACCGGGCCTGCCAGACAAAGGAAGCGACATCGTAGTAGATCGGGCCCTTGCGCCCTCCCTGGAAATCGATGAAATACGGCTCGCCGTCCTTGACCATGATGTTCCGTGCCTGGAAATCCCTGTACATGAAGGTATCCCCCATGTTTTCCATGATGTCATCCTTCATCCTGTCGAAATCATCCTGAAGACGCACCTCATTGAATTCCAAGCCTGTAGCCTTCAGGAAACAATACTTGAAATAATTCAGGTCAAACATCACCAGCCTCTCATTGAAGGCAGGCTCGGGATAGCAGACGCTCCAGTCGAGGTCTTCGGCCCCCTTGAACTGAATATGCGGGAGCATCTCCATCGCGCGGCAGAGCAGCCTGCACTCATAGGTGCTGTACTCCCCGCTTTCGCGCCCCCGGGAGACCATCCTGTAGAGCTGGTCATCTCCCAGATCTTCTTGAATATACCGGAGTCCGTCACCGCTGACAGCCAGGACGTGGGGCACCTTGAGCCCTTTCTCGAGGAAATGGCCGGAAAGGGAGATGAAGGCATTGTTCTCCTCCCTGCAGGTACCTATGACACCGATAATGGAGATATCTCCGCCTTTGATGCGGAAATATCTCCTGTTGCTTCCGGAAGAGGTCAACTCTTCCATCGAGACGGCCTCCTGGCCGGAATATTCTTTGAACAGTTGCTTGAGCTGATCCATAAATGTCAATAGATGTCGTTGAATGAGACTCCGTTGGCGTTGTAGTCATACTGTCTGGCGAGATCGCCGTACATCTGTCCCAACACCTCCAGGTAAGGAGTGCCCTCGACAAGGGTCAGCCTGTAGACAGTGTCATCGACCTTGTAGTAGTCGTTGCCTCCGAGGGTGATGACATCATAGTCATCCGGGAGTTCTTCGACGAGGGCTCCTGCAGGAGGGACGATGACCTCGTACTTGCCCTTGGAATTGATGATGTAGAAGACACCGTCCTGGTAGAAGTACTCCTTGTCCGCGTAGGCATAGCTCTGGGCGAGGCCGAGGCGGTTTGCCAGGGAGTAGGCATCGTTGGCTCTTGAGGAGTTCAGCGCGATGGCCCTGTTCTGGGCTGCAATCGTCGCATTGTTCTGGGCGATGATCCTGTTCTGCTCATCGATTATCCTGTTGTTGGAGTTGATGGCGCTGTAGATCCTGTAAGTGTTGTTGAAGTAGGCGAAGTGGACAGAGTGGAAGATGATGTCGTGGACAACTTCTTCGATGCAGATTCCGAAAGGAGGTCTGCAGACCACGTACCAGTTGCCGTAAGGGCGGTAGTAGATTCCGTTGTGGAAGCAGTACTCGACGCCCCAGTAGGTGACGCGCCTGAAACCGACCGGGAGGTGATGGACCCTGTAGCCGTAGCAGTGAGGGTCATGTCCCCAGAAGTGGCAAGGACGGTCATATTCCATGAATGGTCTCTCGCGCGGAGGAATCCTGTGGACATTCCTGTCGTCACCGATCCTCATGAAATCGCTCCTGCTCTCCTTCATGACGTCTGTCGCTCCTGATGGGACCTTCGATGAGAGGCCGTTCCTGGTTGCGTTTCCGACGTATGCCTGTTCGCGCGAGACGTTGCTGGAGGATCTTGTCGAGCTTCGCTGGGAGTCGTTCAGAGGACGTGCGACGCGTGTCCCTGAATTCCTGGAAGAAGATGAGCCGGCTGTCCGGGAAGAACTGCTCTGGCGAGTCTGGGAGTTTGTCCCATAGTCAGGCGAAGAATTCCTGGTTGCTGCGGATGAGTTTCTGTTCTGGGTGGCAGAGGAGGAGTTCCTGTTCTGCGTTGCAGAAGATGAGTTCCTTGTCTGCGTTGCAGAAGAGGTGTTCCTGGTCTGGGAAGATGAGGAAGCCCGGCTCTGGCTGACAGAAGAAGAGTTCCTTGTCTGGGAAGATGAGGAAGTCCTGTTCTGGGTGGCAGAAGAGGAGTTCCTGTTCTGGGTAGCAGAAGATGAATTCCTGGTCTGCGTTGCAGAAGAGGAGTTTTTTGTCTGGGTGGCAGACCTTGAGCTGCTTCCGGAACTTCTCTGGACCGTTGCGGATGACGAAGAACCGCCACGGGATGATGAGGATGAACTGCGTGTCGCTGTTCCGGAAGAGTTCCTCTGCTGGGTCGAGCTCCTCTGAGCGGAGGAAACCGTACCTGAAGAATTCCGCGAAGATGAAGATGCTGAAGAACTTCTGGTTGTTGTGCTTCTGGAGGTTCCGGAAGAATTCCTGGTCTGGGCATCGAGTCCCGTACCTGCGGACATCATTGCTATCGCGACGATGGAAGCTGCTGATAAT
The DNA here is from genome assembly GCA_004552965.1 of Bacteroidales bacterium. Classification (GTDB taxonomy): domain Bacteria; phylum Bacteroidota; class Bacteroidia; order Bacteroidales; family UBA932; genus Cryptobacteroides. The sequence goes on along the minus strand of SFMU01000019.1, from coordinate 24,377 downwards.
CTGAAAATGTTCTTCATAATAAATCCGTATTAGTACAAGTGATAACGCTTGGAAAGCCTCTTGAAATCTTCGACATCCTTGGACCAGTAATCCTTGATGTCTTCAACTTTCATCCGCGTCTTAAACGTTTTCCTTACATAATCCGTACCACAGACTTTGTCGAACATCGCCATCGGGGCATCAGAGTTCAGGAAGGGGTTATGGGAAGGATAAAGTTCATTGACTGCCTGAAGTACATAGAACTGGGTAAGAGTGCAGACAGCGGCCTCATAATCAGTATAATGGAATTGAACTCCATGGACAAGCACATCCTTGTTGGAACCGGAGAACGGCTTGAAGTGGATCGTGCGGAACACGGTACCCGGGATTTCATATTCATCGAGCTTTGCCTTGAGCGCATCAGCGTCGATCCACTCTGCCGCGAAGACGGCAAACGGGAGGGTGTAGCCTATTCCTATATTCAGGAAAGAGCGGAATTCGCCTGCTATTCCGGAGGAAGGATAGTTCACTGCAGACTCCGGGTAAGGGATGTTCGGGGATGGCAGAATCCATGGCAGACCTGTCTGGGGATAGAGCATGTCACGGGTCCAGCCTTCCATCGGAATGACGGAAAGACGGCACTTGAGAGGCTTCTGGTCACCTTTTTCACCGCAGTTGAGGCCTTCCTCGTTGATCAGGAGAGCGAGCTCCCCGACAGTGAGACCGTAGATGTAGGGAATAGCGAACTCGCTGACGAAGGAATGGAAGCCGGGTTCGACAAGACAGCCCTCGACCTTGTTGCCGCCAAGAGGGTTCGGACGGTCAAGCACCATCACCTCGACATCGTTCAGGGCACAGGCTCGCATGACAAGGCCGAGTGTGCTGATGAAGGTGTAGGAACGGCTGCCGATGTCCTGAATGTCATAGACCAGCACATCGAGCCCGCTGAGCATCTCGTCGCTCGGCGTCCTTGTCCTGCCGTAGAGGGAATACACAGGGATCCCTGTCTTGGGGTCGACGGAATCCGTGACTTTGCCGCCGGCATAGATGTCTCCCCGGACTCCATGTTCCGGAGCGAAAAGCTTCACAAGATTCACTTCGGGAGCCTCGTTGAGGATGTCGATTGTGGAACGCAGATTGCGGTCGACACCGCTTGGATTTGTCAGCAGGCCTACTTTCTTGCCGACAAGACCTTCGAAACCACGTCCCTCGAGGACTTCGATCCCGGGACGGACGGCAGAGTGGCAGATGAGAGAAATCAGGACAAACGCCTGCGCGCAAAGAATACGCCTGCAAAAGCTGGAATGCAACATATCATCACAAGAATAAAGAATCCTACATAACCGAGGGACAGCTGAAGGTAACCGGAAAAGAGTCCAGGAATCTTCATCGACAGCCACATGAAAGCGGTACAGATAGCATAATGGGATGTCTTGAGAGGTCCGTCGGCGAACTGCATCATATAGAGCATGTAAGCGGTGAATCCGAAGCCGTAGCCGAACTGGTCGAAGACGATGCAGCCGCCCACGATCCACAGGTTGGAAGGCTGGGTGAGGGCCATGTACAGATAGACCGCGCAAGGAAGTGCCAGGCTTAGAGCCATCGGCCACAGGGCTTTCTTCAGCCCGACCCGGGAGGCATAGACTCCGCCGATGATGCCTCCGGCCAGGAGGGCGACCACTCCGAAAGTGCCATAGACCATCCCGTAGGCATCGGTGGTGAGACCCAGTCCTCCTTCCGACACCGGATCTTTGAAGAAAGGATACAGCATATTCACTGAAAGGGCTTCAGGAAGGCGGTACAGGAGCATGAAGAGGATTGCGATCCAGACATCTTTCTTGGTGAAGAAAGTGGCGAAAGACTCTCCGAATTCTCTGAATATGCGGGCTGCGGACTTGCCTTCACGGTTGTCCACATCGTCGGCCGGGACCGGTACGATCAGGAAATGGTACAGGGTGATGGCAGCCAGGATCAGGGCACTGACAAGAAGGACGATGCTCCAGGCTTTGGAGACATCCCCGACCCTGCGCTGGAGGACACCGGCGAGGACCACCAGGACACCCTGTCCGAACACTGAGGCGATTCTGTAGAAGGTGCTCCTGACACCGACGAAGGCCGACTGGTTCTTCGGGTCGAGGGCGAGCATATAGAATCCGTCGGCGGCGATGTCATGCGTGGCGCTTGCAAAGGCAACGACGAGGAAGAGTATCAGAATCATCGTGAAGGAAGTCACAGGAAGAAGGAGGGCGACCAGCAGGACGGCGACGGCCATTGCAACCTGCATCGAGAGAATCCACCAACGCTTGCTTCTGAATATGTCGACAAACGGACTCCAGAAAGGTTTGATGAGCCATGGCAGGCTGATGATGGTGGTCACCAGACCGAGGGTGCCGTTGTCCAGCCCCATGTCCTTGAAGACCGCCAGCGCTATGGTGTTGACGATGAAGTAAGGAAGGCCCTCTGCGAAATAGAGGGTCGGGATCCACAGCCATGGCCCCGCCTTTTTGACTTTGATTCTGTCCATATCTATTCAGTGTCAGTGGTTTACAGCCATCACGGAAATCTCCGAAAGCTCGCTTGAGGGATAGTAGTGGCTGAGTATCTGCCCGAATGTATAGCCCTTGTGGGCCATCACTGCCGCTCCGATCTGGCAAAGACCTACCCCGTGTCCCCAGCCGCGGCCTTCAAGGATGAAATTGCCGTCAGCATCCCTGTGGACATCGAAGGCTGAACTCTTGAGATGGGAATCGGAGAGCCATCGCCTGATCATAAGTTCCTTTCCGACTACCGCGGATGCACGCTCCCCAACAATCTTCAGACGGCTGATACGGCCAGACCCGCCACGTTCCAGAGGAATCAGTTCGCGCACATGACCGAAGTCGATGCCGGAACGTCTGGCGATGAGAGCGGAAAGCTCCGCTTCGGAATATTCAGTCTTCCATGAAAAGAAGTCTCCGGTCTCCAGGTCGTAATCGTTCAGGACCTGCGACAGGACCTCGGTGTCGGCGGTGTCGCAGAAGACAGGTGCCGAAGGGTCGTGGTCCGGTGTGTCAGGAAGGGACCGGAGGTAAGGATGGTCAGTATCTTCCCAGCAGGTAGGGAAAGTCTCGCTCATCCCGCCGCAGCATTTGGAGAAGCGGGCATCGCAGATCTTTCCTTCCCAGGTCAGGACAAGGCCCCAGGTCTGGTCTATTGCCTTGCGGACCTTGTCGCCTCTTACCATGGTCATGCCCTGGTAACGCTGGCAATGGTCATCAGCACAGACGTCGAAGAGGGTATGGTCATCGTGGTCGAACCATCTGACCACTTCAATCCCGGCTGTTTCGTCCCGAGGCCCGGCTTCCCGGTGGAAACGACTGTCCAGCTTCGTGACAAGGGACGGCAGATTTTCCGGCGCGGGAGCGGCCGCCGCGGTGGCTCGCCTGGAACGCCGTGCCTCGATCTGGGACATGACCCAGGACCTGGAGATGACCGCATGGGCCTTGAGGAACTCCAGGGAGGCGGATGGCTTCATTTCCGATGAAATAACACTCAGAAGATAGTCTTCCAATCCAACTATGTTGACAGCAGTGAGTTTCTTCCCGTCCACGATTATCTTGAGCGAGCCGGCGAACTTCTGGGTAAACTTCCGCTCCCAGTGGAATCCGACGCCGATAGTCACCCCGTAAAGGATGAAGGATGACTCCGAGAACATTGTGGATTCAGTCTTTGCCTCGAACAGAAGTTCGTCATAGAGTGCTCCGCAGTAGGAAATCTTTCCTTCCCGATACTCGGCTGTCTGTGGTCCGGCGCCGTCGGAGATTATCTCGAAAACAATCTTGTCCGCAGTCAGGATTCCGACTTCAAGAGACTGCTGCCTGCGTGTCAGACGCTTGACAAGGACGGCTTCATCTTCGGGTTTCATGGAGACTTCGGCGACCACTTCCGAAAGCAGTTCCGCGTCGATCCGGTCGAAATCCGCAGCGGAAGGAATGACGAAGACGCCGGCCATGTCGGCACAGCCTGGACTGAGGCTCAGATGTTTCTCTCCAGCTTCACCGAAGTGGTGAGGACGGTGCTTTTCCCTGAATATGACGGCAGCCCTGTACTCTCCGTTCCTGATCCATGAGATGAAATTGAGCCGGGGCTCGGACTCTCCTTCCCTTACAGGAGCGCAGTCCAGAAGGCGGTAGAAGAGCTTGGTCAGGGACTTCGATGTCGCTGCCCGGAGAAGGAAGATACCTGTTGTGTATTCTTTCAGATGGTAGAGTTCGGCTTCCTTGACATCGGCAAGATGCACAGCTTCTGACGCACCTGTGTCCAGTACCCGGTCCGCCTCGATCTGGAGAGGCATAAGGCCTCCCGGACAGGCCTGGAAATGCATATGGTCAGGCGCGGAGGCTCCGCTATGGGGTCCGTTGTAGAAGCAGACCGTCCCGGGATTGGCGGCCACAAAGGAAAGAGCATCCTGGAAGCGGTGCCAGATGGACTGTGGAGTGTGGGTCACAGAGGAGATGACCAGATGGGACGGAAAGATCGGATAAGGGTTCAGGGTCACCCTGTAGTCTCTCCCTTTCCTGCCGCGGAAAGGTGTATCCATCTGTTCTTTCGGCCGGTTCTCCGGGCAGAGGAAGCAGGGGCGCCGGGAAACATGTTCAGAATCCAGACGGGCCTCAGTCGACACGACACGGCAGGGATTGTGCTGAACCATGACTCCAAGCCCTCCTACCTGAAGATTCCTGGTACGGACAGACTTCAGGCTACGGTAGTTTTCAGCGGCTTCCTGCCAGACCGAAAGCTGGTCGTTTATGAACTTTTCAAGACTTGGATTCATCGGCGGATCGTTTAGAGCAGGGCGAGCAGAGAGGAGCCCAGGGCCTTGAACTCATGCTCGAAATTAGGCGTGAATACATCCTTTCCCAATGCCGACTCTATCTCGGCGAAAGACCAGTAGCGTCCCTCCGGGACTTCCTCATTGCATGGGTCGATCCTGAAATTGCCCACTGCCGCGAAGACATTCACCAGTTCCCTTTCCCGCTGGGATTCCCAGACATAGGAACGGAGATAGATGGGATTGAACTCGCGCAGTCCCAGTTCCTCTGAGGCTTCGCGGAAGAGGGCTGTCTCAAGAGACTCTCCGTAATCGACATGGCCTCCGACTGCAGTGTCCCACCGGCCGGGAAGGAGGTCCTTGTTCATCGACCTTTTCTGGATGAAGAGCTGCTCATTGCGGTTGATGACATGGAGATGGACAACCGGATGGAGCAGTCCGGTACCCCCATGGGCAAGGCTTCTTGCAGTCTGGCCTATGACCAGTCCGCTGGGTTCGACAACAGGAACCATCTCGCCTCCGGCATGGTTCATACCTCCCGGATGCTCGGCAGTCGGAAGGGGCAGAAACGGAGCGGGATCGTATGGATAGATGAGCTGGAACATATTCTAGAATGATATTCGCGCGCAGAAACAGGACTTTCCATCCACTTTGCCTTCGATTGTATAGGTCCTTCCGTCTTCATTCTCCTCACAGATTCTGTACAGGCTGATGGACTCTCCCGGTTTGGTTTCCCGGCTGAAGACGATGAATACCTCCTTGACCGGTTGCCGGACTGCGATGTCGTAGTCTATGCAATCCATGGCCAGAACGATGTACCTGGCGTTGTTGGTGTGACCGATGATGTCCACGTCTGAATATGCCACCTTGTGTTCTCCGACATATTCAGGTTCCGCTCCGCGGGGCATCGCGACCTTTGGACATGGCTGGGCGATGGCGTTGTCATGGCACTGCGTCTCGAAAGGAATCATATTCAGAACATCCTCCGAACGCACCAGGCGGCGGGTTTCCGTGTCCATCACGATCCATGATGTGGTGCAGGAGACGAGGACCTTGGACTTGTCTGCGAAATCAGTGTCGCCGTCCTGCCTCAGTTCGAAGTCACGAAGGAACATCAGGCCGTCCGTACCTTTGTGCCAGGTGAACAGCGAGACACGATCCCTCCATCTTGGCGGATTGTTGAATTTGAAATGCATCCGTGAGAGCACCCAGGCCGTGTGGTGGACCTGAAGGTCGTCATAGCCGAAACCGAGCCTGGTTGCGGCGTGGTAGGCCATCTCCTGGGCGAGGTCCATGAAGGCAGCGGGTTTCAGAAGGAAGGCTGCGTCCGTCTGGAAGCAGGGGATCTCCAGATCCCTTCTGTACCTGTTTTCTATCTGTGTTTCTTTATTGTCCATCTTATCTGTAGTGTTCAAACCGTTCGATCAGCCTCAGCTCGTCCTCGGAATACAACATCCTGTCAACCAGATCCGGTGAAAGCCTGGAGAGGAGGATGAAGCCCCCGAGCGCAAGTAGAGCAATGAATATGACGACAGCCACACCGGTCAGCAGACGCTTCTTCCCGACACTTCCGGAAGGCGCTGGGGAAACCTGGGTGGCGGACTGGTCCGGGGATGCCGGAGCGGGCGGTGTATCGGGGCTTGCCGGAGCGGCCGGTGTGTCCTGTGGGGCTGGAGTCGGGAGATCCACCGGGGTTGCCGGAGCGGCCGGTGCATCCTGTGCGGCCGGAGTCGGGTACTCCACCGGGGTTGCCGGAGCGGCCGGCAGGTCCTGGGTTGAAGCAGCGGCGACAGGGGCCGATGGACCAGCCGGCGAATCTTCCACGGAAGCCGGTGAAGCCGGGTCGGGAGCCACAGGTTCCGGGCAGGATGCCGGGGCGGTTGCAGCCAGAGGTTCAGGACGGGATGCCGGTTCGGTTGCAGCCACAGGCTCGGGCTCAGTCCCGACTGCTTCCTCCTGTCCGGTCTCCGGCAGAGGCTTCAAAGGCGGAACCGGATCATCGACCATTTTCCTGAGATCGGAAACAGCCCTGGCCACTTCTTCCGGAGTCTCCTCATGGGTTTTCAGGGAAACCGGCTGAAGGCCGAAACCGGAGCAGTATATGTCCAGATCCTCGTCCGGGATGAAGAATATGGTACCCTCCCTGGTTGCCCTCAGGCGACCCAGACCAGGCATCTCGACGGTTTTCTTTGTCCGGAGATCTTCTTCAAGTCCGTCTAGGAAGACTTTTACAAGCTTTTCAGCCGACTCGAGGTCGGTCCCATTGGACTTGGAATAGAATTCGGCCAGAAGATTGTCTTTGCCCTGCCTGTGGCGGAAAGACAGCTTGCGGTAAGGAGGGTTGATAGTGTAACCTTTGTCAGAGAAAGACGAAGGTACCACCTCGGAGACGAAAGAACCGACTCCGGGCAAAGTAACTTCATCATTGTCAAGAATCAAGTTCTTGATCATCTCGGAAAAGAGGGAGATATCCATGCGGGTTCCTTTAGGATTGAACACAAAGATACATAAAAAACGGAGAATAATCAGTCAAGCCAAAAATAGGAAACCATCTGGCCCCTCAACAAAAAAACTCACAAAAACCTTCAAAAAAATTTGCAGATAACCATTTTTGTTGTACCTTTGCAATCCCGAAAGGGAAAAGGGCACAAACCCCGAAATATTCCTGAATAGCTCAGTTGGTTAGAGCATCTGACTGTTAATCAGAGGGTCGCAGGTTCAAGTCCTGCTTCAGGAGCAACAAAAGACAGATTGTCGGAATCGACAGTCTGTCTTTTTTTCATAATATGGTGGCTTCAAACAACCTTCGCATCTGAACGGGTGCAGGGCAACCGGAACAGAGAAAGTTTCAATTCCCTTTTCCCATACAGAGCTAATTCTTTGATGCGGATTGAAAAATGACGATATTTGTGTCCATGAAACGTTTTCTGACACTAGCCGCATTGACAATAGTCCTATTTGGATGTACCGAAAAACAGCCAGAAGGTGAAGGGGATGTCCCAGGAGACGAGACCTGTACCGTCAGCGCAACCATAGAGGAGGGCGGGATGATGGAATGGCTCGGCGGAGACAAGCTCAGCATATTCACACCTGACCACATAAACCATAAATTCCTCTATCGCGGACAGGGGGCATTCTCTCTTCTGGGAGATGAGGAAGCCACCTGGGAAAAAGGAGCCGAAATCCGTGCCGTGTATCCCTACAGCGAATCGAACACGGTTTCGGGAGAAGGCGCCATCCGCCTCGACATCCCCGAAATCCAGACCTACCGGAGAAACACCGTTGCACAGCACATGAATCCGATGGTGGCTGTCAGCAGGAGCAACAATCTGGTGTTCAGGAACGTCTGCGGGTACTTGAAAGTCAAAGTCATAGGAAGCATCACCCTGACCTCGATACGGCTTACCGGGAACAACGGCGAGAAGATTGCAGGGGAAGCATTCGTGCGGGCAAGTGAATATGCAGACCCTTCGGTGGCAATGTCGGATGGTGCAGGGACAGCAATTACCGTCGACTGCGGCAAGGGAATATGGGCCGGCAACAGTACTTTCGAGTCCGCCGTCTTCCATTTCGTGCTGCCCCCGACCTCTTTCACCAAAGGAGTGACGGTCGAGATGGTGTCATCCTCAGGAGAGGTATTCAAATTCAGGACCATCGATCCGGTGAGCGTCGGACGCGGCTGCGTCACTGCACTGGAAACCATAGAATTCGGCTATGTTACTGAAGTAGAGCCCATCAGATTCAGGTCGGAGGGACAATCGACGATAGCATTGAAGAGAATTGGCAACCCTGGTGAAGTCCTTCTGGACTACAGCCTTGGCGGAGAATGGATGCCATACACTGTCGGAGAAGAAATCAGCCTTTCGGACGGAGAGGAGGTGTCGTTCCATGCAAGTGTGGAAACAAACCTTACATTCAGCAAGAGCGCCACTGACTACTATCGATTCGAAGGTACGGGATCGCTCGAGGCAAGCGGGAGCATAATGACCCTTCTGGATCCGGATCTGAAAATCGGGGAAATCCCTGAAGAATACTGTTTCTACGGGCTGTTCAGCGGTCTGCAGGCCCTCACGCGCTCGCCATCGCTGACTTCAAGGACAGTCAAGCCTCACTGCTACGACAGGATGTTCAGCGGCTGCAGCCGGCTATCCTACATCAAGGCTTTGTTCCTCACATCGCCCGAGGACGGAAGTTTCACATCCGGCTGGGTCGAAGGAGTGAGTCCGGAAGGAGTCTTTTCGATGAGCCCCGATGCAGACTGGAGCCACACAGGATCCTCAGGCGTACCTCAGGGATGGACAGTCAGGAATATGCCGGAGGACGATGACGTCAATTATTACGAAAGCATCGAGTATCTCATTCCTCACACATCACATGGCGCCAATTCGATGAAAGCGGAACAGAAGAATGACAGGGACCCTTCAGAGTGGGTTTTCACCACAACCGGAAGAGATCCGTTCATCCCATTGAAGAGTCTGGAGAGGCAGGCTGACGGGCCGGTTCTGGTGTTCCAGTACAAGGCCTCGGAAAAAGCCGTCTGCGAGTTCTTCTGGTGCTCCGGAGGCTATGGTGTACATGGCCCTGCAGGAGGGATCGAGACCGCATTCACCCTGGAAGCCACCAAGGAATGGAAGACTTTCACGATGAACATGGAAGAGGCATGGAAGAAGTTCGGCTTCGAGGGAAAACCCGGAGACACCGTCCGTTTCGACATCGGCAACAAGGCCGGAATAGTTGTTACCGTCCGGCTCATGCGCTGGAGGAAAGTCACCGAAGAGGATTGACCCCCCTGTCAAGTCTCAGGCCCGATCTCCTGTCAAGTCTCAGGCCCTGTCTCCTGTCAAGTCTCAGGCCCGGTCTCCTGTCAGGTCTTCAGTCTGGTCCTGAATACCTTTCTCTGAGTCAGCATCAGCGCGAATGCCAGCATGGCGCCAAGCATATCGCTGACTGTGCTGCCCATCCAAAGGCCTGTGAGCCCTTCCATCCCCATCCTGACATAGATGGCAGGGATGATGTAGATCATCGGAAGGAGGAAAATGACCTGGCGCGAAAGACTGGTGATGATTGCGATCCACGGTTTGTCGATGGACTGGAAGAAATTGGAATTGGTGATCGTGAAGGCGATCAGCGGCATCATCACGGTCAGGTAGCGCATCGCCGGCCTGGACATTTCAAGCAGTTGGGCATCACTCGAGAAAAGGCGGCAGATCAGTCCCGGAATCGACATTCCCAGGATGGTGGCGACAATGCCCACCAGGACATTGCACTTCATGGCCAGTGAATACACCGCTTTGAGACGGTCCGGGTGACCGGCCCCGTAGTTGTAGCCTGCAATCGGCTGCATGCCCTGGCATATTCCAAGCATGATCATGACAAGAAGGCTTGCGAAGGTATTCACCACTCCGAGGGTCGCGACCGCCATATCTCCGCCGTAGCGGATGAGCTGGGTGTTCTCGAGAGCGACGACAGCCGAAGCGGCGACATTCATCAGGAACGGACTCATGCCTATCATGAGGATGTTCTTGAATATGTAGAGCTTCGGAGTCCAGGCATGGCGACGGAATCTGATGAAGGACTTCCTGTCAACGAAATGCAGGACGGAGACAATCGCTGAAGAGGCCATGGAGATGGTCGTGGCCCAGGCCGCGCCGGCGATACCCCAGTCGAACACAAAGATGAAGAGCGGATCCAGGATTATGTTCAGCACTGCTCCTCCGGCAAGGATGAACATCGATTTCTTCGGATAGCCGGAAGCTCGGATGAGACCGGTAAGGTTGAACGTGACTGTTGTCAGGAACATTCCGGGGAGAACGATCAGAAGATACTCCCTGGCATAGGCAATCGTGTTTGCGGTCGCTCCGAACATCGAAAGGATGTCATCCATGAAGACATAGCCGAAGGTCATGAAAATGGCTCCGAATATGACGGTCAGGATCATGCTGTTGCCGAGAATCTTCTCAGCCCAGCGGACATCCTTGAGTCCAAGGACGATGGACATCCTCGCCGATGAGCCGGCTCCGACGAGAGAGCCGAGGGCGTGGATTATGTTCATTATCGGCATCGTGATGCCCAGACCGGCAATGGCCAGGGCGCTGACTCCCTGGCCTATGAACATCCGGTCTGCCATGTTGTAGATGGAAGAAATGATCTGACTGATTACGGCGGGGAGGGCGTAGATCCAGAGCAGCTCACTTATCTTCCTGGTTTCAAGTTCTTTTGTATTGTCCATTTGAAGTTCGGTCTTTGGGTTTTCCATTCAGTTTCAAGTCAGGCCTTGGCAAGGAGGGTCATTCGGCTTCTATCCAAGGAACGTTGACTCCTTCGTTCCACCTGGTGACTCCAAGCCTGTGACAATCGGCAGCCAGGGCACGGTCCTCCTTTGCGGAATCTCCTGCGAATTCCCTGACCTTGCAGCACTGTTTGTAGAACCGGTAGCAGATCTGGGAGCGCAGGACATGGATCTGCTCCTTACTGCCCGGCTCACAGGAGGCAACAGCATCAGCCCAGACCCCGTCAAGATGTTCTAGGTCCTCAGGCGAGAAGAGATTGTTCAGGCGGTCGCCGCAATCGAAGGCAGGCCCGAAATGCACGCCGGATTCCAGAACCCTTTTGTGGAGCAGGTCCAGAAACTCTCCGACATAGACAGCGGCATTGCCGTAGAAGGCATCCAGGAAGCCCTTCACAAGGGATTCCAGATTCTCATCCGGATTCCACATCAGCCTGGCAAGCACATAGGCGCGCAGGTCGCCGAATTCGCCGCTCTCACCTTCCTGGTACATTCCCTGCTCGAAGACGCCTTTCACGCCGTGGTTCCTGAAGAACTGCAGATTCGGCTGCAGGGAGCCGAAATTGGCAATCGGGCAGAGATACTGGGCAAAGTTGGTCGTGTAGTCCCAGATGTAGAGACGGTCGCAGATCTGATTCCACTTCTCGATGTATGACTTCGGTCCTGCATTGACCTGGCATTCCTCTATAGGATGCGGGTAGCAGGCACCGGTGCAGTAACGGACTACGACATTCGGACGGGGCACGGTGATCTTCGGCGGAACAGTGGAATACTGGTAGGCAAGCATGTCCACTGCAACATCCGGGAACTCATCCTTTATCGCATCGGCAACTGCATTCGTGAACCGCAGGAGGCTGCCCGCCGGGGAGCCTTCCTCCTCGTTGATCGCATGGCATTTTTCGCAGTCGCAATAGGACTCGATCACAAAGCTGTCGTTCTGCGACACGGAGATGATCCTGGATTCGGGATCTTCGCGGATCCACTCCTTGACTTTTTCGACAGTGAGCCTGAGCACATCCGGATTGGACATGCAGATCTGCGAATAGAGATGCTTGCAGGTCCTTTCGCCGTTGATTTCGGAGAAATATTCAGGATGCGACTCGAAATATTCCGAAGGAGGAATGATCTTGTCGAAGGTGTGCACGAACTTGTTGGCAGTGTAGGTGCGCATCCCGCCATATTCAGGACGCAGGTTCCTCTTTTCTGTCGTCAGACAGGCATTCAGCCTGAGTTTCGCGCTTATCTCCTCACCGAAGACACAGGACCAGTAGATGTCCCTGTGCTCGAACGGAGAGACCTGGACTATGTCCTTCTTCTCCACTTTCAGATCCTTAGTTTCAGGGATGACCTCAGTGTCCTTGGCATAGAATTCACAACCCAGAAGACGGAGGAATTCGTACGCGGCATAGAGAGTACCGCGTCCGTAGTTGGTCTGGGGCCCGGTGATGAAGACCGAGGAGCCCTTCCACTTTATCATCAGCCCGTCCTCACCAAGAGAACTCCGGTCAAGCGGAAAGGTTTCTTCACGGTTGGTCCGTCCGACGATGATCTCCCGTTTGCCGGGAGCAACATCGGTGTCATAATAGGCAAGAGGGGCCGTTCCGGTGATCTTCTCGAGATAGGTTGCCAGTTCGCGGACTGCAGTGAGTTCGGCAGGCTGGGCCTCACGGGAAAGGATGATCCGGTAGTCAGTCCGCCCGTTGCGGTAAAGAACCGCGTCAGAGGCCGATGCGGAAGAAGCCAGCATCAAGGTGGCCAGGATGGCCAGAAGAATCTTTTTCATAATCAAGGGTTATCGGTAGTTACTATTTGTGTTTCCTGATGGTAATTGTGTCCAGGAGTTTGCCTTCCCGGGAAACAATCCTGATCTGCAGTTCGTCCGGTGTGACTTTGCATTGAAGCACATCGTCATTGGAATTGATGACTATCGGGAAAGCTGCCACCTCACCGGGAGCCGTGCGCTGGAATTTGTGCAGATGCCCGCTCAGCATCACATCGACACCGGCTTTATTGAGGATAGGGATGAACTTCTCCCTGATTTCATTGTCCCCGTGCCAGCCGCTTGTGGAAGGCATATGACAGGTCACAATCCTGAAAGGAGCCGACTGGAACTCTTTGCTGGAGACCACCTTCCGGAGCCATTCGGCCTGCTCGTCCCGATACTGGTCGTAGCAGTTGATGCCGCTGTACTCCAGATCGCTGTCAGGTTTGTCCTCGCCGCAGTCCAATGCCACGAAGCAGACCGGTCCGTGACGGAACATATAGTAGATGTGTTCCTGCCGGGTCGAAAAATAGTCCTGAAAGTTGAAGGCAAGGTCTCCCCTCGTCTCGTGGTTGCCGCGGGTGTAGTACATAGGTTTCTCCGATGCGAAGAGTTCGACGGCCTTGTCCATGAATCCGCCGAAAACAGCCTCCTCGCTGCTGAACTGGGAGACCATGTCGCCCACGAAGAGAACCATATCCGTCTCGTCAAGATTGCACTGGCGCAGAAGATCCTCGAGTTTCCCGGAGTCGCCGTGGATGTCATTGACCATTGCGAAAGAGACGCTGGAGGCATCCTCATCCAGAGTAGTCAGCCTGAGCGGTTTCTTTGAATATACATTCGTCGCGGAAGTCCTGCCATAATCCACATACCAGCCGCTGCGGCTGACGATCTCGGTGGCAAAGACCCTGTACCGGTAGGTAGTTCCCGGTTTCAGGCCGGTAAGCCTTACGGAATGGATTCTGGACTGGGTCTTGATTCCGTTCCGGCAATCATAGTACCTCGGACGTTCCTCGGCATAGAAATGGGATCCGTCGTCCGGGGCAAGTTCGACCCAGCCAACTGAAGATGAGCTTGCCACCCACACGACAGTTGCCTCCGAGGATGTTACATTCTGGAGATAAGGACCGTGGATGATTCCGAACGGATCCTGGGCCCGGAGCAATGCTGTGGCCGTGAAGAAGATTAAGAGTGAGAAGATGGACTTTCGCATATTCAGAAAAGATTAATGCCGAATCAGCATTCGATCGGAGAGGTCATGATGTTCCGGCCGCTTCTCCGGTCGTACAACCACAGCGCAAGGATGACGAGGGCGAAGGCGAGGAAGCCGCCAAGACCGGTCAGGCCGACGGTCAGGTCATTGCCGCCGATGACGAACATCACCACCATGGCAGCCATTGCGTTGATGTTGCCATGGATGACTGCAGCGATGAAGACCGACCCTGTCATGAGCGTGAAATAGAGTTCTACGATGCCGGCAAGGATGCAGAAGACACACATCATTGCGACTCCCGCTACCGGATGCTGGGGATAATTGTGACCGGCAAGTACCAGAGGAGCATGCCAGATGCCCCAGACCAGGCCGATCACGAGTGCTGCCTTCAGGAAACTCTCTCCCCTGAGGGCGGAGACCATGTAGTTGCGCCACCCGTATTCCTCTCCGAAAGCGAAGAGGGCATTGATGGTGCAGCCGGCAAGGACTCCGGAAAGGACGGTGCTCAGCAGCAGCATCGGAGCAGGCAGGGCCTGGAGCTGTGCGCTGACTGACTCGGCAGCTGCCCCCTCGAGACCGTTGATGGAGATGAACTGTTCAGCCCCGTAGTGCATGCTCACACCGGGAGCCAGGGCACTTAAAGGAATCGCGAGAAGCACGGCTGCTATCACGCAGAATATTCCAGCGAGATATGTCCATGAAAGACGGAACCGCAGAAGACCGGTGGAAGACGGACGCTCACGTCCGACAGCCTGAAGCACAAGGGCAACCAGCATCGGAAAGAGCATGTATGCAGACTTCAACAGCAACATGGGAGCACCGCCCTGGGCAAAGAAATCTTTCCACAGAGCGGTGAGTCCATAGTAAACGGTCCATGAGAATGCTATCAGCAGGAATGAATATGTCAGGGCCTTTTTCATGGAATCTCAAGATTGAAAAATACCCTGCAAATGTACATCTATTTGTGGCGTTTTACAAGTTCCTTTTCGAGATCGGAGATGCCGTAGCCCTTGCTGACAAGAAGGACGAGAAGGTGGTAGATAAGGTCCGAGGCCTCATAGATCATCCTCTCATCATCGCCCTTTACGGCTTCGATGACAGTCTCCACCGCTTCCTCACCCACTTTCTGGGCCATTCTTGGCGTACCGGCCTTGAAAAGAGAGGTTGTGTAGGACTTCTCAGGCATCTGCTCATGGCGGCCTTTGACAACAGCCTCCAGTTCACGGATGAAACCCTGACTTTCCGGAACGGCATCCCCCCAGCATGTCTTGGAACCCGTGTGGCAGGTCGGTCCGTCCGGAATTGCGCGGACAAGAAGGGTATCCTTGTCGCAGTCGACGGCCACAGACACAAGGTGAAGATAATTCCCGCTGGTCTCTCCCTTTGTCCAGATCTTTCCCTGCGAACGGCTCCAGAAGGTCACGAGGCCCGTTTCCTGAGTCTTGGCGAGAGCCTCGGCATCCATGTAGCCGAGCATCAGCACCTGAAGGGTGTTCTGATCCTGAACGATGGCCGGGACCAGCCCGTCAGCACCCTTTTTCAATTCTTCGAATCTGATCATATCTTTTTGAGTTTTAACTATATCCTTACATTGATTCCATCCTCGCGGAGCTTACGCTTGAGTTCAGGAATCCTTATTTCTCCATAATGGAATATGCTGGCGGCGAGGGCCGCATCTGCCTTTCCCTCCCTCAGCACCTCTTCGATGTGGGCGACAGTGCCGGCTCCGCCGGAAGCGATGACCGGAACCGTCAGGTAGGAAGCCATTTCCGAATATGCCTGACAGGCATAGCCGTTCTTTGTCCCGTCGTGGTCCATCGAGGTGAAAAGGATTTCGCCCGCTCCCCTATCCTGGACCTCCGCAGCCCAGGAAAACAGTTCCCTGTCAGTTTCCCTGTGCCCTCCGTGAGTCATCACCTGCCACTTCCCGTCAGGAGTCTGACGGGCATCTATGGCCACCACCACGAATTGGGATCCATAGTGGGATGCTATCTGCCCTATCAGTTCCGGATGCTGTACAGCGGCGGAATTGATTGTTATCTTGTCCGCTCCCGCATCCAGGAGGCGGGCACCGTCCTCGAAGGAAGAGATTCCGCCTCCCACCGTGAACGGAATGTCTATTCTTTCCGAAATCCTCCTCACCAGGTCGGTGAAGGTCTTCCGCCCCTCACTGGATGCGCTGATGTCAAGATAGACCAGTTCGTCGGCACCCTGGGCAGAATACTCGGCGCCCATTTCGACCGGATCTCCTATCTCCTTCAGCCCCAGGAAATTGATTCCCTTGACCACCTGTCCGTTCTTGACATCCAGGCAGGGTATTATTCTTTTAGCCAGCATACTTTCCGATCATTTTTGCCAGGTCAATCCTTCCTTCATAAATAGCCTTTCCGACTATTGCGGACCGCAAGCCGCTCTCGCTGAGGAGTCTGATGTCATCTTCCCCGGCCACTCCCCCGCTCACGACAATCTCGACATCCGGGAATGCCGCCTGAAGTTCCGAATAGAAACCCGCATCCACTCCCGAAAGCATTCCGTCATGGGAGATCTCTGTCACTATCGCCCTGCGTACAAGGCCCCCGAAGGCATCCAGGACATCGGACACGGTCGCTTCAGAAGTCTCGAGCCAGCCGTGAGTTGCCACCCTGCCGTTCTTCAGGTCAAGACCGAGAATGATTCTTTCCCCATATTCATTGAGCCAGGTGCGGAAAAGTTCGGGGCTGGTGATGGCTATGCTTCCGCAGATCGCATAGGCAGCACCGGCATCGAGTACAGACTTGAGGGAGGCCTCGGACTTGATTCCTCCGCCGAACTCGACCTCCAGGGAGGTGGCGGAGACAATCCTTTCGAGGACGGAGAGATTCTTCGGCTCCGACGCCTTGGCTCCGTCAAGGTCCACCAGATGCAGCCGCGTCGCCCCTGCCTCCCCGAATCCCAGAGCCACCTCGACCGGATCGGAAGAGTAAACCTTGCTTCTGGAGTAATCCCCCTGGGTGAGGCGGACACATTGTCCGTCAATCAGGTCGATTGCTGGTATTATGTTGAATTTCGACATATTCGTTAAAGAAAAATGAAGTTGCTGATGATCCTGGCCCCGACCTCCCCGCTCTTTTCGGGATGGAACTGGGTTCCGAAGAAATTGTCCCTGTGCAAGGCGGCACTGAAAACGCCTTCCGAATAGGAGGTACGCGCTATCGTCTGGCCCTGCGCGATGTCGGGACGGTAAGAATGGACATAATAGACGAAGGAGCCTTCGGGCACGTTCCGGAACAGAGGGCTTTCAAGCCCCTCGATGGTGTTCCATCCCATGTGGGGAATCTTGACTCCGGGAGCGGACCCGAAGCGGCGGACAGCTGCATCGAATATGCCCAGACAGGGAACCGAGCCTTCCTCGCTGTAGGAACACATCAGCTGGAGGCCTATGCATATTCCCAGAACAGGCTGGCGCAGACTTTTGATGACAGGTACAAGTCCCGTTGCCTGAAGATTCTCCATCGCCGAGGAGGCCTCGCCGACTCCAGGCATTATCACGTGGCTCGCCCCGGTGATTACCTCCGGGTCGGAAGTGACCTGATAGGCCGCTCCGAGGCGCTGAAGCGCATTTTCGACCGAACGCAGATTGCCGGCCTTGTAGTCAACTATCGCAATCATAAGGTACCTTTGCTGGATGGAAGTTCATAAGGGAAAGGAGTGAGCGAGACTGCCATGCGGAGAGCGCGCGCAAAAGCCTTGAATATGGATTCAGCCTTGTGATGGTCATTCTCACCGGTAGCGAAAACGTGGAGATTGCATTTTGCCCCTGCTCCGACGGACTGGAAGAAATGGCTGAACATCTCGGTCGGCACATCTCCGACCATCTCCCTTGAGAACTGCACCTGCCATTTGAAATCTATCCTGCCGCCGAAATCCATCAGGACGCAGGCATCGCAATCGTCCATCGGGAGGACGAAACCGTAGCGGCCTATTCCGAGCTTTGAACCCAAAGCTGCGTCCAGAGCCTCGCCAAGGGCGATTCCGACGTCCTCAATGGTGTGATGCTCATCCACCTGAAGGTCGCCCTCAGCCTTCACGAGAAGCGACACTCCGCCGTGATGCGGAATCTGGTCGAGCATGTGGTCGAAGAATCCCAGTCCTGTCGAGATGGATGAGGTACCGGACTTGTCGAGATCCAGTTCGAGGACTATGTCCGTCTCCCTTGTCTTGCGGGTGACACGCACGTGCCTTCCACCGAGGCTCTCCACCCCATTGGAAGGAGCAGCCTGCCGCACACCGAGAAGGGTGAGCAGACGGTCATTCTCCGAAGGAGTGCCGACCGTGATCCTCAGGCAGTTGCTGCATCCCTTGACGCGGGAGCGGTTCCTGACGATCAGCTTTTCATCGACGAGCCTGTCATAGACCGCATCGGCATCATCGAACTCCACAAGCAGGAAATTGGCTTCGCTTGGGTAAATCTTCTTCACTGACGGACAGGAGGAGAGCTCCTTGACAAGGCGGAAACGCTGTCCGACAATCTCTGCCACGTGAGCCTTCACAGTCTCCTCGGACAGCTTCGAAAGGGCCATCTTCTGGGCAAGGACATTGATGTTGTACGGGTATTTCACCTTCGACATCATGGCCACGACTGCAGGGTCCGCGATGGCCAGTCCAAGACGGAGTCCTGCCATTCCCCAGGCCTTGGAAAGGGTCTGGAGCACCACCAGATTGGGGTAGGCTGCTATCATCGGCACCAGTGAAGGGGAAGAGGCGAAGTCGATGTAGGCCTCGTCCACGACCACGATGCCCCTGAAAGAGCGCAGGAGCGCTTCGATCTGCTCTTTCGGGAATATGTTGCCGGAAGGATTGTTCGGAGAACAGATGAACATCAGGGCAGTCTGCCCGTCACAGGCAGAAAGCATCGCTTCCGTGTCCATCGAGAAGTCCTCCCGGAGCATCACCGTCCTGAATTCGACGTCATTGGTGGCAGCGGCAACCGAGTACATTCCGTAGCTCGGAGCGATCGACACCGCATTCGACTTGCCCGGAACGCAGAACACACGGAAGAGGAGGTCGATGGCCTCATCGCTTCCGTTGCCGATGAACAGACTCTCGGGAGAAATCTTCCTGATTGCGGAGATTCTCGCCTTCAGAGCCTTCTGATGTGGGTCCGGATACCTGTTGAGCCCGTTGTCGTAGGGACTCTCGTTGGCGTCCAGGAATATTTCGGGGCGCTTGTCCCCGCAGTCATCGCGGGCTGTCGAATATGCTTCCAGAGCAGCTATGTTGGGCCTGACCAGGCCAATCACTTCTTCAATTGTCATTGTTCCGTCTTTTACTTCCGTTTCCCTAATCTGATTCTCACTGCCGAGGCGTGGGCATCGAGGCCTTCGGCCTCAGCCATCCTGATGATCGTGTCGCCGATGGCCTCCAGACCATCTTCAGAGAGTTCCTGAACCGTCATCTTCCTCATGAAGGAGTCCAGATTCAGGCCGCTGAAAGACCGCGCCCAGCCGGAAGTCGGCAGAGTGTGGTTGGTGCCGGAAGCATAGTCGCCGGCACTTTCAGGGGAATAGTTGCCGACAAACACACTTCCGGCTGCATAGATCCTGTCCACTATGGCCCATGGATTCTCCATCGAGACAATGAGGTGCTCGGGGGCATATTCATTGGCGAAATCGACAATGTCCGCAGTGTTGTCGAACACGACGATCCTGCTGTTGGACAGGGACTTGGCTATTATTTCCGATCTGGAGAGCGAGCGGCATTGGCTTTCGATTGCCTCTTCGACCGCATCTGCCACGGATGCAGAACTGCAGACCAGGACAGACTGGCTGTCAGGGCCGTGCTCCGCCTGGGAAAGGAAATCCGAGGCCACGAACTCGGCAGAAGCGGAGGTATCGGCGAGGACCATCACCTCGGACGGACCCGCAGGCATGTCGATGGCCGTTTCGGTGAGTCCGAGCATCTGCTTGGCCTTCATGACGAAACGGTTTCCCGGGCCGAAGATTTTGTCGCACCTTCGGATGGTGGACGTTCCGTAGCCCATCGCAGCGATTGCCTGGGCACCGCCGGTCTTGTAGATTTCGGTGACTCCGCACAGGAGTGCCGTCCAGACAATCACAGGATTGGCCTTTCCGTCAGGTCCCGGAGGGGTGCAAAGCACGATTTCAGGACAGCCGGCAACTTTCGCCGGGACCGCAAGCATCAGCACGGTGGAGAAGAGAGGTGCCCTTCCTCCGGGAATATACAGGCCGACACGTCTCAGCGGAACGGCCTTCTGAAGGCATCTCACGCCTGGGGTCGTGTACAGATCGACCGTCCCCGGCAACTGTGCCTCATGGAATTTCCTGATGTTCTCCATGGCAAGACGGATCGAGGCCTTGAGAGTCTGCGGCACAGAGTCTTCAGCCTGGATCTTTTCCTCTTCAGTGACTTTCAGGTCGGCTGCCTGGACGAAGGAAGCACGGTCGAAGCGGTTCTCATATTCAATGACCGCGGTGTCGCCGTCCCTGCGGACCGTGTCGAGGATTTCCCTGACACTCGCTTCTATGTCCGTGTCATCCGCCGTCGCCCGGCAGGTCAGTTCCGGCCACTGGCTCCTGGATGGAGCTATGTATCTGTCTATCGGCATATTCAGCTATTTTTGTTGAAGAATCCCTGTGAATCTACAGCACCATTTTTTCGACGGAAAGGACGAGGATGCCTTCTGCACCGATTTCCTTGAGGAGTTCGATCTTGTCCCAGAGGACGTCTTCTGCGACGACCGAGTGCATCGATGACCACCCGCTCTGGGCGAGAGGAAGGATGGTCGGGCTGCGCATCGCAGGAAGGATGGCAATCGCCTCGTCGATCCTGTCGTTCGGGACGTTCATCAGCAGGTACTTCATGTTGCGGCTGTCCCGGACGGCATTGATACGGAACTTGATCTGCTCCCAGACCTTGACTTTTTCAGCATCCGGATTCCTGCCGCTGATGACCACGGCCTCGGAAAAGACAATCTTCTCGACTTCCTTCAGACCATTGCTGACCAGGGTTCCCCCGGAAGAGACAATGTCAAAGATGGCGTCACTCATCCCCACGGTAGGGGCTATTTCGACCGAGCCGGTGATCACGCTGATCTTAGCATCTATTCCCTTCTCTTTGAGGAACTTGCCAAGAATATTAGGGTACGATGTCGCTATCCTCTTCCCGTTGAACCATTCGAGTCCGGGGTAATCCACGGTCTTCGGGACTGCGAGCGAAATGCGGCAAGGGCCGAAGCCAAGACGGTCAACAATCTCCACATCCTGCTCTCTTTCAAGCACTTCGTTATAGCCGACAATTCCTATGTCTGCCACTCCGAGGGCGACAGCCTGAGGGATGTCGTCATCGCGCAGGAACAACAGCTCTGCCGGAAAGCTTCTGGACTGTGAAAGGAATTTTCTCTTTGTGTCATCGACCTGGATGCCGGCCTCCTTCAGAAGTTCGAGGCTTTCTTCACTCAATCGGCCCTTGGCCTGGATTGCGATTCTGATCATTTTCGTAATTATTTTGTTGTCAATCTGTCACGACAGGAAACCCACCATGGGGCATAAAAAAAGTCAAGGCTTACCGCAATTGAGGCAAGCCTTGACCAAATATCTCTGTTGCATTGATATCCACGACAAACTTACCTCTCTTCCGAGCGGTGGTGATGATGGAGGTGGATATGATGGATTCTTGTCATTTGTTCGTTTATCGTCTGCAAATATCCAAAGAATTCTCCTCAATTGCAAGGAGTGGGAAGATTTTTATTGCACGGATTCGTCTTTCCTGTCGAAGGCCTTGACAATCTTGGAGACAAGCGGATGACGGACAATGTCCTCGTTGGTGAATTCTATCGTGCTGATGCCTTTGATGTTCTTCACCAGAGAGATGCCCTTCAGCAAACCGGAATCCTCCTTCCGTGGGAGGTCGACCTGGGAGGCATCTCCGGTCACGATGAATTTTGCATTGACACCCATTCTGGTCAGGAACATCTTGAGCTGTGCGATGTTGGTGTTCTGAGCTTCGTCCAGAATCACACAGGCCCGGTCCAGTGTCCGGCCCCTCATGTAGGCCAGCGGGGCAATCTGGATGGTGCCGTCGGAGATGAACTCCTGCAGCTTCTTAGTCGGGATCATGTCACCGAGGG
Organism: Bacteroidales bacterium; assembly: GCA_004552965.1. Classification (GTDB taxonomy): domain Bacteria; phylum Bacteroidota; class Bacteroidia; order Bacteroidales; family UBA932; genus Cryptobacteroides. Next base: position 2,202 of record SFMU01000019.1, on the reverse strand, counting down.
CATCATAGAGAGGCTGGAGATACGGATCCAGCTTGTCCTTGAGGTCTCCGGGCAGAAATCCGAGCCGCTCCCCCGCCTCGACCGCAGGCCTGGTCAGGATGATCCTTTTGATCTCCCTGTTCTTCAGAGCCCTGACCGCCAGGGCGATGGCCACATAAGTCTTGCCTGTTCCGGCAGGACCTACAGCGAAAATCAGGTCATTCTCGAAATAGGCCTTCACCATTTCCTGCTGAGTCTTGTTCCGGGCCTTGATCGGTTTCCCATCCGTCCCGTGGACTATGGTCGATTCGGGCGAAAGGCGGATGGTTCCGTCCTGACCGGTGCCGTCGAAAAGGTCCTCGACATCGAAGACTGTCAGATTCATTTTCCGGTGCCGGCGCTGGACGAGTTCGGAAAAGCGCTGGTTGAATTCCTGAATCCGGGACTCATCGCCTTCCAGATGGATTTCGTCTCCTCTCGCCGCGACTTTGAGATCCGGGAAATACCCGCAGAAAGCGTCTAGAATCTTGTTGCCGGCTCCGAAAATCTCAATGGGATCCATCGCCTGGAGAGTAATGGTTTTCTTCATTCTTCAATTTGGGTTATCTGCTTGACTCTACGGTAGTTCTCAAGCATATTGTCGTAGTCGTAAGGAGCGATCCACTCATCCCTTCGCCCAAGATAGGCCTCGAGCGGGATGACGCAGTAGCTGGTCGTGAGAGTCCCGGGGCGGGTGCACCATGTGAAGGTGGTCCGAAGCGGGAGCAGGGTCTTGTTGCCTTCGGCATCCACGGCAATCCGGAGTGTGGCGGCAAGGCCCACCCGGGTGTTCGGAGCGGACATGTTCGAGACCAGATTGCCCAGTGAATATACCACCGGAACGGCCTTCTGCCTGCCTCCGGGGAGTTCGGCGAACAGGGTGTCGATGTTCTGCGGCACATGTGGATGGGTGCCGATGACGGCATCGCACCCCTTCGATGCTAGCCACGATGCCAGCCTTTCCTGAGCCCTGTCGGAGCGCAATGAATATTCAGTCCCCCAGTGCGGGAGGGCGAAAATGAAATCGACCTCGGCTTCCCTTGCTGTCTTTATAGCGGCGGACAGCCATGTCGTGTCGGTTCTGTGGACCAAGGCTACCCCGTCGCCCATCGGTACGTTGGTGCCGTAGGTGAAGTTGACCAGCGCTATCCTCACGCCCCGGACCGAAAGCAGAAGCGGATTGAGGCGGGTGTCGGATTCCGGATCCGGGGCAGAGCCTGTGTAGAAAATGTCTTCGGTGGCCAGATCTCCGTAGTGACGCAGAGTCCTCCGGAAGCCGGTTGCACCCTTGTCAAGAATATGGTTGTTCGCGGTCAGGAAGACATCGACACCGCTCCGGCGGACTTCGTCGGCATATTCATAAGGAGCGCTGAAGCAGGGGTAGCCTGAATATGGCGGGCCTGCGAGGGTGAATTCCATGTTCGCCACCGCAAGGTCAGGCGCCTTCGTCAGATGAAGTATTTCTCTGAAATATGTCGGGAAAGCGTAGCTGCCATCTTCGCGCAGCGCATTGTCTATCTGTCCCTTGTGCATCATCACGTCCCCAAGGAAGGTGATACTGACCGTGTCCGGGCCAAAGGACAGAGAGCGGGGAGGCGGCAGATCCGGTGCACATTTATCCTGCTGGCAGTACTGCGCCTCCAACAAAAGAGGGCAGCAGAACATAAGCAGGCAAAGGGCAGATTTCAGCAGTTTTCTCATAATTTACAAATATATGTAATAATCCTTGATATTAATCTCATTGCAAGAAAAAGTAATCAAGACCGGCCAGCGATGACAAAATCGAGTATTTTGAAGGAGTTTCGAGTGGAAATGCTTGCAGTAAATAAAAAAATACCTATCTTTGCAGTCCAACACGGTGCGATTAGTTCAGTTGGTAGAGCACCAGATTGTGGTTCTGGGTGTCGTGGGTTCGAGCCCCACATCGCACCCCAACTGATAAGAGAGGATGACAGACAAGTGTTTGTCATCCTCTGTTTTTTTATGCGACACTCGGAGGAATCCGAGGGTTGCTTTGTTTTATGGGATTTATAAACGCTTGACTCTCCGACTATTAGGGAAACGATGGGGAGAAAGTATGTTCAGAGATGCCAGGAGATACTTCTATTCACTCACACGCAACTCAGAAGCATTCAGCCAGATCGCATCAAGGCTGAAAGACTCCATCTTCCTCACAGACGACGA
>SFMU01000065.1 GCA_004552965.1 Bacteroidales bacterium | reverse complement strand
TTATTACAGTATTTGTTTAAGCCATAACACATTATGCTTCATATTATTAAATAAGTTCCTATTTAAAATAAGTTCTCATAATAACATAAACAAGAAGGTTCCTATTTCGATTATGTTAAGTTGATTCTGTGATACGTCCCCCAGATTGTACTGTCAGCGTTTTTTTCACTTGATGCAAATAATCCGTATCTTTGCAAACCTAAAAATGAATTAAGTTTCGCAATTGCGAAACAACCTTATCTGGAGGCCGATAGGCCGATAGGTAAGTCCCTTTCCCGGGGAAAGGGATTTAGGGATTGGGTAGCGTGGATAAAGATCATGACGTGAGCGAAAGTTCGCGTATGGTAGAAAGTCCACTGAATGATAAGTACTTGCAACTTGCAAACCTTATAAATGATTGAATATGTCAAGAAAAAGAGTCGATCTTCTGCTTGAGAACATGACGATAGAGAGCTGCGCCGCTGAAGGCAAGGCACTCACCCACTGGAACGGAATCGTGGTCTTTGTACCCTTCGCCGTACCAGGTGACATTGTGGATATCCGTGTGATCAAGAAAAGCAAGAACTACTATGAAGGCAGAATCGAAAGGATTGTGGCGCCTTCAAAGGACAGGCTGGAGCCTTTCTGCGAACATTTCGGGACCTGCGGTGGCTGCAAATGGCAACCACTTCCCTACCACCTGCAGCTTGAGGCCAAGCGCAAACAGGTTGAAGATCAGTTGATTAGAATAGGACATCTCGAGGTGCCGGAAATCCGCCCTACCATCCCTTCAGACCAGATCCGGTACTACCGCAACAAACTGGAATTCACTTTCTCCTCACGCCGTTGGCTGATGAAGGACGAAGACCCGGAATCTATCCCGCCGGAAGACCGCGCAGGACTCGGTTTCCACGTCGGAAAATTCTTCGACAAAGTGCTGGACATCAAGCATTGCTACCTTCAGAAGGACCCGTCTAACGCAATCCGCCTGTTCATAAAGGAATATGCTGTGGCGCACGGCTTCGAATTCTATGACATCCGTCAGAACACTGGTTTCATCAGGAATATGTTCATCCGCACGACCGATACCTCTGAGCTTATGCTAATCGTCTGCTTCGCGCACGAAGACAGGGAGAAAAGAGAAGGTCTGCTGAACGCCGTAGGTGAACGGTTCCCTGAAATAACGTCGCTTTACTACATAATAAACAGCAAGTTGAACGACTCTATCGGAGACCAGGATTGCATTCTGTTCAAGGGAGAGCCGATCATCCGGGAGAAGATGGAGAACCTGACATTCCGCATAGGTCCGAAGTCTTTCTACCAGACCAACAGCGCCCAGGCATTCAAGCTTTACACCGTCGCCAGGGATTTCGCAAAGCTTACTGGAAGCGAGACCGTCTATGACCTCTACACCGGAACCGGAACTATCGCCCAGTTCGTTTCCTCCAAGGCCGGAAAAGTTATCGGCATCGAATATGTGCCTGAAGCGATAGAAGATGCCTGGAAGAACGCCGAAGCCAATGGAATCACCAATTGTGAGTTCTTTGCCGGCGACATGAAAGATGTCCTTTCAGCCTCATTCATTGCAGAACACGGCCGGCCGGATGTGATCATCCTCGACCCGCCACGCGCCGGAATTCATCCGGATGTAGCAAAAACCATCCTCGAAGCGTCTCCTTCAAGGATGGTCTATGTAAGTTGCAATCCTGCATCACAGGCAAGAGACCTTGCCATATTCAGTGAAAAGTACAGAATCACCGCCGTACAGCCTGTGGACATGTTCCCACACACACAGCACGTCGAAAATGTCTGTGCTCTTGAACTGAAGGACTGAAGTTCCGTTATCTAAAGCATTACTTCCTGAACTTGAAGATTGCGGCATCGCCCTCTTCAAGCGTGAAAGAGTTCTCCCCCTTCGCAACCTTGGTGGCATTGCCTTCACGGTCGATCATCCATGCTTTGCGGTCAAATCCGACATTGAGGGTGATCGGAGTATCAAGAGAACGGCTCACTACCACCAGATAGTTCCACTCCCCCTTCTCAAGCAGCGAGACAACGGCTCCTTCAGGACTGGTAGACAATGACTTGACGTGAGACGGCAGCTGCTCGAGAGCAGGGCATCCCGGAGGAACGGTTTCGCCAGTATGGGCAAGGGAAACGACCTTGGAGCCCACGAACACGAATGCCCTCGCCTGAAGTTCCCTGTTGACTTCCTGAACCTTGTAATACTGTTCGGAACGCTTGCCGTCAAGGGTGATAGGAGCATCGCGATAGTTGAACGGCTCGGGACCAGGTGTCCAGTAAGTGAAATACTGAAGGCCCTGGGCGCCATAGGCAAGGTTGGTGTACATCTGCATCCTCAGGCTGGCAAGGGTCGGAACCGGATAGTTCCAGTGAGGGACCGACATCGCAAATGCCCAGAAAGGAAGCCCAGCCTTTTCTGACTCCTCTGCAATGATCATCAGGTTTTCATACCAGAGCTGACGCACGCCCTCGTTCGTGACAGGATAGTTGTCGAAGGAAACCATCGGAAGTTTCACCTCCTCGATGAAGCGGCGGACATATTCCCTGTAGGTACATCCCAGGGCTGCGCTGTCTACATAGGAAGGGAAAAGATTGAGATAGATTGCATGGGTGTCATCCGCTTCCTTGATTCTCTGAGCCCAGGCGGCAAGATCGGCGAATGCAGGCGGAAGTGGCTCATCACGAAGGAAATAACCATAAAGTGCAGGATGGTCCTTTATTACATTCACTGCACTGTCGGTCTTCGTGTACAGGTCGTTGGCCATTGCCATGACCTTGATTCCGACCTCTGCGGCGACATCGAGTTCCTTCTTGAGTTCTCCCATTCCGTACATGTGGGTGAAATTGATGTTGAAACCGCAGTCCTTGAGTTCCTGATACCTTTCGACAGTGGTTTCATCCGAAGGAATACTGTACCAGGCCATGATCGGCAGCTCCTCCTTGGGAGCCTTGTCCCCGCCAAAGCAGGACAGCAGGCCAAATGTCACGGCAGCGAATGCCGTTGATCGAATCAAATACTTTTTCATACTGACTATCATTGAATTGGTATATTTTCAGATTCTGCAAAGTCAAATTTTTGACAATCAAAACCTTAAAAAGTCAATAAAATTGCAAGGATCATTTGCGGTATCTGAATATGGCGACATCACCTTCACCGATAGAAAGGGCGTTCTCTCCCTTCGGAAGTCTGACCGCCTTTCCGTCAGGACCGATCATATGCACTCTGGTGTCGAAAGCGACCTTCAGATCAGTCGGTCTTTCAAGCGTGCGGCTGACAAGCACCAGATAGTACCAGCCATCCTTTTCAAGAAGTGAAACGACTGCACCGTCATCACCCGTTTCAAGCGAAACGACATGGGCCGGGAGTTCTTCCATGGCCTTGCAGCCTCTGAATATGGTCTTGCCCACATGAGAGATTGAGACCACCTTGGATCCGACAAAGACGAAGGCACGCGCCTGAAGTTCCCTGTTCATCTGCTGAACAAGGTAATAGGCCTCCGAACGCTCCTTGTTCTGATTGATCGGAGCCTCGTGGAAGTTCCAGACCTCGGTTCCCGGATTCCAGTAAGTGAAATACTGCAGTCCCTGGGCACCATAGGCAAGAGCCGTGTAGAGTTCAAGCCTCAGGCTTGCCATGGTCGGAAGAGGATAAGGGTCATGGGCAGTCGAAAGGGCGAAGGCCCAGAACGGCAGGCCGGCAGCCTCGGACTCATCGTGGATCACCTGCATGTTGTCGTACCAGTTGTCGCTGCTGATGCCTCCGAAAGTGACCGGATAGTAGTCAAAGGAAACCATCGGCAGTTTCACTTCCGCGATGAATCTGCGGACATATTCCCTGTAATTGCAGGTCAGGACAGCGGTGTCCACGAAATTCGGGAGAAGATTCAGGTAGAGAGGATGCTCGCCTCCGTCGGCATATTCAATCTTTCTCGCCCACTCCGCAAGGTAAGGGAAGGACGGGCAGGCTGGTTCATCCCTCAGGAAATAGCCGTACAGCGCCGGATGGTCCTTGACAAGTGCGACCACGCTGTCCGGGGATGTTTCGAGTTCCCTGCAGGTGGCCATCACCTTGACTCCGACCTGCTGCGCCAGGTCAAGCGAAGTACGAAGATCCTCCAAGGATCCAAGATGAGAGAAGTTGATGTTGAAACCGCAGTCTGCCAGTTCCTGATACCTTTCAAGAGTTGCATCTTCCGCAGGAATGGAGTACCAGGACATGATGGGAAGTTTTTCTCCGCTAGCAGGACTGCCCTGGCATGATACAAAGACGATGGAAGTCATCAGGAGGATGGCTGAAAGAATTGTAGTGTTTTTCATTATGCTATAAGATTTTGGAATCCATCATACCACGTTTCGCAATAGCGGACAAGATCTCAAGATTCAGTTCAGCCTGTTCGGTCAATCCTTTTCCTGAGAAGCCTGAGCGGCTTGCGAAACGAAACGGTCGATTAATTCTCAAATATAATAAAAAAATAGGTTTTTTCAGAGTGAATTAGTAAATTCGCGTACTATTCAAAGCATGACAATGACACTTTCTATTCTGATACTGCTCGCAGGACTGCTTCTGCTTGTGTTCGGCGCAGACATTCTGGTTGACGGATCATCCACAATCGCGAGGAAAGCCGGACTGAGCGAATTCCTCATAGGACTGACCATAGTCGGCATCGGCACCTCCCTCCCCGAACTCGTGGTAAGCATGAACGGAGCACTTCATGGCAATGCCGACATCGCCATAGGGAACGTGATGGGGTCCAATCTCTTCAACGTCCTCCTCATCCTGGGCATCACCGCCCTCATCCGTCCGGTCGGCATCAGCCGGGACAATCTCAGTAAAGACATTCCACTGAACATAATTGCCTCTGTCCTGCTCATCGGCTTCGGAATGCACAAAAGCATTTTTGGATTGGGCACAAGCGACACGATCTCCAGGACGGAAGGTTTCATATTCCTCGCCCTCTTCGCCGCCTACATGGTTTACTCTTTCAAAAGCGGAAAGGTCGAATCCGACGGGAATGAAGAAGAGACGGAGAAGGAAAAGAAACTCCCTGTTGCCATTCTGATGGTCCTTGGCGGGTTTGCAGGACTTATCTACGGCGGCAGGATCTTCGTAGACTCAGCCTGCGACATCGCAAGGATGGCAGGCCTGAGCGACAAGTTCATCGCGGTCACCATCCTTGCAGGCGGCACATCAATGCCGGAACTCGTCACCTGCATCGTTGCGGCGGCAAAGAAAAAGGACCAGCTTGCGCTCGGGAATATCCTGGGGTCCAACATCTCGAACATCCTGCTGATCCTCGGATGCTCATCCGTTTTCTTCCGCAAGACTTCGGGCGGCCCCGACGGTCTCGCATTCACGGGAATGTCCAACATGGACATCTTTGTGTTCCTCATCAGCAGTCTGGTAATCCTGGCCAGCGCCTACACAGGCAGGGGCAAGACGCGAAGGATCGACAGGGCGGACGGACTTTTCTTCGTCGCCATCGAGATTGCATACCTTATCTGGCTGATAACAAATCTGAACTAATGACAATTCAATATGAAATTCAAACCGACATCCTACAAGCTGATGAATGTCAGCGACGGAAGAATCTTCGAAGATGAAGGCTGGACTCTGGCCGATCCGGAAGGAAAAGAGCCATCCCTGGTAAGGGCGGTGTACGAAAACGAGCAATTCGTTCCGAGAGAAGATCTCAAGGGATTGTACAGGTATGCCAACTGGCTTCCTATCAAAAGAACTTTGAAGCGCTCCTATGCCCCTGTCACCTACAGGAGCAAGGGACTTGGCGACTTGCTTGGACTGGAGAATCTCTACATCACGGTGTCGGGGTACGTTCCGAAGCACGGTGTGAAGATGGAAACCTGCTCATTCAAAGAGACGGAAGCCTTCAGCATCTGCGCGCGACTTCCGAAAAACAACGACAGGATCCTGGTGGTCCAGTCCGCCGGAAACACCGCGAGGGCATTCGCAAGGGTCTGCTCGGACAACAACATTCCGATAGTCATCTGCATCCCGAACGACAACATCAACGACCTCTGGTTCCTCAGGAAACTCAAGCCATGCGTCAAGATCATCGCGACTCCGAACGGAACCGACTACTACGATGCGATAGCCCTTGGAGAGAAACTCTGCAAGGATCCTCGCTACATGGCTGAAGGCGGGGCCAAGAATGTGGCCAGACGTGACGGAATGGGCACGACCCTTCTCAGCGCAGTTGAGAAGATAGGCAGGATTCCGGATGCATATTTCCAGGCTGTAGGCAGCGGCACAGGAGCAATTGCAGCTTGGGAAAATGCCGAAAGGCTTGCAAAGGATGGCCGGTTCGGAGAGAACAAGATGAGGGTCTACTGTGTACAGAATGCTCCTTTCACCTTGATGTACGATTCGTGGAAGGCCGGCTCCAGGGAACTGGCGGAGATCACTCCGGAACAGTCCCGAAGAAATGCGGAGGTGATTCTCGCAAAGGTGCTCTCGAACAGGAAACCGCCATATTCGATTGCCGGAGGCCTGTACGATGTGCTCAAGGCATCCAACGGAGATTTCTTCAAGGTCACCAATGACGACATCGTGTACTGGATGCTGCAGTTCGGCAACAAGGAAGGCTATGACATCTTCCCGGCCTCGGCAGCCACGGTAGCCTCTCTCAAGCAGGCTCTCGATGCAGGCATCGTCAGCAAGGACGAGACCGTGATGCTGAACATCACAGGAGCCGGTATGGTGACAGCGACCAGCAGAGGTTTCGAGCACGTGACTCCGCATCTGGTATTAGGCACGGAACTCTCTGCAGAAGAGGTAATTGCAAGCGTCGACAAACTGTTCAAATAGAGTCTTGCACACACGGTTCGATTCCATCCCGGCACAGTTGGATTCCATCGGCACAGTTGATCCCTTCCCGAGAATCAATCCGTAGCATAATAAGAGGCGGCCCTGAGTCTTTCCAAGGGCCGCCTCTATCTGTCACTGTTTCAGCTGCGGGAGAAACCGCTGTCGCGGACTGCTATTCCGTACGGAAAGGCTCTCCGGACACAAGCCTTTCCTTGGACTTTACAGGATTGGCATAGATATCGCGGAAAATCTTCCTCAGTTCATCCCTGTCGAGACGGCGCTCGACTTTGTCAAGCTGATGCTCGGTGTAATGCTCGAATCTCTCCACATCTTCCCCGGAATAGTGGTCGGCGTACTTCGTCGTTCCCGTGACAAGGTCGTAAGCCAGATAATTGGTCTTCCAAAGATGATAACCTGAGATAACCCTCTTGTCCACGGCATAACGGATCATCTGATACCTGTCGTTCTTGTCGCACCTTGAGGCAACTTCTATCTCATCCGCTGTAAGAGGCTGGCCGATGTTGAGATGGACATTTCCTTTCTTCTGCCTGATTCCTATTGCGATGCTGTGCATGTCCTCGTTGCGGCTCTTGACATATTTCTGAGTCCTTGAAATCAGGATCTCGCGGGCCTTGCGGACATCACATGGTTCAAGTTCATAAGAGATGCTGAGAGGCACGATGTTGAGTTCGGCGAAATTCTCCTGAAAGGTCCCGGTTCCGCTCATGTCCAGCATCTTGAGCAGGCCCTGCTCCGTAGTGTCAATGCCATCTTTTGTTCGTCCCTGCCTCTGTGCCAACCAGATAGAGGATTTACCGGAAGTAATGGTTGAACGAATATACCTGGAAAGAAGCTGCGAAGAAAGATAAAGCTCCCTTGCGGATATGCCACGGATGACCTTGATCATCCTGTTGGAACGGAGAAGTCTTTCGACTGTCTGGCTCTGCTTGATGAGGTTGTCCCCTACGCAGATTTCAGTCAGCGGCATGGCGTTTCTGAAAAGGACAACCTGAGTGATAGCAGGATCAAGGATGATATCCCTGTGATTCGACATCAGGAGGTACTTCCCCTGAATGTTCTTCAGGTTGTTTATGCCATCGTATGAGAAGTTGTGGACAGTCTGCTCCATACAGGTGTTCACAGCCCGGTTCATCACGATTTCCTGAAACTCGTCAATGCTGTGGACGCTCTTCAGGGCATTTCGTAGAAACGTAACAGGCTCGTCCGGAAACAGATAGCCTGAAATTGCAAGGACAGCCGGATGGTTGGCCACCTTGTTCAGAGCATCGACCGCTTCCGCGTCATTATAAGGACATATACTGTCAAATTCGGTTGATTCAGCCATAATCAGCAGTTTAATAATACCACAAATATAATCCTTTTATTGAGAAATGCAATCAATCACGTCTCTTCAGCAAAGAAGAGTCTCCGTAACTGAGGAATCTGTAGCCATTCGCGAGAGCATGGTCATACACGGTCCTCCAGTCGCCCCCGAGAAATGCCGAGACCAGAAGGATCAGGGTGCTTTCCGGCTGGTGGAAATTGGTGACAAGCACATCCACGAAACGGAAACGGAAGCCCGGAACAATTATGATTCTTGTGCCCACTTTCAATTCTTTGAGAGAATTTGCTTCAAGATAGGAAACGATGGCTCCGACAGCCTCCTGCGGCGAATATTCATAGGTCCTTGAATATGGAGCCCACTGGCTTACATCCTCGGGATGCCCTTTCTCGATGCAGCTGACCCCGACATAGTAAAGGGACTCGAGTGTCCTGACTGATGTCGTTCCAACTGCCACAATCTTTCCTTTCCTGCCGGCAAGACGCTTCAGAAAGTCAAGGGAAACCACGAAAGGCTCCCTGTGCATCGGATGGTCTGCGACATCTTCACTCTTGACAGGCAGGAAAGTGCCTGCACCGACATGCAGACAGACATATTCCCTGTCGATGCCCCTTGCGCTTATTGCATCAAGGACCCTGTCGGTGAAATGCAGCCCTGCCGTCGGAGCAGCAACCGAGCCCCGGGTCAAGGCATAGAGGGTCTGGTATCTTTCAAGGTCGATCGACTCGGTTTCGCGGTTCAGATAAGGAGGAATCGGGACTGTTCCGCATATTTCAAGAACCCTGGAGAAGGATTCGCCGCCGAGCCATTCGAACTCGACGGTGCCGGTCTGTCCCTCCCTTTCCACCAGCCTTGCCTTGAGATCCATCGCAGCGAATACAGGATCGGACGAAGGATTGTATGCATGGAGAATGTCATTCTTCCAGCGCTTTGCATTGCCGATCACGCATTTCCAGCTGCATCTGCCGCAAGTGGCGAAGGCTGTGGCATATTCGGCGGGTTCGACAGGCTCGAGACAGAATATCTCGATGTGCGCCCCGCTTTCCCGCTGGAAATGAAGTCTTGCAGGCACAACCTTCGTGTTGTTGAACACCATGATCGACCCCTCTGGAAGCAGTGACGGAATATCCCGGAAGACGTGGTCGCTGACATGGCCGTCTTCGTAGACGAGAAGTTTCGAGGAATCACGTTCCGGGAGAGGATATTTCGCAATCCTTTCTTCCGGAAGATCGTAGGAGTAGTCTTCTATCTTTATTGAAGGTATCATTTCAAAATAAGTTTTTCCTTTCAGGGTTCAGGAATTCAAAATTCCTCCAAAGTTACGTCAATGCTTGTGAATATCCAATTTTCAGCGCATTCAGGTGAAAATGCACCTGCGGGGAGCTATACATCCGGTCATTGATTGAATTCATTCCGATTTGAGAAACTATCTGAAGAAGCAGCTCCGGAATGTTCACAATCACGCAACAAAAATCATAATTTCCGTTCAATTTTTGTTAACTTATTTAAACAAATCGGTAATTTATGTAAATTATGGCACCTATT
>SFMU01000064.1 GCA_004552965.1 Bacteroidales bacterium | reverse complement strand
CATTACATAGTTCATCCTCTCCTGCCATTTCTCGCGCACGTCCGGGAAGGAATGGAGGATATGGCAGGTGAAATGCACGAGGTCGTCGAAGTCAAGCGAGAGTTTGTCCTTCTGCTTGAAGAGCAACTGGGTTGCCTGCGAGAGTTCGTTTCTTCCCGTTAGAGGGGAGGACGGGATGATATACTGAGATACGTAACTTCCGTCGCACTTGAGGCCTCCGAGTGCCTCGATAAGCTGTCGTACGGTCTTGACGCTGCGCTCGGTGTTGTTCTCTGTCAGGACCTGCCGGGCGAGGGACTTCATGTCCTCCTCATCGAGAATCTGAAAGTTCTTCGGGTAGCCGAGACGGAAGATCTCCTCGCGGAGGAACCTCACGCAGAACCCGTGTATGGTGCACACGAAGTCGTTGGTGTACCCGGGAGGCACGAGCTGCGATATGCGGCTCTTCATCTCCTGGGCGGCCTTGTTGGTGAAGCTCAGGCACAGTATGTTGGCCGGGTCGATACCCAGTTCGTTCACTATGTAGGCGTATCTGAAGGCGAGGGCTCTCGTCTTGCCCGAACCTGCACCTGCGATGACACGGATGCGCCCCTCGGTGGAGGTCACCGACTCCCTCTGTCTGCTGTTGAGTGTAGAAAGGTCCATATGTATTCTAGTCTCTTGCCTTGTGAATGATGTATGTGACGGTGCCCCAGACACTGAAGTCATCGTCAGGGGTAATGCGGATTTTCGGGTATTCAGGGTTCGCCGGAACGAGCCAGCCCTGTCCCTCCTCGAGGATGAAATGCTTGAGGGTATACTCTCCGTTGAGCTCGCACATTGCTATCTCGTGAGGACCGGGGTTTCGGTTGCTCTTATCCACGATGACTATGTCTCCGCTGAGGACTCCCGCGTCGATCATCGAGTTACCGCTAACTCGAATGAGGTAGGATGCTTCCGGATGAGGACAGAGCATCGATAGTATATCGATATCCTGCGACCGTTCATCATTGTCCAGGGGGACGGGAAAACCCGCCACCACGCTGATGTCGTAATATGGGAGTGAGAGTGACCGGATACTGCTAGCCGGGACTGCGGGACCGGGGAGTCCCGGCTGATGTCCGCGTTCCCTGACGGCTCTGGTGAGTGCCTGCCGGATGAACTCCGTACGGTTCTCCATCCCTTCCAGTTTCTCCGCCAGAGGTCCCGGTGCACGGAAAGATATAATCTTGCTGTCACCCTTGGGACGTCCCGCGCCTAGGCGTGCTCCGCCCCTTCTACTTTTCTTGTCTTCCATTTCCTGATGATTTGGAATACAAAGGTAGTGTTATATTTGATAAATGTAATACGCTTTTCAAAGAAAGTTATTCCATCCTGACATATTTCATTTCGTCTTTGTTTGCATCGTACTGCTTTCGCATCCCAACCGGCGGCTCAGTGAGAGTGATTCTCATGATGCTGGCCATGTTAAAACTTCTTGAGTCCACTTCCTCGAATACCTCCATCTGTTACTGATTACACTCTACGCCACTATCGCGGCTCCGGGATTTCCACTCTATTAACTACGCGCAGAAAGAGAGGGTGTATTCTTTGGAAAGTCTTAGAATACACCCTCTTGATTGTCTCTAGTTATTGAAGTCTTCCGGCAGGTCGTCGTCCTCTTCTGTCGCGGAGGCCTTGGAGGCATCGCCGAGACGGGCGTTGATGCGGTCGACGAGGGTCTGGATCCAGTTCATCTGGGCAGAGTCGTCCTGGACCTCCCTGTCCCCCACCTGCACGATTCTGACTGGCGGCATCGGCTCGTCGGTCCAGTGGAGCTTCTGACCTCCGGCGGTGACGGAGGCGTTGGTGAAGCCCGTCTTGGAGGTGTACACCTCGATGGATACGTCGTCCAGGTTGCCGAGACCCTGCTCGGTGACGAGGCTCCTTGCGATGGACTTGAATGCGCCGGACTCGCGGGCCACGGCGATGTCATACTCCTCACCGGAAGCGGTGTCCTCGAGGATGATGTGCCAGTTGCGGAACTTCTTGTTGTCGAACTCGTGTTCCTTGAGCTCGATGCCCTTGAGCGAGCCGGAGATGGCCCTGTAGGTTGTCGTTTCGCCGTTTCTCTTGCTGATGATGGCGCCTTTTGAGATGCGCAGGTAGATCCTCCTGGAGTTGCCTGCTTCGTTCATTGGATGTAACATGGAATAAATGGATTAAATAGTGAATATTCTGTGACCTCCCGTCAAGAGGGAGTCCTTCCTTTCCTCCGGAAGGTGACGCATTGTTCAGGCGGGACCACAAGACAACAAAGGCAAGACAAAACGTACCCGAAGCCGGGCTGCGAATTTGCCTTGCCGTTTGGCTTTCCGCCTTACTTCGCGGAAACCTACGGAGGGAAGGAGGATGACTTTAGATTTTTCTTGATAACTTATTGCTTATAAGGTGGTTTCTTGTAACTTTGCGTTGAAAGTAGATTGTATTACCCTTATCATGCAAAGAATTGAAAGTGTCTTTGCCCCTTCCGCCGAGGAAAGGGCTAGTTATATCATTGAAGGGGTTCTTGAAATTCCCGAAGGAGTCACAGTAATAGGAGAGGACTCATTTTCAGATTGTTGTGAATTCTATTCAATTGTATTCCCGTCGACCCTTGTGTCCGTCGGGGCCAGGGCTTTCGCACGCTGTCTGGCTCTGGAGGGAGTCGAGTTCAACGACGGCCTGGAGGAGATAGGCGAGGATGCCTTTGCCGCCTGCACCTCCCTTGAGGAGATTGAGCTCCCCGCCAGTGTCTCCTTCATTGGCAGGTCCGCCTTCCAGTGTTGCAGGAGTCTTCTCTGTGCGAGACTTGGATGCGCTGCAAAGCATATCCGTCCTTTCACGTTCAGTTACTGTACGGCTCTTCAGGAAATCATATTTCCGGATACTCTTGAGTATATCGGCTGCGCCGCCTTCTGTGGCTGTTCGGCACTGAGGGAAGTGGCGTTCCCGAATAGCTTGAAGGCGTTCGACTGGGTGGAGAACGAGAGTGACGGCAACACAATCCATGGAGTGTTCGAGGACTGCTCCTCACTCCGAAGCATCTACATCCCTGAAGGGGTCGAGAAGATATGTGATAACATCTTCAAGGGATGCTCTGCACTCAGGGAGGTATCCATCCCTTCATCGGTGAAGACCATCGGCCAGATGGCGTTCGCCGGCTGTTCTAGCCTTGCGTGCGTCGAACTGCACGAGGGTCTGGAAACTATCCTAGGAGGAGCCTTCGACGATTGTCCCTCCCTGTGCCACATCGACATCCCTGATAGCGTAAAGGAAGTGGATCCCGGTGCCTTCTTCGACTCCGGAATCCCGGGCAGCCCGAGGTCCGAAGACTTCTAGAGGTCCGACGAGTGCTCGTCGGCGAAGGAGTAGTACCTGTCATCGGAGATGATGATATGGTCGACCAGGCTGATGCTCAGGTATTTCAGGGCCTTCTTCAGCTTCTCCGTCTCCTTGATGTCGGACTGGCTCGGCAGGACGTTGCCGCTGGGGTGGTTGTGTGCGATGATGACCCCGGCCGCCTGTGTCAGGACTGCCTGTCTCACTATTCCCGCTACGTCGAAGATGCAGGCGGTGCAGCTTCCTGTCGTTATCCTCTTCTTGGCGATGATGCCGTTCGAGCGTGCCAGAAGCAGTATCCAGCACTCCTCGTGGTCGAGGCATTTGAGGTGCGGGGCAAGCACCTTCGCGGCGTCTCCGGAGGTGGTCACCAGCTTCACTTTCGATGCTCTCATGTCGCAGAACTCCTCGCAGAGCTCCCTCAGCGCGCCTATCCTGTAAGCCGTCTCCGGCTCCATCAGTTCATCCCTTTGCATGCGGAGCAGATCGCCCGCGTTCACGTCCTCGGATACGTTGATGCCGAGGGCCTTCAGTGTTTCTTTTCTCATGGTTGTATGTGTATAAACGAAAAAGCCCCGCCACAGTGGGCGGGACCGTCGATGTAGATATGTGTCGTATGGAATCAGAACCTGTCTGTGTCGAAGAGCATAAGCGGGTATGTGCAGAATCCGCTCCTGCCGAGGATGCCGGTGTTCCTGGCTATCCCCTGCTCTTCCAGCCATGTGTCGATGCCCGGGATGTTGTTTGTGTCCACGAACGCCGCATAGCCGTCCTGTATGTCGTGTGAGAGGTTGACCGTGATGGTTCCGTACTCGTCGCCGCTCTCGACCTCGTCCATGATGACCGCCAGCGTGTTGCCGAAGCGGTACGCCGCCTTGCGAAGTGTGACCTGCATCCCCTTGAAGGAGAAGATCCGTTTCTCTTGCTTTTCCATAATCCTTAATTGATTAACTGTTTGTCGAGTCCGGTCCGTCCGGATTCGTATGGCAGGACGACAGGCGGCGAAAAGGGAAAGAACGGTTCAAAAAGGCACTTTTTGAGGCCGCACCCGCATAGGGCTGCCCGACGGGCAGGTCTTTCGGAGAAGAGACGACGTAACTTCGCCATACCGAAGCCACGACGGTCCGGGATTTGAAAATAGGAGCCCCCGTCGCACCATCGACGGCGAAACGGGGGCTGAGAAGTAATATACAAAAACCTTCTTGAGTTTTTGTATGCGTATGGTTCGTATCAGACTGGCAAGCAAAAGAAAGGTGAGGCTTGCCAGCGTCTCTCAACAGGCTCTGGACTGCCTCTAGGACGGCTGGTTCACCCCACCTGAGGTTATGTTCTTTGGAAACAATGCCACAGGCAGAATGCGCCATGCTTTGTCCTAGCCTAAAAAATTGTCCAGATTTCTTGAGAGACTCGCACGACACAAACGTGTCATTATGTATTTCTCGTCGTGCAGCCGGCATAAGGCTGCGCAACGGTGCGAATTTACAAAAATATTTCAAATGTCGGGCCATTTCCCCCTTCCTTGTTGACTTGAAACGAGTTATCATTCGATATAGGTCTCATCCTCGACCTGCTCTCCTCCCCCCTCGTCAGGGGCTTCCTCCTCGTGTATGCCGTCGTCAACCTCCTTTTCCTCTCCTGCATTGCCGTCAGTGGACGGCTTCTCTTCCGGCTTGTCGCTGCCGTCCGTGTTCTTCGCCGGCTGGGACTGTCCCGCATCGTCCCCCTCACCGTCATCGGTGATGCCGTGCGCCTCGAAGATGGACTGGATGTCCCTGCGTATCTTCTGGTAGTTGTCCTCCACCGCCCGCTTGACGGTGAGGTCGATGTATGTCTCTCCGAAGGTCTTCAGGTACTCCCTTATCTCCCTCTCGGAGATTCCTTCAAGCACCTTGCTTATGTCGGAGTCCGTGATGGAGTCATGGATGCCTCTCCTGTTCAGGATGTCCGTTGCGAGGCTCCGCATGGCGGCCTTGCCCAGTTCCCCCTCGCGGATGGACTGCCATATCCTCTCCTCGCCGAAGGAGGTCATCTGAGGAAGCGGCCTGCTGGACTTCTTCCTCTCCTTCTCCTTCTCCAGGTCGACGACGATCTCCCCGCAGAAGAGCTTGCGGTCGATCTTCGCGTCGAAGTCGTCCGCCACCTTCCCGAAGAAGGTGCCCTGCGAGAGCGTCTCAATCTTGCTCACCGGCATCAGCTCCTCCTGGGCGAAGGAGATCTGGAGGCTCTCGTTGTCGTCGGACACGGTCTGGCTGCGCTTCTCTCGGAACTCCCTTCCGAACATCTTCGACATCTCCTCTGCCGTCCTGCCGTTCACCTGGCCGGAGATGATGTTGCCCACGGTGTTGAAGATGACGTTGGCGTACTTCTCGCCGTAGTCGCGGACGAACTGCGTCTTGTCCTGTCCTCCGAGCACCACGGCCACCTCGTTGCTTCGCGCCGTTGCAATGAGCGTGTCCAGTCCCTTGATGACGACCGTCGGGGCCTCGTCCAGTAGGATGGCGCTCTTGAGGTTGCCACGGCTGTTGATGAGCTTGAAGAGCGTTCCGAAGATGAGTGCCATCGCCGAGCCGTAGGTCGCCTGGTTGCTCGGGTCGTTGCCCACGCAGACGATCTTCGGCTCCTCCCTGTTGCTGATGTCCAGCGAGAAGTCATCTCCGGAGAGCACCCAGTAGAGAGCCGGTGAAGACAGCCCTGCGATCGGGACGGTGGCGGAGGTGGTCTGGCCGGCCAGCTGCTCCTTGGCCTGTTTCTTCCACGCCTCCTTGAACGAGGCGACCTTCGTCTGGAGCTGCGGGTAGTAGGACAGCACCTCGATGACCTGCTCCGCCGGACGGCTGAGAAACTCTATCAGGTGCGGGAAGGAGCAGTAGCGTCCATCGTCGTAGATCCACAGGAACGACGCGCCGCAGTCGATGAACAGCTGGGCGGACTGCGTGAAGTAGTCCTTCTTGTCGTTCTCCACGAGGTTCTTCATGATGACGTCGGCGATCTCCGTGCAGTCGGTGAGATTCTTGATGTACTTCGGGTTAAGCGGGTTGCACCGCAGGGAGTACCTCGGGTCCTTGAAGTTCACCACGCAGAACTTCGGCGTCTTGATGCCCAGCTCCTCGTACCTGCCCCGGTTCTGGATGAAGATGTTGTACATGTCCTTGGTGAGGGCCGGGTACTTGAAGTCGTACACGAACATCGTGTAACCCTTCTGCACCATCTGCTCCATGAACGGGGTGAATACAGAGAACGACTTGCCGGAGCCGGGCGTTCCGAGCACCAGGGTGCCTCGGAACGGGTTGACGAAGTTCACCCATCCGTTGCGCATCTTCCCCTTGTACTGGTAGCGGGAAGGCAGGTTGATGGAGGCGGAGGTCTCGACGAGCGTCTCGCACTGCTCGAAGGTCTCGTTCATGTCGTTCTTCTCCTTTATGAATCCCCCGACCTTGTACACTGCCAGGGCAACGCCAGCAACCGTTGCGATGTATCCGGCGACGGCGGCGAGTATGTAGAGTAACGGATTGGAGACGGGGATGAAGTATATGAGCAGCCCCGTTCCCGTGACTGCCCCTATCTGCCACCATTTCGCCTCGTGGCCGCGTCCGTGCCTTGTAAGCACCGTGAGCATGCTCAGCACCAGTGCCAGTCCCTTGGTGTGGAAGGAGGTGTCGAAGAAGCCTCCGCCGCGGAGCCTCAGGAACATCTTCACCACCACCGGATGCGTAATGCCCAGATCGGACCAGAAGGAGTAGGTGAAGTAGTAGATGTTCATCGCGAGGATGACTATCCCTATGATGATGAAGGTCGAGTAGGCCTTCTCGTATTCGGGTTTCAGTGCCATGGAACGCTATAGGTAGATGAGCTGTTCTATCCTCCGGATGTAATCCATCCTCTCCTCGTCTCCCTGGCAGCTGAGCAGATAGAGCACGGCATTGTATGCCACGTTGGCGAGCTCGGGTGAGGAGGTGATGGCCACCATGAGACGGCCCAGGGCTTTCCGGTCGATCCCGGCGGCGAAGCAGTCCGGGACACCCGTCTTCTGGAGCGAGAGTCTCACCTCGCACCTCTGCTCCGGGGATTGCAGCCATTCATCAGCCTGCCGGTTGATCTCCAGCAGAATGTCGTCGTTGATCTTTTCCATATCCGTTCAGTTAAAGTATTCTTTGTCGTTTCTTCTTTTTCTTCTTGGCCATCGGGTCCTCGAGGTTCTTGCCCTTCTGTCCGCTTCCGCCGGCACTCATCCCGGCGAGCAGAGTGGAAAGTGCCTCTGTGATGCCGCTGTTCGTCCTCCCGTCATCCTTACTCTCCGTGTGACGGTCACCGTCGGACGTCCTTCCGTCCCTGTCATCGGATGACGCCCCGCCCGGCAACGAGGGACCTGATGATAGGGACAACAGCGCTCCGGAGAGGGAGCGGGATACCTCCGAGCCCTTGAAGGCGCACTTGGAGCGGTGGTCTATGAGCGTCGTTCCACGCGGCTTCCCTTCCCGGTCGGTGTAGATGACAAGGTCGATGTGCTTCCCTCTCAGAGCCGCCCGGAGGGACGGGATGTCGGAGCTTGCGGAAAGCGCCTCCGAGAGTGCCTGCCGGAGCTCGCTCCTGCTCTGCGACGTATCGGTCATCCGGCACTCCTCCAGCCTTCTGTCCAGGGCCTCTCTCACGTCGAAGGACAGCCGGGCATCGCTGACGGATCCCGTGCAGGGTCTCCCCTCGCGGTCCAGTCCCTGAAAGGACAGGTGCACGGACAGGTCCCTTGTGCCAAGTCCCTCCTGCACCCTCACGCCGTGGCAGCGGAGGATCTCCGCGAACTGGCGCTCCGTCGTGAACCGGTAGGACAGGGAGTCCTGCACGCAGTCCCCGATGCTGCGGACCACGTCGCCGCAGCCCTCGCTGAAGACCGGCATGGTTGTCCTCTCCCTCTCGGTGGTCTCCTCCGCCCTGCCCTTCACGTAGCCGTACTTCCCCTCCAGGGACTGCACAATCCTGTCGCACTGCCTTTTCTCGTAGTAGTCCCGTATCTTGCGCCCGTCCCCGTCGACCCTTATCGACACCACGTGGTAGTGAACCCTCTCGATGTCGCTGTGGCGGAACACCACCCACGGCTGGCTGCCGTAGCCGAGCTCCTCCATCACCTCCTCGACGAACGCCGGGATGCGGGACTCGTCGATCCGGTCGCTCTCCGAAGGGTTGACGGACATCTGGAAGGAGACGTGCTCCAGCTCCCGTATCGCCTCCCTCTCCCTCTGCTCGAACACCCTGTTCACCACGTCGAGGTCGTCGGACCCGATGTTCGCCGTGCACAGCACCGAGGCCACGCCGGAGCGGACCTTGTCCTCGTTGTAGCGCAGCGTCCGGGCCATGGAGGGCGACGACTGGTGTATCTCCACTATCATAGTCCGAAGTCCTGCAGGGGGATCCGGTTCATCTCATCCTCCTCGTCCGACACCGTCACCTCGTCAAGGAAGTTGATGGCGAGGGCCTGCACCGTCGCCTTGAACGGCGGCGAGCTCCCCATGCGGAGCAGTCCCGTGACGAAGATGCCGGTCCCGGCTGAGAGCTTGTCCCTGTTCGCCGCTCCGGAGGTGACCACCTCGAAGTCGAAGGTGCTCCTCGCCTTGTCCCGGGGCGAGTTCTCCGCCCTGACGGTGAAGGTGAGGGTCGTCCTTCCGGACTGCTCCCTGACGGTGCTCTTCCCTATGATGCGTCCTATGATCGTTATCGTCTGCATAAGCCGCTACTCCTCCCCTTCCTTTCCGGCCGCTTCCTTCAGCTCGCCGACCATCCCACGTATGTCGTGCAGCGTGGCGACGGCCTCCTTGGTAAGCGTGTCGAGCCTTGCCGCCCGCCGTATGATCTGCTGCTGGACCTTGCGGTCACCTATGCTCCTGACCAGGGTGTTCATCACCGTCACCGCCTGGTTGTAGTTCGAGGCTATACCCTTGAGCTGGCGCGTGAGCATCTCCATCCTCTCGTCCATCCACTGTGGCACGCCTGTGCCCGGCTCCTCCTGGCGGCGGGTCCGTCCCCTGCCCCTCACGTCCACGATGCTCGCTATCACGAACCTCGATATGGACTTGTATCCGGCGATGGCGCAGTTCCTGCGGACCGTCTCCATGTCGGCCTCGGTAAGGCGCACATTGAGTCGCCTGCTCTTCAACTTGCTTGGCTCTTTCGGTATTCCCATACTCTCGATGTCAAATTCTTTTATGGTCAATCGGGGCTGCGACTGCGGAGCGGCCCCTTCATCCCGCCCGTGGCGGCAAGGAAGTCCGAGCCCTCGAGGACGGGGTCATTGGAAGCACAAACGTGCTTCACAATGACACTCCTTGCACGTCATCAGGTATCTGCTTTCCCCTGCGGGTGTCTGTCAGATGCCGTCTGCCCCGTGGGCAAAGATATATAAATTGTTTTGAAAGTAAAATAATAATACTATATTTGTAAATAAATAATAATCTTACGAGGCGAGGAGTTATAGGGGAGAAAGAGAAAACCCAGCAGTAGTACGCCTTGTCAACTACCCACAAACTGAAGATTTGTGGGCTTGTGACTGCCCGGTAGTACGAACGCTCGGTTGAGCTCCTACCTTTTTGCGTCCCTTGGGACGTGGCGTCACATCGCAGGGTGGTTGACTGCACCCTCCGTCACCCGGCCTGCCGGAT
>SFMU01000104.1 GCA_004552965.1 Bacteroidales bacterium | reverse complement strand
AGTTACGGCCGCCGTTTACCGGGGCTTCAATTCATGCCTTCTCTTGCGATGAGCACTCCTCTTAACCTTCCGGCACCGGGCAGGTGTCAGACTGTATACTTCTTCTTTCGAATTCGCACAGCCCTGTGTTTTTGTTAAACAGTTGCCTGGACCTATTCTCTGCGCCTCGCTTTCACGAGGACCCCTTCTTCCGAAGTTACGGGGTCAATTTGCCTAATTCCTTAACCGTGAATCTTCCAAGCGCCTTAGTATTCTCAACCCAACCACCTGTGTCGGTTTACGGTACGGGTATCATATATGTTGAGCTTAGCGGATTTTCTCGGGAGCTTGATTACCTTCGCTGTCACTCCACCCGGAAGGGCTTCGTGTACTTTCGGCTTTCAGCTCGGAAGGTGGATTTGCCTGCCTTCCTCATAGCATACGGCCTTTAACGTGCTATTCCGTCAGCACGCGGAAGTGTCACCGCTCCGTCTCCACATCGCCATATATGATAGTAACGGAATATTAACCGTTTCTGCCATCGGCCTCGACATTAGTCTTATCCTTAGGACCCGACTGACCCCGGGATGATTAACATTGCCCGGGAAACCTTGGTCTTTCGGCGAGGGGGCATCTCACCCCCTTTATCGTTACTTATACCTACATTTGCTTTTCCAGATGCTCCAGAAAGGGTCAACCCTTTCCTTCAAGGCGGCTGGAATGCTCCCCTACCAATCCTTACGGATTCCACGGCTTCGGTATCAGGTTTCATACCCGATTATTATCCACGCGCAGTCCCTCGACCAGTGAGCTGTTACGCACTCTTTGAATGAATGGCTGCTTCCAAGCCAACATCCTGGCTGTCACGGGGACCGCACTTCGTTAGTTTAACTTAACCTGAATTTCGGGACCTTAGCCGGTGGTCAGGATTCTTCTCCTCTCGGGCACGGACCTTAGCACCCATGCCCTCACTCCATGACTCTGGCCTGCGCGCATTCGGAGTTTGTCTGGACTTGATAGGCGGCGAAGCCCCACCTAAATGCATTTCGGGGAGTACGAGCTATCTCCGAGTTTGATTGGCCTTTCACTCCTACCCACAGTTCATCGAGAAGCTTTTCAACGCTTATTCGTGCGGTCCTCCATCCCGTGTTACCGGGACTTCAACCTGACCATGGGTAGATCACTCGGTTTCGCGTCTGCCACCACCAACTCAACGCCCGTTTATGACTCGCTTTCGCTTCGGCTGCGGACATCCTTGCCCTTAACCTTGCTGGTGACGGCAACTCGTAGGTTCATTATGCAAAAGGCACGCCGTCACATCTTACGATGCTCCGACCGCTTGTAGGCGTACGGTTTCAGGAACTCTTTCACTCCTCTGCTCGAGGTGCTTTTCACCTTTCCCTCACGGTACTGGTTCGCTATCGGTCTCTTACGAGTATTTAGCCTTGGCGGATGGGCCCGCCGGATTCACACAGGATTTCTCGTGTCCCGCGCTACTCAGGATACCACTATGCTTCAACTCGGTTTCGGCTAAGGGGCTGTCACCCGCTATGGCGCTGTTTTCCAGCAGCTTCGCCTACCGAATCTTCTTGCAACAACGTGGTCCTACAACCCCGTCACGGCCGGAACCGTGGCGGTTTGGGCTCTTCCCCGTTCGCTCGCCACTACTTGGGGAATCATTCTTATTTTCTCTTCCTCCAGGTACTAAGATGTTTCAGTTCCCTGGGTTCGCTCTCTGCTCTGCAGAGTGACAGAACTTCATTCTGCCGGGTTGTCCCATTCGGAAATCTCCGGGTCACGGGCCATTTGCGCCTTACCGGAGCTTATCGCAGCTTATCACGTCCTTCATCGCCTGTAAGAGCCTAGGCATCCACCGTACGCCCTTCTCATACTTCATCGCCTTGGCGCACTCATAACTTGAGTGCAGCGAAAATACTTGAAGCTGTACTTTTGTTTACCTTTGTTTTCGTTTTTGGAGATTCAAAACCGCAACCTTCATCAAGAAGATTGCCGGAATTTGGATTCTTAACGTGTTGCGTGTCCAATATGTCAATGATCATTTTTCACTGTCTGACGACAGTTACTTGTAGTCCCAGGCAGAGTTGAACTGCCGACCTCCACATTATCAGTGTGGCGCTCTAACCAACTGAGCTATAGGACTGGATTCATAACTGCTGTTTGTAGAGACGTTCGACGGCTGCCGGAGCAACCATCCGTTTGGTCACGGACACCGAAGCGTCGTCTTCCTTTGTTTAAAAAAAGTATTGCATCGGTTTCACCCGACGACTCATACTTCCAGAAAGGAGGTGTTCCAGCCGCACCTTCCGGTACGGCTACCTTGTTACGACTTAGCCCC
>SFMU01000103.1 GCA_004552965.1 Bacteroidales bacterium | reverse complement strand
ATGAAGTTGGAGTTGCTAGTAATCGCGGATCAGCATGCCGCGGTGAATACGTTCCCGGGCCTTGTACACACCGCCCGTCACACCATGGGAGTTGGGAGCGCCCGAAGCCGGTGAGGTAACCGCAAGGAGCCAGCCGTCGAAGGTGAGACCAATGACTGGGGTGAAGTCGTAACAAGGTAGCCGTATCGGAAGGTGCGGCTGGATCACCTCCTTTCTAGGGAGAGAATCCGAAGAGGAATCGGAGGATTCATTCCAGGTCGATCGCAGAGGAATCTGTGAAATGGAAAAGAAAATCCGGTGAAGAGCCGGTGGTTGACTGTTCTTCTTCTTGAGCCTGTATCGTTTTCAGGGATCGCAAGAGACCTGAAAAAGCAAAGGATAAACCTTTGCTTTGTACCTTGAAAACTGCAATAGTGACGATCAAGTTACTAAGGGCGCAGGGTGGATGCCATGGCACTGGACGCCGAAGAAAGACGTGGTAAGCTGCGAAAAGCCACGGGGAGCCGCAAGCAGGCATTGATCCGTGGATCTCTGAATGGGGAAACCCGGCGGGAGTCATGTCCCGTCATCCATGAATGAATCCATAGTTCATGAGAAGGGCACCCGGGGAACTGAAACATCTAAGTACCCGGAGGAAAAGAAAGAAACATCGATTTCGTCAGTAGCGGCGAGCGAAAGCGAAGGAGCCCAAACCATCTGACTACGGTTGGATGGGGTTGTGGGCCGGCGATATGTACGGTGATGTCTAGGAGAAGAGTTCTGGAAAGGACTTCCAAAGAGGGTAAAAGGCCCGTATCCGAAAGATTGATCCGGCTAGCCGGTACCAGAGTACCACAGGACACGAGGAATCCGGTGGGAAGCAGGGGGGACCACCCTCCAAGGCTAAATACGATCCAGTGACCGATAGCGCATAGTACCGTGAGGGAAAGGTGAAAAGAACCCCGGGAGGGGAGTGAAAGAGAACCTGAAACCCTGTGCTTACAAGCAGAGAAAGCACAATTAAGTGTGATCTCGTACTTTTTGTAGAACGGACCGGCGAGTTACGTTATGCAGCGAGGTTAAGGACTGAAGGTCCGGAGCCGAAGCGAAAGCGAGTCTGAACAGGGCCGATAGTTGCATGACGTAGACCCGAAACCGGGTGACCTATCCATGGGCAGGTTGAAGTGGAAGTAAAATTTCATGGAGGACCGAACCAGACGTCTGTTGAAAAAGGCGGGGATGACCTGTGGATAGCGGAGAAATTCCAATCGAACCCGGAGATAGCTGGTTCTCCTCGAAATAGCTTTAGGGCTAGCCTCATATTAGTTTACCGGAGGTAGAGCACTGAATGGTCTAGGGGGCCTCACCGCCTACCGAAACCTATCAAACTGCGAATGCCGGATAAATGATGTATGGGAGTCAGGCTGCGAGAGATAAGTTCCGCGGCCAAAAGGGGAACACCCCAGATCGTCTGCTAAGGTCCCCAAGTGCGCGTTAAGTGGAAAAGGATGTTGGATTGCACAGACAACCAGGATGTTGGCTTAGAAGCAGCCACACATTCAAAGAGTGCGTAATAGCTCACTGGTCGAGTGATCCAGCGCCGA
The DNA here is from genome assembly GCA_004552965.1 of Bacteroidales bacterium. GTDB lineage: Bacteria > Bacteroidota > Bacteroidia > Bacteroidales > UBA932 > Cryptobacteroides. Next base: position 571 of record SFMU01000103.1, on the reverse strand, counting down.
AAATGTAACGGGGCTAAAACGCGACACCGAAGCAGCGGGATGCGTAAGCATCGGTAGAGGAGCATTGTGTGAGGGTTGAAGCCAGATCGGAAGGACTGGTGGACTTCACAGAAGAGAGAATGCCGTGGGCGTCGAAGGCCCAAGGTTTCCTGGGGAAGGTTCATCCACCCAGGGTAAGTCGGGACCTAAGCCGAGGACTGAGGTCGTAGGCGATGGACAGCAGGCTGAAATTCCTGCACCACTTACGGTTGATTGACGATGCAGTGACACAGAAGGATAGGACGAGCGCGGTGATGGTCAACCGCGTTGGGAGCGAGAGGCCGTGGAGCAGTGAAGTACACTCCACATCAAGGCTCAGCGCTCACGGGACCGAAACAAAGTAGGGAAGCGTCTGAGTTCACGCTGGCGAGAAAAGCTGCTAAGGAGAACGTAAGTGCCCGTACCGCAAACCGACGCAGGTGGGCGAGGAGAAAATCCTGAGACGGACGGGAGAACTCTTGTTAAGGAACTCGGCAAAATGACCCCGTAACTTCGGGAGAAGGGGTGCCTCGAAAGAGGCCGCAGAGAATAG
>SFMU01000063.1 GCA_004552965.1 Bacteroidales bacterium | reverse complement strand
GAAGTTCGTACCGCTGACGCTTCCGGACATAGCAATGTTCTCATCTACATTGATCTTCAGAATCAACTTTCCAAGCACACTGTTCACAGTAGTGTTTGCAGTAACCTGACCCTGATAAATCTTTTCCTTGACAGAGGCAGTAAGTCCATTGTAGGCATCATAAAGTAACTGAAGCCAGGCACCATAGTCAACAGGTCTATGAGCAGAGTTACCACCGTCAGCGTAACTCAGTACAAGAACTCCAAACTCATCACTCTTTACCTGATTTGCAATATTAGTGATAATGGTAGCAATACTAGTTCCGCTATAGCTTACCTTAGCTTTTGACGTACTGCCAGTACCCAATGAATTGGTTCCTGCGGAATAGGTATCAATACTGTTAGATTGAGATCCGGACAGGGCAATTCCATTTGGTGTGGTCTGAGCTCTATCTACAATGTACCCACCGGTACTCGTTGTCCTGGTCTCCACCGCAAATGCTCTCACGCCGGCATTCCAAAGGGTTGCAATGTCATTTGTGGCCTGATATGACTCGGTTGATCCTGCATACCACGCACCCGGGAGCGAAATCTCGGAGAGATAAATATTGGTATAGTCAGGAAGGGAGGTAATCCAGTTGGCAGTATTATAGATCCATTCCTGTGATGCATAGTTCAGAGTTGGGAGTTTAATCTTGTGAACCTTGCCAGGAGCAAGGGCAGTGTTCTTGCCAGTCAAATCAGAATCTTTTATGGTCTTGGAGAAAGTACCTGCACTGGTATTGACTGCTATTGTCCAACCTGAAATACTTTCGACACCGCTGACTGGCATAAGACACATCTTTGCCTTGAGCGTTGTCTTCGTCGTTGACAACACGGTAGTGTACTGGTTGTCGTCAAGGAAGTGCATTGTGATGGTATTGGAACCGCCGGTAGCAACTTCGATGGAAGGTGTTGTACTCTCACCGGTAGGGAAAGTGAAACCGAAGTCTCCCGCAATGATAGTTCTCTCTGGCGCGGTAAGTGTCAAAGACTGAATTGTTATTTCAGATTTTTGAGTTCCAGTAATATTACTTGGCGCATTGATTTCAAACTCCAGCACGGTGGAGAACGGCTTGTAATGAAGAGCAACGGTGGAGCCGCTCGTTACACCCGCTGTCTTGGCATACATTACTACATTGCCCATTTCGGCTGGCTGTGCATAGAAGTAATCTGATGTGCCATTATTCTTGGTACTCGTGCTTGCAAATTGGGTTGCATCCACGTGGAGCGTGGTCTTCACAACATTTCCTTCGACCTTCAGACTGGTGCTGGCAGAAGAAGGGTAAATCGAGTAGAAGTCTGCAGTCGGAGCATCACCCCACTGAACGCCGACATCGCCGGTCTTGGTCATAGAGGTTGCGTAATTCTGAGTCGTACCATCTACAGCAACCACATATTCAGCAGCATTTCTTCCGCTCATACACTGAGGGGAAGCGACCCTGACTTTGTCACCGTTTACCCAATAGATCGGGAATCCAGTGGAAGTCTCTTCACCGTACACCGTCTTGGTGGCAGGAAGAGCGGCGCCGAAAACAACTTCGTCACCAGGATTGGCCTTAACGATTTCATCCGGTTCATTCACATCGCTGCAGGAGGATGCAAGGAACAGGGCTGCAAATGAAGCTATAAGTATGTTTCTTGATTTCATCTGAATCATTTGTTTTAGGTTCTTAACTTGGATTATTTTGCAAGTCCGGTATCCCAGCCAGACTCGGAGAAGTCTCCGCCAAAATCATTATTGATCGAATGCTCACCGATCCTTCCGTAGTCCTCATTCGGATTGGTCACTTCAGATGAAGCACCGCAAAAAGCACTTTCCACTTCGATTCTGGAGCGAAATGTGCTAGGAGATAAATAGTTTTTTCTTTTCATAAAATTATGTCTAGTTAATCTTAATGATCGCAAAAATTCGTACAAAATTAGAATAATTATGTATAAAATACAAAAATTTCTGATTTTTTAGCACCGTCCTTGATTTTTCCGGACCTGTCCTGCAAAAAGTTATGAGCATGGCCGAAGCCTTGAAGAAGGCTTCACGGAGCTGACCTCCCGGGAACGCTTGCCGGAAGACAAGAGGAGGGATGACGAGAGGAGGGATGACGAGAGGAGGGATGACGAGAGTACAATTGACGAAGGCACGGTGTGCAGCAATCTCACACAGTTCAGAGCGTGGCAATCCCTGCGGCACAGATCCGGGCAGCCTCAAGGTCAGGCAGACAAGCCATCCGGCCGACCTTCACGAGAGAGCACAGCATTTCCAGATTGTCACACAACCTTTCGTGCAGGAAAGCATCCGAGCGGAGAACGGAGCAGCCCGGATAGACCTCCGAGAAAGCCTGGATCCCGTCCAGTGGTTCGAAGGAATCGAAGGGGGCCTGGCGGAGTCTGACTATTCCGCAAAGAGGTGCGGAGAGATTGCGCCAGCAGGCGGTTTTGCCGCTCCACGGTGTGCCGAAAACCCGGGGTCCATCGGGCAGGATGCGGACTGCGGGATTGTCATCATTAAGCAGCTCGGTCCCCGGAAAAGCTTCGATCCAGAGACGCGAATGGGTGCTCTTGCCTGTGCCGCTCCTGCCAAGGAACATGAAAGCCTTCCCGTCGCGGACAACGCAGGAGGAATGGACGGAAATGCCGTCATGGAGCAGGACAATCTGTGCGAACAGAGCCCTCGAAAGGGAGGAAATGACAATTCCGGCGGTCGGAGCTGAGGTGTCGACAGTGAAGACAGCCTTGCGATAGTCTTCCGAAACACGCATGAGGGCCTTGCAGCCGATGAAATCCAGAGAGAACCAGGATTCTCCCCCGCAGGAGAAATAGGTTGTCCGCCCCATGTCGCTGTCCTCGGAGAAAAGTGTCTCTGCCCCGGACGGCAGGGTCAGGTCCTCAACCCATTGGAGAATAAGGGCAGGATCGCCACCGGAAGCCTGAGCACAAGTGGCATCGTCACCGGAAGCCGGACCGTCAGCGACATCGCCATCGGCAGCCGGACCATCGCCATCCGCTGCGAAATCCCGGAAGTTCGGCAAGCCCCGAATGACATCGAAGTCTGCGGGCAGGAGCAATGTCAGCCTAAGCCCTGCAACTATGTAGGAATGAGAGGCAAGCATACCGGCAGAAGAGTCAGGATTCGGCAAGTTCGAGCCTGAGCCATTCCTCTGCGGTGGCAATGGCATCGGCGGTGGCAAGTTCGGGTGCGACGTCATATTCCTCCATCAGCCAGGCGGCAAGGTCCGCGATCTCAAAGCTCTCGATGTCGAGACATTTCCGCATCAGAAAGGCGGCGGACTCGTTCAGTGTGTACACGTCTGTCATGTTGATTGCGGAAGAAGACGGATTCACGATCATGTACCGCGAACCCATCTTCCGCAAGCGGATGTTATGTCTGTTCCTGATTTTCATCTTGATGCAGGATGTTAAGGGTGGCCTAGTCCGAGATGAAGCGGTCGGCCAGAGGGACAAGGACCATGATGTCGAGGCAGGCGATCATCGCCACGACTCCGAAGGCGCCTATGGTCAGAGCCATCGAGAGAGCGAAGAGGAAGGAGCAGGCATGGAGCAGGAGGACGGCAGCGGCGGCAAGGAACCAGATCCGCAGATGAGTCAGCCGCCCGAGCAGGAGAGCCAGGGTCGAGAGCGCGAGAGGGATGAAGAACATCAGGTTCTCGCCGATGAAGACAAGAAGGACTGCGCTCAGCGCCAGCTCGACCAGAAGTGTCCCGTAAAGCACTGAATATGAAAGCCTGGACTCAGCCTCGGATGCCGCTCTTCTCCTCATCGAAGAAGACTTGAGGGCAGCCCTGCCGCGGGCACGGAGAAAGACTGCGCCCCTGAGGTCTTGCAGCAGATCCAGGTCGCCCCGACTCCTGCTGCCAGCGCCAGAAGCGAAGCGAGCAGAACCTTGCCGGCCTTCCCCAGTATGGACAGGAAACGGACCCTGCCGCGGATGCAGTCGAACAGCAGGACAAGGAGGAAGAGCGCGAAGACAACTACATTTACAATCGTCCAGGTGGACTTCCCCATATTCAATAGGCCGATGACCGGGATGGTGAAATTGACCGTGTCCTCTTCGGAACGGAGGGCGTCCTTGCCGGAATACTTGTCGCTGGTGAGATATTCCCTGGCGACAGGAAGGACCTGGGAGCCGTAGTGCTGGACAGACCGCGGACTGACGTTGGAGAAATTGTCCAGGTCGGTGTGGTAGTGGTTGACATCGGCGATGGTGGAGAAATTCAGGCCAGGGATGTCATCCTTGACGAGGGTGAAATCGGTGAAGTTCGGCATGAAGCCATAGACGACCGTGGTCAGTGAATATGTGTACTTGAACCTCGCTGCCTCAGAATAGAGTTCCATCAGGCGGCTGTTCCCCGGGCTGGTTTCGAAGAGAAGGACCGGGCCGTAGGTGCCCCTGGCCTCGAGGTTGATCATTAGGCCGACATTGTCGAAGACCTCCCTGTCATTGGCATAGATGGAGGACATGCCCATCATTCCGACCTCCTCGGCATCGGTGAAGAGGACCTTCACTCCCCTCTTCCAGAGGTCCCTTTCCCGGAGCAGACGGCCTACCGTCTCGAGGGTGACTGCGAGTCCGTAGCCGTCATCGGCAGCCCCGTAGGACCAGACGGTGTCTTTCGGCATGATCTGCGAATATCTCGAATCGTAGTGGGCGACCAGCATCAGGCTGACATCTTCCGTCTCCCGCGCAGATGAGCTGTCCCCTGCCTGCCCGGTACATGAAGAAAGCGGAGAGAACTCGGCGAGGATGTCGGTGGCGGTGAAGGTGTAGCTGACATGCTTGAACTTCGGACCGGTCAGGGAGTCGTAGGAGAAGAGGCGGACGGTGTCGGCGCCGAGCTCACGGAGCCTGCCGACAAGGTAGTCCCTGACGACAGCCCTCTCTTCGGGCTGGGCGACCGAATGGTGTTCTTTGGATATGACCTCTATGTCCCGAAGCGCTCTCCGGGCTGAAAATTCTTCACTGTCAATGCCTTGCACAGAGGGACGCGTAAACAGTCCGAAGGCTGCGCAGGCAGCGGCAATGGCCGTTGCGGCGAAGACGGATGCTCTGATTCTGTTCATGATAAACCTGATGATTCTGCAAATATATTTCTTTACACTTGGCAAAGATATGGTTTTTCAGGCAAGTTATGAGTATCTTTGTCGAAGAAGGAGCATAGCCGTAGCTATGTGACTGATGAGGGAGGAAATATGGACCGAAAAGATTTTCAAAGATGATGCAGGTTATTTTTTGAGGATTACTTAATTGAAGTAAGAAAATCGAAGCAGTATTAACAAAAGACGAACGCTATCCATGAAATTGACGAACAATCTGTCCGACTACTCCGGTTACATCTGGAAAAGAGAAATCAATGTAAGAGACTTCATCCAGCACAATTACACACCCTATGAAGGAGACGAATCCTTCCTCGCGGGCCCCACAGAGAGGACACTCGCCCTCTGGGAAAAGCTCAGCAGGTTGTTCGTGACCGAAAGGGAAAAGGGAGTCTATGACGCTGAAACCAAGCTTCCCCAGACAATCACCACCTACGGCCCTGGCTACATCGACAAGGAAAATGAAGTCATCGTCGGCCTCCAGACAGATGCTCCGCTGAAGAGGGGAATATTCCCGAAAGGCGGCATCAGGATGGTCGAAAGCGCCCTGAAGGCCTATGGCTACGAACTTGACCCGTCCACCAAGGAAATCTACACGAAATACCGCAAGACCCACAATGAGGGTGTCTTCTCCGCCTACACTGCCGACATCCGCGCCGCAAGGCACTCGCACATCATCACCGGCCTCCCTGATGCCTATGGCAGGGGCAGGATCATCGGTGACTACAGAAGGGTTGCCCTCTACGGAGTCAACAACCTGATCGAGGAGAAGAAGAGGTTCCTGGACAGGCTGGACATACAGGAAATCACCGAGGAGTGCATCAGGCAGAGGGAGGAAATCTCCGAGCAGATCAATGCCCTGAAGGATTTCGTGAAGATGTGCGCCAGCTACGGCTTCGATGTGACGAGGCCGGCGGCGAATGCCCGCGAGGCGGTCCAGTTCGTCTATTTCGCCTACCTTGCCGCTGTCAAGGACCAGGACGGCGCGGCGATGTCCATAGGCCGCATCAGCACCTTCCTCGACATATTCATTGAAAAAGACCTCCGCGAAGGGGTCCTCACTGAAGAAGAGGCGCAGGAACTGATCGACCAGATGGTCATCAAGCTCCGCATCGTGCGTTTCCTCAGGACTCCGGACTACAACGACCTCTTCTCGGGAGATCCGGTCTGGGTGACCGCCTCGGAAGGAGGAATGGGCATCGACGGCCGCACTCTCGTGACCAAGACCTGTTTCAGGATGCTCCACACCCTGGAGAACCTTGGGCCTGCTCCGGAGCCGAACCTTACCGTGCTCTGGTCGGAGAGGCTGCCCGAGGCCTGGAAGAAGTACTGCGCGAAGATTTCGATCAAGACTTCGGCCATCCAGTACGAGAACGATGACCTGATGAGGGTGGACTACGGCGACGACTACGGCATCGCCTGCTGCGTCTCTCCGATGCGGATCGGCAAGGAGATGCAGTTCTTCGGTGCCAGGGCGAATCTCGCGAAATGCCTCCTCTACGCCATCAACGGCGGACGCGACGAGATTTCAGGCGAGCAGATCTCCCCTTCATATTCCCCTATCCTGAGTGAATATCTCGACTATGACGAGGTGATGGAGAAGTACGAGCAGATGATGAGATGGCTCGCGAAGGTATATGTCAACGCCTTGAAGATCATCCACTACATGCACGACAAGTATGACTACGAGGCTTTCGAGATGGCGCTCCACGACGGGGATGTCAGACGCACCCGGGCGACCGGAATCGCCGGTCTTTCTGTCGTGACCGATTCCCTTGCGGCCATCAAGTTCGGCAAGGTGCGCGTCATCCGCGACGAGAGAGGTCTCGCCGTCGGTTTCGAGAATGTCGGGGAGCCGTACGTTCCGTTCGGCAACAACCATGAGGAGACTGACAGGATCGCCCTGATGGTCACTGAGAAATTCATGGAGTTCCTCCGCCAGCATGACACCTACAGGAATGCTGTTCCGACCCAGTCCCTGCTGACCATCACTTCCAACGTGGTCTACGGCCGCAACACGGGAGCCACTCCTGACGGCCGCCCGGCCGGTGTTCCTTTCGCCCCTGGCGCCAACCCGATGAACGGCCGCGATGTGAAAGGTGCAGTGGCAGCTCTCGCTTCAGTTGCGAAACTGCCTTTCCAGCACTCCCAGGACGGCATTTCCTACACCTTCGCCATCAGTCCGGCCACTCTGGGCAAGGACAGCGGGTCGAAGGTGGAGAATCTGGTGAACCTGATGGACGGCTACTTCACTCCGGACGGAGGTCACCATCTCAATGTGAACGTGTTCGACAAGGATCTGCTTCTGGATGCGATGGACCATCCTGAGAAATACCCTCAGCTGACCATCCGCGTGTCCGGCTACGCAGTCAACTTCATCAAGCTGACCAGGGCGCAGCAGCTGGATGTCATCTCCAGAACCATCAACCAGAGCATCTGACAATGACTCCGACAGGCCGCATCCATTCGGTCGAGAGTTTCGGCACTGTCGACGGACCAGGCATCCGTTTCGTGACCTTCCTCCAGGGATGTCCGATGCGGTGCCTTTTCTGTCACAATCCCGACACCTGGAACCCTGCCGCCCCGGTTCGCTACGAGATGACCCCTCAGGAGCTTCTTTCCGAGACTCTGAGGTACAGGTCATTCATCCGGAAGGGAGGGGTGACCCTGACCGGTGGGGAGCCTCTTCTCCAGGCCGCCTTTGCCCGGGAGTATTTCAGGCTCTGCAAGGAAGCCGGACTGCACACGGCTCTGGACACTTCGGGAGCTGTCGTCACTGAAGAGGCCCTGGCGGTGCTGGACTTCACGGATCTGGTCCTGCTGGACGTCAAGACGGCTGACGATGCCTTCCACAAGAGCTACACGGGGATGGAGCGGAAGAACAACCGCCTGTTCCTGGACCACCTGCAGTCGGTCGGGAAGCCGGTCTGGATCAGGCATGTCCTGGTCCCGGGACTGACGGACATCCCTGAAAGGCTCGAAGGGCTGACGGAGTATCTCTCGGGATATTCATGCATCGAGCGGGTCGAAATCCTCCCCTATCACACCATGGGTGTCTACAAATATGCCGAACTGGGCCTCCGGTACCCTCTGGAGGGTATCGGGCCGGAGTCTGCCCTGAAGGCGGAAGAGGTTCGGGAGGCTTTCCGGAAAAGGCTCGGGGTGGAAGTGGTCTGATTCCGGACGTTCCACCAGGTGTTCTTCAAACAATGGCCGGGCGGGGGCGGGAGATGGATCTCACTGTCCGGAACGCCGGAAAACCTGGATGAAGGAGAAGTCGTCCGCCGCTTTCCAGACCATCGTGTCGGAGGTGAGGCTTTCAACGATATATTCATGGGCCCACATGCCCGCGTCATGGTCATATTTCCCTGTGATGACGGTCCGGAAACTGTCGTCGGTCCTGAGGGCGTAGGTCCCCGTTATCTCGCGGGAAAGCGAAGGAAAGGCGTCGAAATTCTGCCATATCGTGAAAGTCGCATCGTTGCGGACCAGCTCGATGCGGAAGAAACTGCCTTCCTCAAGGTTGTTCCCGTTCCACTCGACCAGTTCCCACTGGCCGGAGATGTTGTTCCTGTTGACTTCCAGCTGTTCCGGAAGCGGTTCGTCCTTCTTGCAGGAAACGAGTGACAGGAGAATAAGAGGCAGGATGAATAGCAGTCTTTTCATTTTTCAAATGTTATGTTGAGGGCCGATTCTGAGGGGCGGGCTCCGCTTCCCTCAAGGATGAGGGGGTAGGTCCCGGGTTTCCCGACAGAGGGACAGGTGATCAGAATTTTGCCTTCCTGTCCGGGCTGGAGGACGGAGGGCGACGATGAGACAGAGACGGGGAAAGGGATGAACCTTGTCCCCGCTGTGATTTTCAGAGGTTTCTTTCCGGCATTGAAACAGCGTACGGAGGCGGTTTCGCCGGAAGAGAGGGCAAGGGAGTCGCGGCGGAGGCGGAGGTCGCCCATGGCGCATGGGTACTCTCCGTCATGGTTCCAGCCGACAACGGCATCGATCTCAAGCACGGCAGCAGGGTCCTTGACGGAAGCATCAGTGAATATGATGACCTTCCGCCGGAACCTTCCCGGATGGCCCTCAGGGTCATATCTGACAGTGAGAGTCGAGGTTCCGCCCGGAGGGAGAACGGTCCGGCCGGCGGTCGCTTCCACGCAGGAACAGGTTGTGGCTATCCTTGTGAGGGCGATCTTCCTCTTCGAAGTGTTGGTCATCCTGAACTCCAGGACCACTGGCGAAGAGTCCTCGGTGAGGGTGTCCAGCAGGACTTTCGTCCGGTCGAAGGCGAGGGCTGAGGAATCGGAAGAGAGGCGGGGGCTGGAAGATTCCAGGAGCTTCTCTTCAGGGATGACCCTGATCTGCCCGGTCGCCGGAAGAGCGGCCAGGAGCATCGCCACAAGAAGCGGAACGGTTCTTTGCACGGTCGGGGTCATCGGTTTTTGTTCTAAAGCCAGCCCTGGGATGAGGAGCCGGTTCTCACGGTTATCACGAAATCGAAGGAAGAGGTTCCGTCCGAGGCTGAAGCCCGGGTCTGGCCTTCCGCAAGGCCGGTGAAGCTGATCTTCCCGGAACTGACATCAGCTACGGCAACTGACCCGTCTGCCACCTTGACGCTCACCCTTTCCGGGCTGTCGAAATAGAGAGCGGCATCGAAGCTCTTGCTTTCCCCAGGGGCAACCAGCACGTTCGGGAAGGTCATCCTTTCGCCTGCCGCTCCGATGGCCTGCAGGAAGGCATAGGCATCGACCTGCCCGTAGCCCATTTTCCCTCTGTAGGATTCGAGGTTCATGGAGCTGAGGTGGTTGAGTCCGAGGTCTGCGACGTATTTGTAGTAGAGCTTCGGCTCGTCAGTGTTCCAGAACTGTTCCACAGGGGTGCAGGTCTCGCAGAGGAGGCGGATGACATCCGAAGCCTTGACGTGGCGGCGGAGTTTCGCTGAATATGAAAGACCAAGTGCGACTACCCCCGATACGTGCGGGCAGGCCATCGAAGTGCCCTCCATGTAGCCATAGCCTTCTGGGCTGACACTGAATGGAAGGGTGGAGAGGATGCAGCCGAGGGCTCCGCGCTCGAGTTCGCCGGCATATTCATAGTAATAGTCCTGGTCGCCTCCTGGTGCGGAGACAGTGGTTCCCGTGCCGTAGTTGGTGTAGACGGCCGGGGTCCAGTCCGCTGCGGTGGCGGCGACTGCGATGAAATCCTTGTAGGCGCCCGGGTAGCCGGCAGAGGGTGCGCTCTCGTTGCCGCCCGCAAAGACGGCGATGCCGCCCTCAACTACTCCGTCCGCGGAACCAGCATTGTGGATGAAGTAGTCAAGGGCCTTGCGTTCAAGGTCGCAATCCTTCATCCAGGACTCGTCGGTGCTGTACATCGGGACCCAGTCGAAGCCGTTGGCTGTGCCTGAAGTGTAGCCCCAGCTGCATTGGAGCACGGTGGCTCCGTTGTCGGCCGCGTACTTGATCGCGCGGACCTCATCGAGGACCGATCCGCCCTTGTTGCCGGAGAAGATCTGGCAGCTCATGATGCGGACTCCCGGAGAGATTCCGTCACCTCCGGCGATGGAACTGATGCCCAGTCCGTTGCCATTGACCGCTCCGATCACTCCTGCAACGTGGCTTCCGTGTCCGGTGTCGTTGACGTCCTGCACTGAAATCAGTGGCGAATCGTTGACGAAGTTGTAGCCATGGACGTCTCCGGGATAGCCGTTGCCGTCATTGTCTTCTGAGGAGCGCCAGATCTCATCCTCATTCACCCACATCGCACCCTGGAGGTCAGGATGGGTGAAATCCACGCCCTCGTCCAGTACGGCGACGATGACCGACGGATCGCCGGTGCAGAGTTTCCAGGCCTTTTCGGCATTGACGTCAGCCCCGGCGACGAACTTGGAAGGTCCGAGGTCACCGCGGTTGACAAGATTCCACTGGAAAGGAAGCAGCTCATCATTGAATATTCCGCCGCCAGCCTTGGTCAGGGGAAGAGGCCTGAATGGGATGGATTTGCCTGAATATGCCTTCCTGAGCCTCCGGTTGCAGTTCACTGCGGAGACTTCGCCCAGAAGGGAGAGCCTGGAGATGACCTCCTCCATCGGAGCATCTTCGCTGAAAGAGACATGGTACCAGAGATGGAGGCCGTCGTTGCGTGTCTTCTGCTCGTTGTGTGAGTCGTAAGGGAAGACTCTCTCTATCGTGTAGCCGTCAACCAGGGAGAGCACCTCGTCGACTGAAGTGATGGTGCAACGGTCCGAAACGCTGGCCGGGCCGCTTTTCGTGAGGCCGGACTTGTCAAGGATGTCCGCTACCCCGGGATCGAAACGGATCAGCAGTTCTCCCCGGATGACGTCTTCGCCGAGAGCCGGTTTTTCAGGAGCCGGCAGGTCGATGTCGGCGCGGCTGCAGGAGAGGAGAGCGGCCGAGAGGGCGACCGCAATCGCGACAGGGAATGCGGCTGAACGTGCGACCGAGTGTGCGGCCGCAGTTGGGAATAGTCTGAACTTCATTGCTTGTCCCCCTGATTGTTAGGATTGAACTTCTTGTTGACATACTCTTCGTAGTAGTAGTCCAGGCTGGCTGGCACATTGGTGAAACCGCAGCTGCTGCCCTTCTCGTCCTTTCCTTCCTGAGGGAAGATCAGGGACTCCGGCATCCACAGGTCCAGGCACGGATGGTAGAGGAGCCAGTCCGGGAGGGCGCCGGTCAGACGGTTCAGGTTGATCGTCAGAAGAGTCGTGTGAGGCAAGACCTTCGGCAGACCGGCGAGTCTCTGCGGCAGGGTGTCGCAGGCGTCGACTTCGGCCCGGGTCCACTTCGGGAAGTCTGGGTCGTCTTCAAGCGACGGGAGGCTGCCCTGCAGATAGTTGACCGAGAGGATCAGAGTGTCGAGGGCATCCCAGCGGAGAAGCCGCTTCGGGAAGGTCCTGTTGCCGTCTGCATCCTGCAGGGACTCTTCCATCAGACCGCCAAGGTCTTTCTTGACCGTGTTGGAAAGGTCATAGATAACCTGCCTCTGATTGGCATTCAGCACAAGAGAATGCAGGTTGGGGAAGTTTTCCGGAGTGAGGATCGCCGGCACGGAGGAGAAGTTGTTGCCGGAGAGATTGAGGTACTCCAGATTCTTCAGGGCGGTGAATTCTTCCGGCAGGGAGACCAGACCGTAGGCGCTGATGTCGAGCCTCCTGAGTCTTGTCAGAGTGCAGATGTGAGGCCCCGGATCCAGACTCTTGAGGAAGGTGTTGGCATTGCTGAAGAAGGTGAGTTCCTCGCAGGCGGTCAGATACTTGACCTGGAACGGGATGCCTTCATCAGTGGAGAAGAGCATGAAGCTGGCGCTGCGTACCCTGCCCTTGTCGGGACCGGATTTCCAGACCGTGACTCCTTCCCAATGCTCCATCTTCTCGGAGACTTCGTAGTCGGAGAGGCAGCCCAGTGAGCGTCTGATGGCCAGAAGGGCAAGGGAGTCGCCCTTCACTCCGGGTTCGATGGCCTCTGCGGCTTCCTGACGGATCACCAGGCCGTCGTTCCGTACGGGTTCCTTGCCTTCTTCCAGCGGGATGAAGCGGACCGAGGATGCCCGGGATGTCTGGTTGTAATTGAGGTCCCATTCGAAACGGAGAGTGACCTTCCTCGGCCTGGCTCCCCTGTCGAGCTCGAGTTCTGTCATCCCGCAACTGAGCCAGGAGACATCCTGCTCGGGGATCTCGACCCGGAACGGCAGGTTGGTCATCACATCCACCTCGAAGGTCCTTTCGCCGAATGGGGCGTAGCTCTGGAGAGAGATCTCCGGACGGAGGGGGTCGATGGCATATTCGAAACCCTTCTGGGTCACTCTGATGTCCCTGCGCTCGCCGGTGCCTGTCTGTTCGAACCTGACAAGGCCTTCCCTCGGGGAAAACGTCAGGGCCGAGTCGATGCTGACGGTGCAGACAGTGCTGCCGTTGCCGTTGGCCGGTGAGACGGTGATCCACGGATCCTGTGTCTTGGCCACCCATGAATCGCCGCTGGAGAGGGAGAATTCCACGGTCCTGCCCTCGGCTCCGGCCTCGATCAGGTCGACCGGGGCGGAGAAGCCGACAGAGGGCTCATTGCTGCAGGAATGCAGCAGGCAGAGTGCCGGGAGGAGGCAGATGAGTATTTCTGAGTGAAGTCTGTTCATCATTTCAAGTCGATATATTCACAATTCCTGATGTCCTGGGTCTTGTCGTAGATAAGATAGAACATCCCCCTGGCATAGGCGCTGCAGATGTCCGAGGCATCGAAGATGATCTCGGGATTGTCGCTGATGTCAAGGTAGTAGCAGAGAGTCGAGATGGTGTCGTCGACCTTGCCGATGTCGTTGGAGCCGAGGTAGAGACCTCGCAGACCCTTGTGCTGGTATATTCCCTGAGGCCACTCGCTGAGGCATCTCTCTCCCCTGGCATTGCGCTGTCCCCTGATGGCGAGCACGGTCAGATAGGCACAGTCCAGAGGGCCGAACGGGAACTTGGAGAACCTGTTGTAGGAAATGTCGAGGCCGTACAGATAAGGGGTGTTGGTCGCTATCATTTCGGAAGAAATGCTGCTCAGATGGTTGTAGGAGAGGTCGATGGAGAAGAGGGCTTCGACATTCCTGCCCACGAAGCTGCCCTCCGGGAAGGACTCTATCGAGCATCCGCGCAGGGCGAGGTTGCGGACCCATGATCCGGACTCGGCCAGGGCAGAAGGATACTCGGTGAGCTCCGGGTTGTTGTTGAGAGTCAGGGTCGTGCAGTTGATGCCTTTGTAGCCGTTGCCGGCATTCTGGAAACGGGAGATGTGGTTGAAGGAGAAATCTACCGAACCCATGGTGTAGACGGATGAGACATTGAATATGTCGGGGAACTCCGTGAATAGGTTGTGGCTGGCGGAGAAGGTCTCCACGTCGTCCATCGAGCAGAACTCGCCGTTCTCATCCACCGGCAGGGAGGTCAGCCTGTTGTTGTCCAGCAGGAGCTGGGTAGGGCCGATTTCCCGGCCGAAGGCTTCCGTGATGGCTTCCATTCCGTTGTTTGTCAGGTCCAGAAGGCCGATCTTCTTCATCTTCCTGACTGCGGAGCCGTCCAGGACCTTGAGGTTGCAGTTGCCAAGGTACAGGATCTGGATCTTCTCCCCGGAAGGGCCGTCTGCCAGCATCCTGACAAGTTTCCCGCATTCGCCTTCCCCGAGCTGCGGGTTGTTGCTGAAGTTCAGGACTTCCAGGGATGGAAGCCTGCCCAGCACATCAGGGCAGGAGGTCATCTGCGGGCAGTTGTAGATTTCGAGTTCCACGAGGGATTCCAACCGGGCCATGGACTCCGGAAGTTCGGACAGAAGGCCGTTGGCAATGTACAGACGCTCGAGCTTGGCAAGGTTGCCGATCTCTTCCGGAAGGGAGAGAAGCCCGTTGCAGAGCTTGCCGGGGACGATGTCCTGTGGGACAGGAGAATTCTCCATCGCCATTATCTCGCTCTCCGTATGGTTCTCGTAAAGGGAGATTTCCGGAATCGAGATTCCATGCTCCAGAAGAGCCCTTGCGCAAGGTTCGGAGAGCTGGGAAGGTGGATGGATGCGGGAAAGATATTCGCTGTGACGGCGGAGCCTTTCCGCTTCTCCGCCTCCGAGCTGCATTGTCGGATCGGATTCGAAGGAATTGAGGTCATTGTGCGAACCCAGATAGAGTTCGACCAGTTCGGAGAGCTGGCCGATCTTCGGGGAGAGATGGCCTTTGAAGCCGAAGTCGGAGATGTTCACGAAGGCTACACGGCCGTTGGGATGCAGCTGGACTCCTGGCTGGTCGCCCCAGAGGTCAGGGGACTTGTTGAAATCCCAGTTGATGCCCTTTGCCCAGTCTTCTCCCGAATACGACCAGGAAGGGCCGTCAAGAGACTCCCAGATGTCCCTCAGGGCATAGTAGTCCTTCATGTAGGCTGCCGCTTCGTTCATCGTCACCGGCACGTCGACATCAGTGACAGCATTGTCCATGACCGTGAATTCCACGGCCACCGGAGGCTGCATCGATTCCAGAAGGCCTCCGTCAGCATCGTAGAGGACGCAGGTCTGGACTGAATATTCCCCTGCCTTGAGGCTGGTCAGGGT
>SFMU01000062.1 GCA_004552965.1 Bacteroidales bacterium | reverse complement strand
GAGCCCGCTTCCAGCAGGAAATGTTTTTCCCGATTGGCGAGCCGAACACTGAATATGCAAGATATTTCAAAGGGAATAGTTATCTTGCAAAGATTTCCGACGAGCAGGTCCCCATTGTCAATGTTACCTTTGAACCGGGTTGCCGCAACAACTGGCACATCCATCAGGCCACCAGGGGAGGAGGACAGATGCTTATCGGTGTGGCAGGTCGAGGCTGGTATCAGGAATGGGGAAAGCCCGCGCAGGAGATTCTTCCGGGAACTGTCATTCACATCCAGGCTGGTGTGAAGCATTGGCACGGGGCTGCTGATGACAGTTGGTTCGCCCATCTCGCTTTTGAGATAGAGGGAGACAATGCATCGAACGAGTGGCTGGAACCCGTTTCGGATGAAGACTATGCTAAGGTCAATGCTTCCGACAATCCGGATTGATGAAAACGACAGTCTGCTGAGCGCGAAAAGAATATGCAAGATATTTTTCTCAATACCGTACAGGACTTCAATGAATATCAGGGGATGGAAACGCTTCATCCTCTGGTAAGCGTAGTGCACGTTGAGAACACGGAGCACATCAAGGAGTGTGTGATGCACTACGGAGTTTATGCCATTTATCTCAAGGAGAACAAGGGGTGCAGGCTCTCTTACGGTCGCACTCCCTACGATTTCGACGAGATGACCGTGACCAGCTTTGCTCCTGGACAGGTTGTGAAAGTGGAACCAAACCCAGATGTTCCCTTTGCCAAGTTTACGGCTCTGGCGTTCCATCCCGACCTTCTCAACCGCACAGCATTGGGCAGAAATATAAGCCGTTACGAATTTTTCAGCTACACCAGTACCGAGGCACTGCATCTTTCCGCCCAGGAAGTGGAAGTGTTCCGTGGAGTCCTCGCCCTGATAGAGCAGGAATTGCACCGCGCCATCGACAAACACACCCGTGAACTGATAGTTTCCAACGTTGAGCTTCTGCTCAATTATTGCCTTCGCTTCTACGACCGCCAGTTCATCACCCGTGAAGAGATCAATCACAGCGTAGTGAAGCAGTTCCTTCATCTGCTGGATAAGTATCTCGACACTCAGGCGGAAGAGGACGGGCTGCCTACGGTCGCATACTTCGCCGATAAGTGCTGCCTCTCCACTGGATATTTCGGCACTTTGGTAAAAACCGAAACGGGACGCACTGCCAAAGACCTGATCAACGACCGGATTCTCTCCAAGTCCAAGGAACTTCTTCAGTCAGAGATGCTTTCCGTAACTCAGGTCAGCTCGCTTCTCGGCTTCGAATACCCCCAGCATTTCATCCGTTTCTTCAAGTCGCTCACCGGCAAGACTCCGGCGCAATGGAGGGTTGCATGAAATGGTGTGATTACTCCAATGCAGCCTTGATCTCCTTCAGGATCCCCTCGTCAGCCGGGAGCCATCTGACGGAAAACAGGGTGTCCTTGGTTAGCCAGGCGGCGGCTTCGTGCTCGTTCAGGTGCAGGGCTTCACAGGTGAGTTCGCACCAGAAACAGTGCAAGGTGAGGTGGAAAGCAGGGTAGTCCCATTCGACGGTCCGGATGAGTTCTCCGACCTCGATCGTTGTGTCCAGCTCTTCCCGGATCTCACGCACAAGAGCCTGCTGCGGACTTTCCCCGGGCTCCAGTTTCCCGCCCGGAAACTCCCACCAGTCCTTGAATTCTCCATAGCCGCGTTGTGTCGCGAATATCTCATTTCCGCGTCTTATCACTGCGGCTGCTACCTCGATGTGTTTCATCATATTCGAATATGTCAGTGGCTTCAACCGTCGCCGGCAAAGGTTCTGTTGAAGATGCTGCAAAGATAGACAGAATAATGGAAAAGGCGAATCACGCCGATAGCCGGTCCTTCACTGATTGCGGGGACGCGGTTCTATCGTTTGGTCAGCATGATCATGAAGCTCACCGCCACTATCGAAATGAGGATGCCGGCGATGATGTTTGGCGTGAGTTCCTCACCAAAGACCAAAGTGCCGACCAGGATAGCTGTGATCGGTTCGAAGACACCTAAAACGGAAGCCTTTGTGGCTCCGATGTTCCTGGTTGCAACCGCCAGGGAGGCTGTCGAGACGATTGTGGGCAGGATGGCGAGTCCCAGAAGATTGGCCCATGCCATTCCTCCATCGAGACCTGTCAGAAGCTCCGCCCCGGAAAGCCCGCATCTTGTTAAGAAGAATACTGTACCCACCGACAGGGCATAGAAAGTCAGCAGGGAATTCGGGATTGAAGATATGGCCTTGCTCCTGTTGATGATGACTATGAAGAGGGCATAGACGAAGGCTGAAGCTATTGAAAACCATATTCCGGTCGGATCGATCGCTTCCTTGCCTGTGCCTCCGGTCATTATCATCACACCTGCGAACGTGGCTGCAATCGACAGCCATACCGGCCATGAGGGGACGACTTTCAGGAAGACCATGATGATTGCGACCATGACAGGAAAAAGGAACACCAGTGTCGTGGCCAGACCTGAAGCGATGTATTTGTAAGCTTCAAAGAGGAAAGCGCTGCTTGCCGTATAGAGCAAGCCCAGCCCCAGCAGGACTCCCGCCTGTCTGAGATTTATCCTGAAGTTCTCTTTCTTCAGTAGCAGATATGCTCCAAGCAGAACCACCGCAATGCCATACCGGAAGAAGAGGATGGCTTCAGTGGAAGCCCCGTTGTTCATGAGGGGCTTTGCAAAGAGGGGATTCAGCCCATATGTGATGCCGGTAACGATACCTGCCGGGTAGCCTATGATGGCATTCCTGCTAAGCTTTGCCATAAGTGCCTGGAGTTCACGCCGTGGATGTTACTTTTCTCCGTGCAGCCTTACCATTTCAAGGTGATGTTCGCGGGCCTTTCTGACAGCATCCCCGATCACGGTTGCGCATTCGGCGGACAGTTCATCCGTCAGGGACTCGCATGCTTCCAGTCTTGCATACAGTTCCGGGGCGGACTCCTTGAAAAGCTTCACAATCTTGGCTGCCACGTGTGCCTGTTTCTCTGATGGAATATTCTGGATCACACTCTGTGGAATCAAACTCTTTACGATGTTGTTTGCGTTCATATTCATAGAATACTCATTCATTCCGACAGGCGGTATCAATCAAAAAAAATGCCGGATTCGCTGAAAATCCGACACTGTTTCTTAGGGTTTGCCCTGACATAATTACTTTTTTCTGCCCAACCTGGCTATCATTCTGTCGCCCAACTCTCCCTTGCGGCGCATATGGTCGAGAACCTCCAGCACGAAAGGATTCTCATTGAAACCGCCACCGCGTACGGCTGTGAAGTCGGCATCCCTTCGGACCTTGTCTCCATCGACTCCGAAGCCTGTCATCGAGGTAAGCTCGAACTCCTTGCCGGCGTCGTCATAGATCAGTTTGTCAAGGGATATGACGGCATTCTTCCATTGACTTATCAGGTCGATGGCCTGTGAACGGGTGATGTTCGCAAGGTCGTAGCCCCAGAACTTTTCGATGGCGTCATAGGCCCAGGTCCATTCGTAACTGTAATAGTCCGAGGCTATCTGCCCGAACCTGCTTCCCAGCTCGACGAGGTCGCGTACTTTTCCTTCAGTCAGGTCGTCGCAAAGTTTCTCTATTTCGCTTGCCGGACAGATCAGGCCGGAGATGTCCAGCCAGTGGCCGGCTCCGACCGGATTGTCACGCCGAAGAGCCTGGCGCAAGCCTTCGTCGGAACTGACGTCTGCATCCTGGATGCGTGTAATGAAGGAATTGCCAAGGAACTTGATGATTCCTGTCTGGTAATATTTCAAGCCCTTGTGAAGTGACGCGTTGCGGATTATGGATTTCTTGTAATAGTAGTTGTCGGCCCTGTTTCCGGATGCCTCCTTCAGCATTTCGAGGATTCTGATGCCTTCGAACATTTTCTGGACCGTAAAAGGGCTCAGATGGTTGAAGTTGATGTGGTCGAGCCTGTGCGGGTCCTTGCGCCTGTCTCTGGAAGGCCATTTCCTGACGTCCCTGACAGTGCCGACCGACTTGAGGTTGACTCCCGGAATGATGTAAGTCACGCCTTGTTGCTCGATGAGATAGGAGAATGGAAGGTTGCTGGTGTCCGGATTGTTGACGTGCCTTCCCATCACGAGGGAGAAGGCTCCGATCTTTGCCGGATAGAGAACATAGGAGTCGGAAGTCGTCTTGGCACCGCGCTCGAAAATGCCCTGATGGATAGGGCCCAGCTTGTACATGTGATTGCTCTGGTTCGAGCCCGAACCGGCATTCATGAATGAGAACATTCCGGCGATAAGCAGGGTCGATTTGTGATGTGTCACCGTGTAAGGGCCTGCGAACAGGGCGCATGCTTCACCGTTCTCCCCCTGACAGTTGCTGAAGAACAGGGAATCGGACGCACTGTAGCCGTGTCCGAGTACGCACGCCTGTCCCACGAAGCAACGCGTCAGGGTGACCCCGTCCGTGATGGAAGAGCCGCTCTCGACAATGAAATCGTCCGCAATGACGTTCATCCCGATGTTGACCGGTGCCTCCTCGCAGGATACGATGCTTCCGTTGCGCAGTCTGGATGCACCCTTGATTTTAGCGCTGTCTCCGATCTTTACATTGACAATGTGCATCGCATCGAGTATCTCGACATTCTTCCCAATTACACCGAAGGTTGATTTGGAGGATTCAACATATTTGGAAACCAATTCATTGATTGAATCAATGAGTTTCTGGTCGTGCCTGTACAGCGCCGTTATGTAGGCTTCATGCGAGGAAAGGTGCTCATGGATGGCAACTTCCCTTCCTCCCGTCTCGTTCAGCACGCTGACTTTCGTCCCGTTTCCGAAAGAAGTCTCGCCGTAGGTAATCAGGTCAGTGACATTCTCGATGTAGGCCCCGTCCCCGATGATGTAGTTGGCAATGTAGTTGCGGATATGCTCGACCATGCAGTCATCTCCCACGATCACATTGTGCAGGGTAGCGTGGTAAATTCCGCTATGTTTCCTGATGCCTCCCGCAAGGGTGAAAATTTTGTTGAAAGACCCCAGCCTGACCTGGCCGGAAAAGTTGACGTTGCGGACATACTTTGGATTGAAGTCCTCAGCCACGGTCACTTCGGACCAGTTCTCGCAACGGCACGACTGTGCCTCAAGGACGGCGATCTGCTCCGCCGTCAGTTTCATAAAGGTTTTCATTTTTTACGTATAATATTGTGACAACCTGTATTTGGCGGCAAAGATACGAAATCGGAATCGAATTGCAAACTTGAATATTCTGAATGCTTATCGCCACCTGGCTTACGGATTTCAGTACGGGACTGACCTGCGGAATATTCATAGCTGAACTTATCCTCTCGGGATTTTTGCCTGCTTTCTTTTGTCAATTCCATCAAAAAAGTACAATTTCGTTGGAATGTGTAAGCGCATGGTTTATCTTTGTGCCCGATTCTAAACTGTTATCGAATATGAAACTCAAATCACTTTTGATCCGTTTTGCAGCAGTCTCCTTTGCTGCGGTTCTGGCACTTGGATGTGGACAGGAAAAACCGATCGATCCTGACCTGCCGGAGGAAAAAGATCCCACTCAGACAGAAGGCACTACTATCGCCGATGTGCTGAAAGCTGAGGTCGGAGGTACTTTCGAAGTTGAAAACGTGCTTGTGGTCGGAGCTAACACCAATGGAGTTCTCCTTCAGCAGATGGGCTCCTATATCTATGCTTTCAAAGGTTCTGAACATAATCTCCAGGTAGGAGACCTTCTTAAGGTGTCCGGAACCACCTCAAGCCGAAACGGTCTGATCCAGTTCGGAAGCGGATGTACTCTGGAGAAGACCGGCACCGCTCCAGTTGCTTTTCCGACACCCGAACCGATGGATGCCGATGCGATAGAAGCCTATATGTCTGATCCTTCCATCAAATATGTGACATATAGCGGAACTGTCCTTCTTTCAGGTAATTATACAAACCTTGAGATTGATGGAAGTCCGGTGGTCGGAAGCCTGGACTACATGACTGAAGAGTTCAGGACAAAATATTCGAAACATAATGTCACCATCACCGGCTGGCTGTTCGGGTCCTATAAGACATACATGTACACCATCCCGGTCGAGGTTAAGGATAACGGCATCCCTCAGGAGGATGTTCCTGATGGAGCGATCTACTACAACACCTTCGATGCGGACCTGGCATCACAGACATTCGGCGACGGGGGACAGTGGCCGTATCTCGACCAGTTCGAAGGCTGGAAAAACGAGAAGGGAAGCGGAGCGTCAGCTGTGACCTACGATTTCAAGAGCGTGTCCTGTCGTACAAACCAGTCTTCGAAGGGTGATCTGTCGCAATATGACGGTTCTGGAAAGAACAACATTTTCTTCAGTACCGCCCCTGCACATCTGACAATCGGCAACATAGCAGTTGCCGGAAAGAATCTCAGGCTCAGTTTCGGAGCTCAGCGCTATTCACAGGGCGCATCCAATGCCTTTATCAAGTCTGACTTCGAGGTGCGCCTTTCTGCTGACGGAGAAATCTGGTCCCAGGCCCTGGACTATAGCTTCGGTGAGGTAGAAGATGTTCCTGGTGAATGGAGGCTTGCCACTGTGGACTTCACCCTTCCGGATGGAGTCAACAGCTTGTACATCAAATTTATACCTAAGATGAGCAGCGTCAACCGAATCGACGATGTGCTGCTCGTTTCAGGCAACGGTGGTGAACTTGTCGAATTCGGCAAAGAGGAAAGTGTCGAGACATCTTCCATCGCGAAGGTACTGGACTCTCCAATCGATGAGGTCTATCAGATTGAGGGAACGGTTGTCGGCACTCACTCCAAGGGCTTCCTGGTCAAGGATGATACAGGAATCATTCTCACTTTCAAGAAGAACCACGGAATGGAAACCGGAGATGTGGTCACCGTCAAGGGTGCAACTTCAGTTTATGGCGGACTCAAGCAGTTCGGCGAGACTTCGGAGGTGACAAAGACAGGTACAGCAAGTGTGTCCTATCCTGAACCGGAAGAATTCGGCGCTGCCGATATTGAAGGCTATGTCTCTGCTCCTTGCATCAAGTATGTGAAGTACAAGGGTTTTCTGACATCATATCAGGACAATATCTATCAGTGGCACTATGACGTGGCTGTCGATGGAACGGATGTCGTAGCTTCGCTTTCCTATCCTAACACTTCCCTGAACGTGACCAGCTATCTTGACAGGAATGTGATAGTTACTGGTTATGCAATCGGAGTTACCGGATCTGACACCAAGTACCTCAACACTCTTGTGACTTCAATCGAGTTTGCAGAGAAAGAGGAGTGTCCGGATGAGAGCAAAGCCATTACGGTCAAGGAATTGAATGAGAGGCTTGCCTCGATGGAATCGGGCGCGGCTCTTGCGGATCTTGTTGCAGTCAAGGGTTATGTCGCTGCCAACAACGAAGGCGGGGCATTGTATCAGGTCATTTCTCTGGTCGACAACACCGGTGAACCGGGAACGGGAATCATCCTGAAGGGTGAGGACTACACGGAGGCGACTCTTCCTGTAGGTACAAAGGTGATAGTCAGCCTCAAATATGCCACCTATGACCTCTACAAGAATCTCCCGCAGGTCAAGAAGGCGATGATATTCCCGACTGACAGCAAGGCTGAGATCGTCGTTCCGGAAATCGCCGACAATCAGTGCCGGGATTATCTCGGTCAGTATGTGAAGGTCCGCAATCTTACGGCACCGGATGATGCCACCACCTGGGTTGTGAACAACAAGACCACCACGACCAGATTCACCGGAGAAAACGGAGAAACGGTTGCAACATATGTTACCAGACATGCCGTCTACAAGGACGAGAAGATTGCTCACAAGACTTCCTGGATCAAAGGTGTGATGGAAGTCTATGGTGACCTTCATGAGCTGATCCCTACATCGATGGAGGATGTGTCCGGTTTTAAGGAATAGACTTCGATGAGGAAGAAAGCAATGTCACGCGCGATGCTGTTTATCCTGCTGTTCGGCATCGTGAGCATGTTTTCGGATATGACCAAAGAGAGCGCCGAGAGTATTCGCGGCGCTTTCCTTTCTCTCATGGGTGTCTCCGCGGCGACGATAGGCCTGGTGTCCGGGCTTGGAGAGCTGGCAGGATATTCATTGCGCATTGTCTCTGGTCGTCTTGCTGACCGTACACGTAAGTACTGGCCCATTCTCATGGCAGGCTACTGTCTGGAACTGATTACAATTCCCGCCCTGGCTCTGGTAGGGGAGAACGGCTGGATAGCTGCATGCGTGTTGCTGGTCATCCAGAAGGCAGGAAAGGCTATCAAGAAGCCGGCAAAGGACACTGTCGTTTCTTTCGCGGCATCACAGGAGGGAGCCGGCAAGGCATTCGGTCTGCAGGAACTTCTGGATCAGTTCGGTGCTGTTCTGGGTCCGCTGCTTCTCTATGTGATAATGCTTTTCAAGACCGAAGGCAGTACTTTCGAGCGCTACAGCTTCTGTTTCCTTGCCCTCACTGTCCCTGCAATCATAACCCTGGCGCTGCTGATTGTAACCAGACGCAACTTCCCCAATCCGGAGCTTTTCGAGCCTGATGCCAAGGAATATGTCCCTTTGAAGGCAGACAAGCGTTTTGTGCTGTATATTATGGGAATATGCCTTTTCGCTTTCGGTTTCCTGGACTATTCCCTAGTCGCGATGCACGTCAGCAGAACCGCTTCCGACATCATCTCGGCAGAAGTCCTTCCTCTGTTGTACAGCGCCGCGATGCTCGTCGATGCTGTGGCTGCCCTTCTCTTCGGCTATCTTTATGACCGATGGGGAATGAAGGTACTGGTCGTGTCAGCCATTGTCTCGGCTCCCTTCAGTTTCCTGGTTTTCCTGGGCAAGTCTTCCTTGACCCTGATTGCGGGCGTGGTGATGTGGGGGATAGGCATGGGCGCACAGGAATCGATACTCAAGGCGGCAGTTACCGATATGACACCCAAGTCATCAAGGGCTACGGGTTTCGGAATATTCTCGCTTGCATTCGGTGTCGCCTGGTTCCTGGGCAGTTGGACTCTCGGAGCGCTCTATGATGTGAACCTGACTCTGATGGCATCAGTCAGCGCAGCCTGCCAGCTGCTTGCCATTCCGTTCTATATTCTTTCATCCGGCCTTCGGAACAAATCCCGCGGTTCAGCATAAGCCGGGCCGCGGGACAGGTACGACCTTGCGGTTCTGCATCAGTTTATTGCTGAGTGCCGAAGCGCCCGATTTCCGCCAAGATAATAAAAATCGTCGAATATGGGCATTCCCCGGGCTTTCGCTTATCGCTCACGATCATATTCGGAAGAAATGATTACCTCGGAAATCATATTCAAATCTGATACAGGTTGATTTTTGAATTACTTAATGGGTGAATTATCGATAGATTATTTGTAAATTTGTCCAAACGAACAGCATGAAACTTATTCTTGTCATAATCGGGTTGATTCTGTCCTGCACTTTCGGCGACAGATTGTCCATTGATGAGAAAGTCTGCTGTTCACTCACCGATCGTTCCGTGATTTGCTCTGACAAGCAGGATGCGGGCATGTGGGATTATGACAGCAATTCCTTCGGGATTCTCCCATCCTGCACAACGGGATTCACCGGCGGGAACAACAACATCACATCTTCTGTCAGGTCCACGAACTCCGGCCACAGGGTACAGCCTTCGGGCAAAGTTCCTTTCCTTGTCATCAAGGACGGAAAAGTGATCGGCAGACACAGTTTCCATACATTCCTGACTGGTCTGAAACAGTTTCCTTCAGGGGAATATTCCACAGAACGATACATCCATTCTCTCTGTAAGTTGCTGATTTAGAAAGAACTTGCTTCAGATTGCCTGGCTGGTTTCAATCTTGGCCATGGCTGAGCAATATCATAGGTTTCGCAACTGCGAAACTTGTCGAAATCAACTAACAGAGAATCAGCAATGACTATAATTCTACTGCTGGCCGGTCTGGGACTCATTGTCCTCGGCGCGGACTGGCTTGTCGACGGGGCTTCGGCGATAGCAAGAGCCTTGTCGATGCAGGTATTCTCATTGTCAGTTGCTTGTTGCTGCTGCTTTGGGCATATTCCGGCAGCAAATGCCGCATTGACCGCTGGGAAGGAGC
>SFMU01000102.1 GCA_004552965.1 Bacteroidales bacterium | reverse complement strand
TTCGTCCCGTTTACCACGCAGGAGCTTTTTCAGGGCGGCGAGGCTCTGTATTACGGGCTAAACGCGCTTTCCAACAACATGATCATGGTGGACAGGAAGAAATTGAAGAACCCCAATGGGCTTATCCTCGGTACTCCCGGCAGCGGCAAGTCCTTTTCGGCAAAGCGTGAGATGACCAATGCCTTCCTGATCACCGAGGATGACATCATCGTGTGCGACCCCGAGGCTGAGTATTATCCCCTCGTGCAGAAGCTCGGCGGTCAGGTTATCAGCATTTCGCCCATCAGTACCGACTACATCAATCCGCTGGACATCAATGTCAACTACTCCGAAGAGGAAAATCCTCTGACTTTGAAGTCTGACTTTATCCTCTCCATGTGTGAGCTGATTGTCGGCGGCAAGGACGGATTGCAGCCCGTCGAAAAGACTATCATTGACCGGAGCGTCCGCATGGTCTATCAGGACTACCTTGCCGATCCCAAACCGGAGAAAATGCCCATTCTGGAAGACCTCTACAACATTCTGCGCAATCAGAAAGAGCCGGAGGCACAGCGCATTGCAACTGCCCTTGAAATCTATGTTCACGGCTCTCTGAATGTCTTCAATCACAGAACGAATGTGGATGTCAACAACCGCTTCGTCTGCTACGACATCAAGGAGCTGGGCAAGCAGCTCAAGAAGCTGGGTATGCTGGTTGTTCAGGATCAGGTGTGGAACCGCGTCACAATCAACCGCGCCCAGCATAAGGCCACTCGGTACTACATGGACGAGTTCCATCTGCTGCTGAAAGAGGAACAGACCGCCGCATACAGCGTGGAAATCTGGAAGCGGTTTCGTAAATGGGGCGGCATCCCCACCGGGATCACCCAGAATGTGAAGGATCTTCTGGCTTCCCGTGAGGTTGAGAACATCTTCGAGAACTCGGATTTTGTCTATCTTCTGAATCAGGCTTCGGGAGACAGAAAAATCCTCAGTGAAGCTCTGAATATCTCTCCCAGCCAGCAGAACTACATCACCAACTCCAACGCCGGTGAGGGGCTGATCTTCTACGGCTCCACCATCGTTCCCTTCAAGGATGACTTCCCGAAGGACACCCAGCTTTACCGCATCATGACCACCAAGCTCGAAGAAACGGCTTGATTACAAGGAGGATTTTGAATATGGATAAGAACTACAACACCAATATGGACTGCAAGCGCATGATGGCAGAGTTTACCGAGGCTTTCGGTGATGCTGCCGTCGAGATGACCTTCCGCGAGGTTGTGAAGGGCATGGACAGCTTCTTTGGCCTGATGGGTATGACCATTGAGCTGGTCAATCTCATCCGCAAGGAGGAAGAGCTGAAAAAGCACCACCGGGCGTACCTCCATGTCAGGGCTGAGATCGAAAACCGTGCTGATGCCGTGCACCATTCCCAAGGATAAGTACGATCTCATGATTGAGGATCTGCTGACGATGGCAGAGCTGCTGGGCATGGTTGCGGATATGCGCACCAAGGATGTCCGTGCTATTCAGGAGTTCGGCAAGTATGTTCCTGCCTTTGCCGCGTTTGAAAAGAACCGTCTGAGCCTGTACCGTGAGGCTGCGAAGGAAGCCGAGGATATTCTGACCCGCTGGGAGGATGAAATCGACGAGGACGATGAGCCGGACGAGTATTTCTCCGACTGAGCCTCTTCAATCTCAGCGAAAGGAGTGATCCCCATACAGCTTGACACAATCTACATCGGTGACTGTCTCGAAGTCCTGAAGACGCTGCCCGACGAGAGCGTCCATTGCTGCGTCACATCCCCTCCGTACTACGCGCTGCGCGACTACGGCATGGAGGAACAGATCGGCAGAGAGGCAACACCAAAGGAATATATCTCGCGCCTGACCGAAGTGTTTACCGAAGTCAGGCGCGTTCTGCGTTCTGACGGAACGCTCTGGCTCAATATTGCAGATACCTATGCCGGGAAAGGCAATCAGGGTGATTTTGTTGACCCCAAGAATCCCAAGGGCAGGAACGGTCAGGCTGTGGCTCTCAACTACAAGGTTGAGGGCTGCAAGCCGAAGGATATGATCGGCATTCCGTGGATGCTGGCCTTTGCCCTCCGGGACAGCGGTTGGTATCTTCGGAACGACATCATCTGGATGAAGGAAAATCCCATGCCGGAGAGCTGCAAGGATCGCTGTTCCCGCTGCTA
>SFMU01000101.1 GCA_004552965.1 Bacteroidales bacterium | reverse complement strand
TAATTGGACTATAGTAAAGGAAGAAATTAAGTAGAACTTTCCCAACCAGTGAGACTATATAAAAGCCTGCATTTTTCGTCATGTGGGCTTTTTTTAAACCTGCGGATGCGGAAAGCACGCCAATTGTCCACTGTCTTCTGCTCTTTTCAGCCTTCTGCTCCTAGAATAATGTCGACATTTTTCCGTGTATCTTCCTTTACTATAGTCCAATTAAATGGTATAATTAGACTATAAAGGATGAGCACATGCCGATACCACAGGATATACTGTCTGTTCCCAGGCCGAAGAATACGGTCGTCATCGCCTACGGAAAGGATAAGGGCCTTTACGCAGTACGCCAGCGCATAGGCTGCCGCAACGACAACGGACGGCACCTTCCGGTCAACGGCCCTACAGTCGGCCATATCGTAGACGGCAGATTTGTCCCCATCGATACCGCATCCCCCTCCAGTGTCTCGGCTTCGCCCGTAGACCTCAAGGACTGGGCGGACATAATTCTTTGCGACCGCCTTTTTGCCGACATCAGGCAGGAGCTGTCCATGTTCTACAGCGAGGCTGATGCAATGAAGCTCTACTGCATCTCCATACTGCGTGTCTGCGACCCGGGGATCAAAAACTATGAACTGAAGGAGGCCTATGACAACAGCTTCCTGTCGGAGCTGTATCCAGGCGTCCCTCTTTCGAAGAATACCGTCTCCACATTCCTGAACGACCTGGGTAAGGCCCTGTCAAGGATCGTCGGCTTCATGCGGAACCGTGCCGCAGCCGTATCCATGGACCACCACCTTCTTGTTGACGGCACCCTCAAGTCCGATGAATCCAGGGTCAACTCCCTTTCCGACTTCTCCAGGAAGGCAAGGACAAAGGGGACAAGGGACATTTCAGTACTGTATGCCTTTGACCTTGAGGAGATGGAGCCGGTGTGTTCCAAGTGTTTTCCCGGAAACATGCTGGACGCCACCTCCTATGGGGCGTTCATCTCCGAGAACAAAATCACCAAAGGCATAATCGTCGCGGACAAGGGGTTCCCTGAATCGGCGGCGCATGAACAATTCGAGGCCAACCCGGACCTCCACTACCTCAATCCGGTGAAGCGTAATTCAAGGCTGATCGAGCGGCACGGCATGCTGGATTTCACAGGCATCCTTCCCGGACATGAAGGCATCACCTTCCGGAAGGAGAAGTGCATCGGCACAGACAAATGGCTCTATTCCTTCCGTGACAGCTACAAGGCGTCGAAGGAGGAGCGGGATTGGCTCCGCCACGCAAAGAAGGATGGCTCCTACAGCCTGGAGGTTCTCCGGGACAAGCAGCGGTCATTCGGAACCATAGTCCTGGAATGCGACCTGGACCTGCCGGCAGAGACAGCCTACAAGGCCTATGAGAAGCGGTGGGAGATTGAGATAGTAATGCGGTTCTACAAATCAGCATGCGAATTCGACGAGACTCGTGTGCAGGACGACTATTCCGTCATAGGAAGCGAGTTCTGCGACTTCCTCTCCTCCCTCCTGACATTCCGGCTGATCAAGTCTTTTGACAAGGCAAAACTTCTGGATGACATGACCTACAAGAAAATCATGTCGGTGCTCGCCCGTGCGAAGAAGGTTCGCTACGGAGATGACGTCTGGCAGCTGGTCAGGCTGAACCCCTCCCATGAGGAGGTTCTTCAGGAGCTGGGGCTTATACCCAGGACGGAGGAAGCTCCCAAGAAGAAGCCAGGGCGACCAAAGAAGAGTGAAGGCAAGCCGGCCAGCAAGGAATCAGAAGGCGACCTGGCGAATGGAAAACGCAGACGTGGACGCCCGAAGGGAAGCAGGAACAGGCCAAAGACTGATGCCGGCGCCACAGGTGCCTCTTGATTTTTCGGCAGAATCTACAGGTGAATCGTCAACAGGAAAATCAGATTTATGAGCGATATAGTCTAACTGGTTGGGAAAGTACTATTTCATGCTGAATCACTTCTGCAGTCAGAGAGGAAAAGGAAGAGATTCTCTCCCTTCCTTTCCAGTCAAAA
>SFMU01000018.1 GCA_004552965.1 Bacteroidales bacterium | reverse complement strand
TTAAGCATCCGATTAAGGACGTCTATCTAGGCTGCTAGGAAGTAGTTACCTTTGCATCAAATACTAAAAGCCATGATGACAAAGGAATAGTCGCCCAAGTGATTGCCTACTGCGACGAGAACAAGATCAGTTACAAACAGCGCCTGTCGGAACTTGGGATTAGCCCATGGAACTTCTATGACGCCAAGCGTAAGTACGCCCCGAAAGAGGAAGGGGAAAACGCGGGCAAGTTCCTTCAGTTGATACCGGGAGGATGATTTATTCGCAGCCCAATCAAGCCTTCACGGTCCCGTAGCAGCAAGCAGAAAGAGTCTGCACAAGAAACCGTTGCTGTGAACATCGAACTCAGGACACCAACCGGCACGATGATGCGGATAAGTGGCAATCTGACCGGTCGTGAGTTGAAGGAGATCTTCATAGCGTCATCCACTCATGTTTAACCTGGAACGTAGACTTCGCTATTGGCTCTACAGCGAGCCAACAGACATGCGAAAAAGCTTTCATACACTGTGCGGTCTTGTGCGGAACAAGATAGGCGGAGATCCGATGAATGGAGACGTGTACATCTTCGTGAACAAGCGCAGGAACAGAATCAAGTTGCTTCACTATGAGACTGGCGGAATGGTCATCTACTCAAAGATGCTTGACAGAGGGACCTTCGGGATGCCCATCCCCGGTTCTAAAGACGTCGTGCTCCCTCAATCATAAGGGCTGTTGTTCCATCTTTCTCGTTCTTCCACTGAAGAAGCTTATCATATATCTTTCTTTTCATGTTCACCTTTCCTAGATTTTTACCAGCAGGCTTTATACACCTTTCCTAGATTTTTGCAAAGTCATTTGTCAAGGTGCCCTGAAGGATCCTTGTATAAAATCCCATCGGAAATGCTTCCTGAAGAATATAATCTGCCGTTTAACAGTCGGGGAACAAAAACGCTCACCGAAGTGAGCGAATAATTATTTGTAATGGCCAAATGTTGAGAGCACGAGCACTTCTACTACTTCATCGTAGATCTTGTAAATGAGTCGATGTTCTTTGGTGATTCGTCTGGAATACACAGAGCCATCGTAGCCCTTAAGCTGCTCCACCTGACCCGTTCCCGTCCGGGGGTGTTCCCGGACTTCGTCTAGGAGTTTTGAGAGTTTGGATACGGCCTGTGGAGATCTCTTGTTAAGTTCCTTCAGGTCTTTCTTCGCGTCTTCGGAGAAAACGATGGTGTACATATCATCTCTCGCTAATCATCCTGCCGAGAAAATCCTCGGTGCTTTCTCCATCGTTCATCCGGTATACCTTGCCAGCCTCGTAATCGGCAATACCCTGACGGATTTTAGCGTCCAAAGTGGCTCTGTCGATAAGGGTATCGTCCTCCATAACAGGGACAAGGCGAAAGCTGCCATGAGACCTTGAGGTAATCACGACATCGTTGGTGCGAGCCAAGTCAAAGTACTTGCGCTGGTTGGCTCTGAATTCTCTGCTGCTTACTACGACCATAACGTTCATTTATTACACAGTGTAAATATATGCATTTTCAAAACGAGTACCAAATTGGTACACGTTTTCGTGAGATGGGAGCCGAGCCCCACCGCCACGCCGCAAGCATCAGCCAGATCACAAACCTTTTTCAACTTGCCCAGGTCGGGAAATGTTGGGAATCTCCTGAATATGCCCCTGCCCCGCAAAGAATGAGCATAAGAAAAAACCAAGGGGATAGGAGTAGGTATTACAGAGTGAAAGAACTATCAGGCCTTGCATTCAGTACCTCCCCTCGGTTGTGTTTCTTTAAAAACAAGCAGACACCTATTAAGGGTAAGTGTCTGCTTTATCTTTTCTAACAGTCATTAATCCCAATGACTGACACAAAGGTACAAAATCTTTTAAATCTTGCAATATCTGCCGAGTTTTTGATCTGGAAAGTTCATCATCTCACGACTTCCATGAATCCATCCTTCGGCCTAATCGAAAGATTTTCAGGGGCTTGCAGAAAAACAAAGGAGACAGGTTCTTGCGAACTTGTCTCCTTGTGCGGTAGGTGAGAGTCGAACTCACACGGGCTAACGCCCACTACCCCCTCAAAGTAGCGTGTATACCATTTCACCACTACCGCATGTATGTCTTCCCAACTCGTTGGGATTGCAAATGTAGGAACAAAATATCAAAGTGCAAAATTTTTTTTCAGAAAAATTCTGATTATCTTTGCACCGTCTTCACGGGTTGAAGACAAACGGTTTTATCACAACAACTTAAAGACAGATTCACAATGGCTGTAAAAATCAGACTCCAGCGCCACGGAAAGAAGAATTTCGCATTCTTCCACATTGTTGTGGCTGACAGTCGCGCACCACGCGACGGACGTTTCATCGAGCAGATCGGCTCCTACAACCCTAACACGAACCCTGCAACCATCCTTCTCGACAACGAAAGGGCACTTGCATGGCTCAAGGTCGGTGCCGAACCTACTCTCGTTGCCCGCAGAATTCTCTCTTACGAGGGTGTTCTCCTCAGAAACCACCTCGATGGCGGTGTAGCTAAGGGAGCCCTCACCCAGGAGCAGGCAGATCAGAAGTGGAACGCCTGGAAGGCACAGAGAGATGCAAAGATTGCCGCCAAGAAGGACGGTCTCGCAAAGGACGCCGCTTCCAAGGCAAAGGCCGCTCTCGATGCCGAAAAGAAGGTAAATGCAGAAAGGGCTGAGGCTATCGCAAAGAAAGCCGAAGAGCTTGCAAAAGCTGCCGAGGAAGCTGCTGCGGCAAAGGCTGCCGAAGAGGCTGCCGCTGCTGAAGGAGCAGAAGCACCTGCAGAGGCCTAAGCCGATGACCGGGGCAGAATCAGAACTTCTGAAGATAGCCCGGGTACTGAAGTCAAACGGTACCGAAGGCGAGACCCTCATAGGCTTCCGCGAAACAGGACCTGAGACTTTAAAGACTACCGAACCGGTGTTCATCATGTTTGATGGACTGCCGGTTCCTTTTTTTATCGAATCATTCACGAGAAGAGGCTCGGTCAGAGCCTTGGTCCGGCTGACCGGAGTCAACAACCTGGACGATGCCGAGGAAATCGTCGGAAAGGACATTTATGTCAGACCGGAGGCCATCATCGGCTACGAAGAGGATGACGATGAATTGACTCTGGACGACCTCATCGGATGGTCTCTTCTGGACGGAGAAGGACACCCGGCCGGAACGATCACCGGCTACGAGGACATCCCCGGCAACCCCTGCCTGTACATCGAAACGGAAAACGGACAGGCGATGCTTCCTTTTCACGAAGATCTTGTCCTGTCCGTCGACGAAGAGTCAGCGACTCTGACCATGTCCATCCCTGAGGGCCTTATCTAGGCATATAATCCTCCGGATTCTCAGTTTTCACATCCTTTATTGCGGGAGCCTGGATTTCAGGTTCCTGAGCCGGTGTTTCTGCCGGAACTGAAGCCGGAGCAGCAGGGGCAGCAGGAGATGCCGGGGCGGCAGGCACTGCTGCAAGTTCACGTTTTGCCATGAAATCAGCCTTGACATCCTGATAGAAGGCTGCCACGGAAGTGTACATGTAAGGCGTAAGCCAGAGCAGTCCGATTCCCAAAGTAAACAACGACAGTATTCCCCAGCCGATGAAGCTGAGATAAAGGTAGAAGAGGTCGAACTTGTGTCCTTTCATCATCGCCATGCTCAGTTCTATGGCCTTGTTCGGGGAAAGTTCAGGCTCGTCTTCCAGAATGAACCAGGTCATTGAATATGAGAACGCCTTGATGATGCCCGGAACAATGAGCAGAAGGCTCCAGAGGAAGATGAAGACAAATTGCAGCAATGAGGCAAGGACGGTACGCCAGTACTTTGTCAGGGCAGAATTGAACATGCCACGGACAAGGTCGGCATCCCCATTGACAAGAAGCCTGTTGAGAGTATTGAACAAACCCTTCACGAGAGGGTAGAGCACCAGAAGTTCCATCAGGTAGATGAAGCCTGACGTTGCGCCTGAATGATTGGCGAAGAAACCGCTGGCAGAAGGATTCAACGCAAGTTGCACCTGTGAAACCACATTCGGCGAAACAGCGATGACAGAGATGAACAAGTACACCAGCATGGCAAGGACGGCTGAAGGCCAGTTGCCCTTCAATGCGGCCAGAGCAGCATTTTTGTAATCCTGATTTTGTTTCATAACGATATTGATTAGTTAATAGGTTGGAATTCAATCGATTTGCACTTCGACATAGCCAACAAAGCAGGCCGGACCGGTCAGATAGACATCCGAAGCGCAGAAAAGGCCATCATTCCTGTGGGGAACGAATTCGACGGACAGGTCGGCGATGGCTGCCCTGACTGAATATGCGACAGCCTCTCCGGCGGTCCGGCTCGGCGGGACTCCGCGCACAAAGGAAGCCATGGCGCTTGCAACGATTCCTGTCCCGCAGGCGAGTGTTTCATATTCGACACCCTTCTCGAAAGTTCTGATCGAAAGAACCGTGGAGGCCTGACCTTCCGCCTCCAGGGTTGATGAATCGCCTTTCGCAGTACAAATAGTCCGAACCGTGGAAGCCGGACCACCGGCCACCTCGACGAAGTTGACATTGGTCCCGACCGGAGCGAATCTGGAGTCATGCCTGAGCACAGGGCCCTCCGACAGGACCGGATAGTCCGCCAGTCCGCTGACGAACTTCACATAATGCCTCGTGCCCGTGTCGAGGAAAAAACCATCCTCTTCCGGATAGGCAGTGATCCCCGAAACATCCTTCATCTTGAGACGCACGGTCTTCTCCCCTTTCATCCCGTTTTCAGGGATGGAAGCGATGTGTTCCCCGTCGGCTGCATCAAAGACTATCGTGGAGTCCGGCGAGACCGCTCCGCAATCCGCAGCGAAAGCGACGATGCAACGGCCTCCGTTGCCGCACATCATCCCGCCCGAACCGTCCGGATTGAAGTACACCATGTTGAAATCCTTTCCGGAGCCGGATTCGAGGAGCATCACCCCGTCGGCACCGAAACCGGTGTGGCGGTCGCACAGATGCCTTATCACCTCTTCCGAAAGGGACAGATGGCCGTCCCGGTTGTCGGCGATGAGAAAGTCATTGCCGGCCCCGTGGTATTTGCTGAAACGCTGGAGCATTATCTCAGGAGGGACTCGAGTTCGACAGATGCAGCGGTCTTCCCGTCACGGTATTTCACGATCACAGGAGTGTAGATGCTGATGCCTGCATCCTTTCCTGGGCCTTTGGTCATAGGACGGCTTCCGGCGACCACGACGGCTCCAGGAGGAACTGCAGTACTTCCGCTCGCGTTCTTCGGTACGAACTCCCCTGTCGTGGCATCGTACAGTGCCGTGCCCTTGGTCAGGATGACTCCGGAACCGAGAACCGCGCCTTCACCCACGATGGTTCCTTCATAGATTCCGCAGTTGCCGCCGATGAAGGCATCGTCCTCGACGATGACCGGAAGGGCTCCGGCAGGTTCGAGAACGCCTCCGATCTGGGAAGCTGCCGAGATGTGCACCCGCTTGCCGATCTGGGCGCAGGAGCCGACAAGGGCATGGGAATCGATCATGGTTCCCTCATCGACAAAGGCTCCGATGTTCACATAGGCCGGAGGCATCATGATGACGGACGGCGCGAGATAGGAGCCACAGCGGACGCTGCTTCCTCCCGGCACTATCCTCACCCTGTCCTCTGCAGTAAACTTCCGAAGCGGCAGGGTGTCCTTGTCGAAGAAGGCGAAGTGGCCCTCAGACATGTCCATGAGCTTGCCGATCCGGAAGCCTTCAAGGATCGCTTCCTTCACCCAGGTGTTGACGGTCCAGACCCCGTCCTGCTTCTGCGCGACGCGGATCTCACCGGTCTCGAGCTTGTGGCATATTTCAAAAAAATCCATCATATTCCCAGATTGTCAATTATGTTTTTCATTGTGTCGAAAGTCGCCTGTCCCGCCTTGGTAAGAGGCAGACGCATCTCAGGTGTACAGTATCCCATCAGCGCAAGAGCCGCCTTGACAGGAATCGGGTTGCTCTCGACGAAACAGCCCTTGAAGAGAGGGACCAGGTCGGAATTGGCCCTGGCAGCAGCCTTGAGATCACCTGCCTGGACAGCCCTGACAAGGCCTATCACCTGCTCCGGAGCAATGTTCGAAGCCACAGAGATCACACCATCGGCTCCACAGGCCATCAGAGGCAGGGTCTGGTCGTCATTGCCGCTGAAGACCGAGAACTCTTCCGGTGCCTCGCGGATGACATCCACAATCTGGGCAAGGTTTCCGGAAGCTTCCTTGACGGCGATGATGCCCGGAATCCCGGCCAGGCGAAGCGTTGTGGCGGCCGTCATGTTCGTGCCGGTCCTGCCGGGGACGTTGTAGGCGATTATGGGTCTGTCGGCATTCTCGGCGACGGCTTTGAAATATTCATAGATCCCGTCCTGCGTGGGCTTGTTGTAATAAGGGACGACGACAAGATAGGCATCCGGGCCGTATTCTCCAAGCATCCTTATGTTTGCGAGAGTCTGGGAAAGCGAATTGGTCCCGACTCCGACCACCAGCGGGAGATCCGGACAGAGCTCCCTCGAGAGCCGCATAAGCTCGCATTTCTCCCCGTTGTCAAGACAAGGGGTCTCGGCAGTCGTTCCAAGAGGCACGAGAAAATCGATTCCTGCCTCCAGCTGCCTTCTGACCAGGACACGGTAGGCATCGTAATCGATCTCTCCGTTCCTGAATGGCGTTATCAAGGCTGTACCGCAGCCTTTCAGTACAAGTTCAGGCATATTTCAAAAGTTTTCTGGTATTCTATCTGTCCTTGAAGAACAATTCCTTGAATTCGTGGACTCCGCTGAGCCCTTCCGTCATCTGCGCGGCAACGACCGCCCCCTCGGCGAAAACCCTGCGCGAGAAGGCCTCGTGCTCGATGGTGATGCGGTCGTTTTCCCCTTCGAAGCCCACGGTGTGGATTCCGGCAAGTTCGCCGACCCTGACGGAAGAAACGTCAAACTTTTCGGAGAAGGAGTCCGACACCACTCCGGCAAGGGACTTGGCAGTGCCGCTTGGAGCATCGAGCTTGTGGACATGATGCTTCTCGACGATGTACGGGTGATAGCCTCCGGCCTTCGACAGATACTTCGAGACCACCTCGACGGCAGCGGTAAGCACATTGACTCCGACGGAATAGTTCGATGAATATATCATCGGAGTCCCCTTTTCCTCAAAACAGCGGATGACCTCGTCCCTGATGTCATTCCATCCCGTAGTCCCGACTACGACCGCCTTGAATTTCGAGGCAAGGGCCGGATAGTTGGCCCGGAAAGCATCCGGACAGGTGAAATCGATGCACACGCACTCCCTTGCAAGATCCTCATCGAAGCTGACTATGTCCTCGCTGGCGCCCGCGCAGACGATTCCTTTTTCCTGAAGGACACTCTCGATCATGTGTCCCATGCGGCCGTAGCCGGAAATGACGACTTTAAGCATATCAGTTTGCGAATATATAGTCATGGATCCCGGTCAGGGTGTCCTCAAGTCTCTCGGTGTCGATCACGAAGTTCTCACTGAGCATGTTGGCGCTCACATTGGCCACATAGACCTTCCCGGCCGTCTCGATCACCTTGTCTCCCAGTCCCTCGAGGCCCACGATGTTGCGGCCGATCACTGAGATGAGAGCCTTGTCACGGTAGACCGTCACATCGGCCCAGGCTTCGATCGC
Source organism: Bacteroidales bacterium (assembly GCA_004552965.1). Lineage (GTDB taxonomy): Bacteria > Bacteroidota > Bacteroidia > Bacteroidales > UBA932 > Cryptobacteroides. The sequence goes on along the minus strand of SFMU01000018.1, from coordinate 30,229 downwards.
CTTGAGAGACGGAGCCAGTCCGGCGACCTCCTCGGGAAGGACAAGATAGACCTCGGACTCTGTCGCCTTGGCGAGGGTTACCGGAACCCTGTTGGCATAGAGAGGGGCGAACACCCTTCCCAGCATTGCCGTGACACCATCCATTTTCGTCGAAGTCACCTTGACATAAAGGATACCGGAGCGGCTGGCGACGGATTTAGGACCGTCCGGAGCCTCATCGGCACGAAGCACGGTGGAACCCTTGCACTCCGGATTCTTGGAGTTCAGGACCACGATCGGGATATTCTTCTTGCGGGCAGGCTCGATAGTGAGAGGATGGAGAACCCTGGCGCCCATGGAAGCCATTTCGGCAGCCTCCTCATAGGAAAGTGACTCGATTCTCCTGGTGTTGGAGACGACTCTCGGATCTGCGGACCGGATGCCGTCGACGTCAGTCCAGATCTCGACGCGGGAAGCACCGAGAGCCATACCGAATATGGCGGCAGAATAGTCGGAACCCTCAAAGCCGAGAACCGAAGTGCTGCCCTCGGAGGTCGAAGCGATGAAGCCCTGTGTAAGGACAAGGTCCACGCCCTTCGATTCCATGCCTATGATACGCTTGACATTGGCCTCTGTGATCTCCAGATCGGGCCTTGCCGACATGTAGTTGTCATTCGTCGTGATCATCCTCCTCGCATCGATCCAGTTGCAGGATATTCCCCTGGCATTGAATGCATAGGCGATGATGGTCGAGGAAAGGAGCTCTCCGGTGGAGATGATCCTCGCTTCGCTTCTGAGGGAGAGTTCGCCGATCTGGCACACTCCTGTCACGAATCTTTCAAGATGGCTGATTCTTGCCTCGATGTCTTTCAGACAGTTTTCAAGAAGGTCCGGCCTTTCATTCAGGAGAGCCTTTGCCAGATTGAAATGGCGCTCTCTCAAGAGATTGAGATTCGTGCGGACAGCATCCTCATGCTGCGCTTCTGCCTCCTGCGCTATCGCGCAGAGGACTTTGGTAACCCTGGCGAGGGCCGAAACTACTACCAGCGGCTTCTCCACGAGTCTGCTTCCCACGATGGAAATGACTCTGCCGATAGCTTCTTCATCCTGGACGGACGTGCCGCCAAACTTCATTACGATCATAATGTCTATCTATTTGTAAGTTACTGTTTTGTCTGTATAAAATTCTCGAATATCCTACGGTACAGGGACTTTGCCTCCTCCATCTGCGAGAGAAGGACATATTCGTCAGGCGTGTGGGCAGTCAGGATGGACCCTGGACCGCAGATGGCCTTCTGTGCAAACTTCTCCAACCGCGGGGCATCGCTGCCGAACGAGACCGTCGTCGTTGTCAGCCCCGGCGCTCCGTGATGATACTCCAGAGGCCGGTCTCCGCCGAAGGCTTCGATCGAACTTCCTTTCGGGCATATTCCTTCAAGCTTGTGCTGAATAAGGTCGTCCGTCGCAAAGGTCGTCCGGAAATAGAGGCGGAACGTCACCTCGGGACTGAGGATGTTCTGCGGATTGTCGCCGGAAAGCTTTCCAACATTCCAGGTCGTCTTTCCCAGGATAGGATCCTCGGGGAAATCGACCGCGCCGAGCCGGTTCATGAAATCGACGAACATGCTCACTGCGCTTCTTCCGTGCTCCGGGTAGCCGGAGTGACACGCCTTGCCGCGCAGGGTCACACGGAAACTTTTCGTACCCTTGCTGGCACGCACCGGGCGGTTGTCCGTCGGCTCACCCACCAGGACATACTCTCCTCCGGGGCAGTCACGGGTGTAGGCCTTCGCTCCGAAAGAGCCGGTCTCTTCGCCGGAGAGGAGCAGCAGACCGAAGTCCCTATGGCCTTCGGAAGCCAGTTCAAGGCAGGTCGAGTACATTGTGAAGAACTGCCCCTTGGCATCGCAGGTCCCTCTTCCGGTAAACATCGTGTCATCCATGGCAGCCACCTTTCCGTCCGGAAGGATGTCGCCGGCTCGGACCGGGACAGTCTCCGGAGCGATGTACGGAGGGACGGTGTCCAGATGCGAGCAGAAGACGAACGAAGGAGCGCCGGACGCGGACCAGTCCAGAAGAAGGTTCAGCGTCCCGTCTCCGACCTCGAACCTGCGCACCACGCAGCCATCCACCCTCAGGCGGTCCTCAAGGAACTCTGCCAGAGTGCGTTCCTGACCCGAAGTGGAATCAGTTTCGAGAATATGCCGGAAAAGGTCCAGATCCATTGCCCAGAGTGTTTGGCCGATTCCGGAGGTTACTTCGATTCTGTGAGGTTGGCGGATTCCAGCCCGTAGCCTTTCTTGCGGTCCTCCGCCTTGAGGAGAAGAGAAATGACCACCGAGATCACTCCGAAGCAGGCGAAGATGACCATCGACGTGGTGTAGTCGATGACTCCGTCGGCGCCGGTGTTCGCCTCATTCACCTTGCCGATCATGATCGGGACAAGCGAAAGTCCGATGTTCTGAATATAGAAAATCAGGGCATAGGCCGTTCCCAGAAGCTTCATCGGAATGATCTTAGGGACGGAAGGCCACATTGCCGAAGGCACAAGGCCGAACGCAATACCGAGCACGATCATCACGACAATGGCGAGAACCCAGCTGGTCATAGGCAGGGCGAAGACGACATGCACAATCGTCAGCAGCACGCTTCCGATGATCATCAGCGTGGCGCCCTTCCCGAACTTGTCATAAATACCTCCGAAGACAGGAGTCAGGAATATGGTGCCGAAAGGCAGCATCGCAGGAATCAGGCCTGCCAGATTCTCGGCAACCCCGTATTTGAATATCATGAGCTTGGTCGCGAACTTGAGGAACGGGAAGACCCCGGCGTAGAACATCAGACAGAGCACGGCGATGTACCAGAAGCCCCTGTTCGTGACAAGGATCTTAAGGTCGGAGAACTTGAAGCCCTCCTCCGGTTCTGCCTGTGCGAGTTCGCCGGACTTGTCCTCTTTCCGGTCCATCACATTGTAGACGATGAAGCTGACCATTCCGATGCAGAGCATGGCTGCACCGAGGCCGACCGAGGCCGAAACCCCTCCCATCATCTTTGCGAAAGGCAGGGAGAAAGACAGGGCGGCGGCTGTACCGATACGGGCAAGAGCCACCTGGAGACCCATCGCAAGAGCCAGTTCATGACCGGTGAACCACTTGACAATCACCTTACTGACAGTGATTCCGGCTATTTCGCATCCCACACCGTAGATCGCGAAGCCCAGACAGGCCAGGAGCACCTGGGTGTGGTAGGTTCCTATTCCGAGAGGCAGGGTGACGGTCCCTTCGAAACTGTGTCCGACCGCGTACCATTTGATGAGCGCTCCCGCGAACATCAGCACGGTCGACATCAGGCCGGTGAAACGTATTCCGAACTTGTCAAGAATGATTCCTCCGAAGAAAAGGAGGAGAAGGAAAACATTGAAGAAGCCGTAAGCGCCTGAGAAGAAGCCATATTCGTCACTGGACCACCCGAGCCCGCCGTCAGCGGCGGAAGCCGTCAGAAGGGGTTCCAGGGGTGCCATCACATCCGTGAAAAAATAGCCGAACATCATCGTGAAGGACACGATCAGAAGGGCTGTCCAACGTGCCGCAGGACTGTCACTGAGTTTCTTTCTGATAATCTCTGTCATCTGTAGATTTCTGTGTCTAGGGTTATCTGATACCATAATATAATTATGCGAAGATAGGAGTTTTTCAATTATAGTCAAAAAAGTTGTACCTTAGCGGACCTGTTATGTTTACGATTTTGCAGAAAATATCATCTCCTTCAGACTTGAAGTCCCTCGTCCCGGAGGAACTGGAAGCCTTGTGCGGAGAAATCCGCAGACACATCGTGGAATGCTGTTCGGGCAATCCCGGCCACCTTGCTTCCAGCCTCGGAGCAGTGGACCTCACCGTCGGCATCCACTATGTCTACAACGCCCCTTCGGACAGGATAATCTTCGACGTCGGCCACCAGGCCTATGCCCACAAGATCCTGACGGGCAGGATGGAAGCTTTCCGGCAGAACAGGAAGCGGGACGGGATCAGCGGATTCCCCAACAGGGATGAAAGTGAATATGACGCCTTCGGAGTCGGGCATGCATCCACCTCGATTTCCGCAGCCCTGGGTTTCGCGGAAGCAGCCAGGATTGCCGGAAGGAAGGAGAAAGTGGTTGCAGTCATCGGGGACGGAGCCATGACAGGCGGACTCGCCCTGGAGGGACTGAACAACGCCGGGAACAGCAGTGCCGACATACTCATCATCCTGAACGACAATGACATGGCCATCGACGGCAACACCGGAGGCCTGCACTCTCACCTGCTAAACATCACCACAAACCCGACCTATAACCGCTTCAGGGACAAACTTTGGGACAGACTCGGAGCCGGCAAGGCACGCCAGATGATCCAGAAACTGGTGCGCAAGACCAAGCAAGGTCTGGTGACCCCTTCCGGCGGCGACCTGTTCGAGGCTTTCGGACTGCGCTACTTCGGTCCGATAGACGGCAATGACATAAACCAGGTGGTAAGCACCCTCGAGAGGCTCAGGACCATCGGAGGACCGAAGATCCTTCATGTCATCACAAAAAAAGGGAAAGGCTATGCCCCGGCAGAAAACGACCCGACGACCTGGCATGCTCCGGGGACTTTCGACATCGCCACAGGAAAGAGACTTGGCGGCAAGACCACCGTCAGCCGCTATCAGGACGTGTTCGGAGAGGTCCTGTGCGAGATGGCGGAGAAAGACGGGAGGATTGTCGCGATCACCCCGGCAATGGCCACCGGCAGCGGTCTGACCGGTTTCGCAGAGAAGTTTCCGGACCGGTTCTTCGATGTCGGGATTGCCGAGGAGCATGCCGCGACCTTCGCCGCCGGCCTGGCTGCCGGAGGGATGAAGCCATTCTGCTCGATATATTCGTCATTCGCCCAGAGAGCCTTCGACGAAATCATCCACGATGCGGCCCTTCAGCATCTTCCGGTAGTCTTCTGCCTGGACAGGGCGGGCCTTGTCGGCGAGGACGGAGCCACCCACCAGGGAGTCTTCGACCTGGCTTCGCTGCGATGCATCCCCGGGATGACGATAACAGCCCCTGCCAACGAGAACGAACTCAAGGACCTCATGCACTGGGCCCTGAGGGAGGACAGAGGGCCTGTGGTCATAAGATACCCGAGAGGGCTGGGAGAAGGCCTTGACTGGCGCGCGCACGAGCCTGCTGACATTGAATATGGCAAAGGCTCGAAGGTCTGCGACGGCGAAAGGGTTGCCGTGATCGCGCTCGGCCCAGAGGTGAACAGGGCGATGGAAGCGGCGCGGAGGATCAAGGAGGAGACGGGTCGGGGGCCTGCCATATTCAATGCCAGATTCCTCAAGCCATTCGACGCGGACATCCTTGCGCAGGTCTCTGAATATGAAGCCGCGCTGACCGTGGAGGAGGGCTGCCTCAAAGGCGGGCTCTTCAGCGAAGTGGCTGAGGGTCTTGCCCTTGCCGGGGCCGGAACGAAGGTAAGGGGGCTGGGAGTGCCCGACATATTCATAAAGCAGGATTCGCAGGCCGCCCAGAGAAAGGACTGCAGGCTGGATGCCGAAGGAATATATTCGGAACTGATTGGCTGGTTCAGATAAAGAAAAGTCGTTTCGTGGCGAAAAAAGTAAAGATGTTGAGAGTTTTTTGTGAAAAAGTTTTGGATAATCAGAAAATCTCCCTATCTTTGCAATCCCTTGAACAAAGGGTTTCATTGAAATAATGCCGATATAGCTCAGTTGGCCAGAGCACGTGATTTGTAATCTCGGGGTCGTGGGTTCGAATCCCTCTATCGGCTCAAAACGGCCAGAAGCTGTATCAAAGACATATCGGGAGGATCGCATAGCGGCAATTGCGGCGGACTGTAAATCCGCTCCTTCGGGTTCGGTGGTTCGAGTCCACCTCCTCCCACACAATCGCGGAAGTAGCTCAGTTGGTAGAGCATCAGCCTTCCAAGCTGAGGGTCGCGAGTTCGAACCTCGTTTTCCGCTCAAAAGTAAGCCGGTGTAGCTCAGGGGTAGAGCGCATCCTTGGTAAGGATGAGGTCATGAGTTCAAATCCCATCACCGGCTCATCTTTTGTATTTACAGAACACATTTATTCATAATATTATGGCAAAAGAAACTTATCAAAGAACCAAACCGCACGTCAACATCGGTACAATTGGCCACGTTGACCACGGTAAGACCACTTTGACTGCAGCTATCACCAAGGTTCTCGCAGAGAGAGTCGCCGGTAACGCAGACAAGGTAAAGTCTTTCGACCAGATCGACAATGCTCCTGAAGAGAAGGAGCGTGGTATCACCATCAACTCTGCACACGTAGAGTATGAAACAGAAAACCGTCACTATGCTCACGTAGACTGCCCAGGCCACGCTGACTACGTAAAGAACATGGTTACCGGTGCTGCTCAGATGGACGGTGCAATCCTCGTTGTAGCTTCTACCGACGGTCCTATGCCTCAGACCCGCGAGCACATCCTTCTCGCCCGTCAGGTGAACGTACCTAAGATCCTCGTCTTCATGAACAAGGTTGACCTTGTTGACGATGAGGAAATGCTCGATCTCGTCGAGATGGAAATCCGCGACCTTCTCGCATTCTACTCATTCGATGAGAACTGCCCTATCATCCGCGGTTCCGCTCTTGGTGCACTCAACGGTGAGCCACAGTGGGAAGACAAGGTCATGGAGCTCATGGCTGCAGTCGACGAGTACATTCCGCTCCCTGAGCGTCTTGTTGACAAGCCATTCCTCATGCCTATCGAGGACATCTTCTCTATCACCGGTCGTGGTACCGTTGTTACAGGCCGTATCGAGGCTGGTACCATCCACGTTGGTGATGCAGTCGAGCTCGTAGGTTTCGGCGACGCTCCTAGAGGCACAACCGTTACCGGTGTCGAGATGTTCCGCAAGCTCCTCGACCAGGGTGAGGCTGGTGACAACGTAGGTCTCCTCCTCCGTGGTGTCGACAAGAAGGACGTCAAGAGAGGCGAGGTCGTTGCAAAGCCTGGTTCAATCACTCCTCACACTCACTTCAAGGCACAGATCTACGTGCTCAAGAAGGAAGAGGGTGGCCGTCACACTCCGTTCCACAACCACTATCGTCCTCAGTTCTTCATCCGTACCCTCGATGTTACCGGTGAGATTTCTCTCCCAGAGGGTGTCGAGATGGTCATGCCTGGCGACAACGTTGAGATCGATGTCAAGCTCATCACTCCTGTAGCTATCAACGAGGCTCTCCAGTTCGCTATCCGCGAGGGTGGACGTACCGTTGGTGCCGGACAGGTTATCAAGATTCTTGACTAATTCAAGATAAATGCGGAATCCCGTCTGGGGTTCCGCTTATTCAGGGGAATAGAACAAGGGTAGTTCAGCGGTCTCCAAAACCGTCGATGTGGGTTCGAATCCTGCTTCCCCTGCCAAGAATATCAAAGGTTACGATTTGGTAATTGTTTAACAGACATCGCAATAGCTTCCAACACACGATGTCCATTAAATGCAAAGATGAGAAAGTTCATAAACTATCTTAAAGAGTCCTACACCGAACTCACAAAGAAAGTCGCATGGCCGTCATGGGAGAAACTCCAGAGTTCCGCCCTTCTGGTCATGGTCGTCACCGTGCTGCTCGCTGTCGTTCTCTTCGCAATTGACTTCGTCTTTGAGCAACTGATGACTCTGATTTACACATTGTAGTTTGTTGTGTTACCATGGCTGACATGAAATGGTACGTCCTCAGGACGGCAGGAAGCAAGGAGAAAAAAGCCAAAGACTATCTTGAGAAAGAAATCGAAAGGTGTGGTCTCCAGGAGCAGGTTGCACAAGTGCTTGTTCCGGTAAAACGAGAAATAGTTACAAAGAATGGCAAGAGAAAAGTGGTTGAGAAACTGCTCTTCCCTGGCTATGTTCTTATTCAGGCTATACTCAATCCGGAGCTCGAGTACATCATCCGCAACTGTGTTCCGGGCATGTCCGGCTTCCTTACTGAAAAAAGGACCAACGGATCACAGACCGAAAGAGTCGCCGTTCCTCTCAGAGATGATGAGGCAAGACGCATTCTCGGTGACCAGGACGAAAATGTGGACAATCCAGCAGAGACAGAAGTCAACTTCGCTGTCGGAGATTCTGTGAAGATCACCGACGGACCATTCAACGGTTTCAGTGGAACTGTTGACGCGATAGAGGAAGACAGAAGCAAGCTGAAAGTGATAGTTGTGATTTTCGGCAGAAAAACTCTGCTGGAACTCAGCTTTACTCAAGTAACAAAAGAATAAAAAATTATGGCAAAAGAAGTTACCGGATTCATTAAGCTCCAGATCAAAGCCGGAGCTGCTAATCCAGCGCCTCCGGTAGGACCTGCTCTCGGTTCCAAAGGCTTGAACATCATGGACTTCTGCAAGCAGTTCAATGCGGCCACCCAAGCAAGTGCCGGAAAGATCCTGCCTGTAGTCATCACAGTCTACAATGACAAGTCATTCTCCTTCGAGGTCAAGCAGCCACCGGTTGCTATCTCAATCAAGGAAGCTGCGAAGGTACAGAAAGGCTCAGGCGAGCCTAACAGAACCAAGGTCGCTACCCTCACCTGGGATCAGGTGAAGACAATTGCCGAAGGCAAAATGCCGGATCTCAACGCATTTACCCTCGCATCTGCAATGAAGATGGTTGCAGGTACCGCAAGGAGCATGGGTATCACCGTTACCGGCGAATTCCCTGAGAACCTTTAAAATTTCACACGCGAAATGAGTAGAATTACAAAGAATCAGAAAGAAGTCGCACAGAAATACGACTCTTCAAAACTTTACACTCTTGCCCAGGCTTGTGAAGTTCTCAAGGATATCACTTTCACCAAGTTTGACGCAACAGTCGAGCTTACTGCAAATCTTGGTGTAGACCCTCGCAAGGCCAACCAGATGATCCGTGGCGTTGTCACCCTTCCTCACGGAACAGGAAAGACAGTCAGAGTCCTCGTACTTTGTACTCCTGACAAGGAGAACGAGGCAAAGGAAGCCGGAGCTGACTACGTAGGTCTTGACGAGTACGTCGAGAAGATCAAGGGCGGTTGGACTGACATCGATGTCATCATCTGTACCCCTTCAGTCATGGCCAAGGTCGGTGTTCTGGGTAGGATTCTCGGTCCAAGAGGCCTCATGCCTAACCCTAAGACCGGTACCGTCACCATGGAGGTCGGCAACGCAGTAAAGGCTGTAAAGGCCGGTAAGATTGACTTCAAGGTCGACAAGACAGGTATCATCCACGCAGGAATCGGCAAGGTTTCCTTCACTCCTGCACAGATCTGCGAAAACGCAACGGCTCTCCTCAACGAGATCCTCAAGCTCAAGCCGCAGACTCTCAAGGGTACCTACCTGAAGGGATCTACAATCTGCACAACCATGAGCCCTGCACTCAAGATTGATGTTAAAGCATTCACCAGCGGCAGCGCCGAGTAAAAAGGAGATTCATTATGAAGAAAGAAGTTAAAGATCAGATTATTGAAACAATCTCGGCTCAGCTCGCTCAGTACCCTAATTTCTACGTTACTGACATTTCCGGACTCAATGCAGGCCAGACCGTAAAGCTCCGCCGCGCATGCTTCCAGGAAGGCATCAAGCTCAACGTAGTGAAGAACACCCTCTTCGCACATGTCATCAAGGGCATGGAGAACGAAGAGATCAAGAGCATCCTCGATGTTCTCAAGGGCAACACTGCAATCATGTATTCAGAGAGCCCTAACGGTCCTGCAAAACTCATCAAGAATATCCAGAAGGACCTTGGCGGAAAGCCTGAGCTCAAGGGCGCTTATGTTCAGGAGTGCGCATTCATCGGCGCTGACAGACTTGAGGAACTCTGCAGCATCAAGAGCAGGGAAGAACTCATCGCAGACATCGTCGCTCTCCTCCAGGCTCCGGCCCGCAACGTCATCTCAGCTCTTCAGAATGCTGGTGGCAACACAATCGCCGGACTTGTCAAGACTCTCTCAGAGAAAGAAGAAAAGTAATAACAATAAACAATTTAAATTTTATCAATCATGGCAGACGTAAAAGCACTTGCAGAAGAGTTGGTTAACCTTACTGTAAAAGACGTTCAGGAACTCGCAAACATCCTTAAGGAAGAATATGGCATCGAGCCAGCTGCAGCAGCTGTTGCAGTTGCAGGTCCGGCAGCAGCAGCTGAGGCTGCTCCAGCCGAGCAGACTGAGTTCGATGTTGTCCTCAAGTCAGCCGGAGCTGCTAAGCTTCAGGTTATCAAGGCCGTCAAGGAGGCTCTTGGTCTTGGACTTAAGGAAGCAAAGGATCTGGTAGACGGCGCTCCTTCTACCATCAAGGAGAAGGCTTCAAAGGCTGAGGCTGAATCTCTCAAGGCTGCCCTCGAAGAGGCAGGAGCAGAAGTTGAGGTTAAATAAACCACAGCTTCCCCTGGCGGGAAATTCATCAGGTTTAGAGCCCAATTGGCTCTAAACCTTTTTGTCGTATTAAGTTTTTCTCCATTTCCTAAAGGCAGAACATGTCAAAAAAGACGAACAACAAGCGAATAATGTTCGCGACCTCCAAGATATTGGAATATCCTGACCTTCTGGAAGTTCAGCTGAAATCTTTCAAGGACTTCTTCCAGCTGGAGACCACCCCTGAAAACAGAAAGAACGAAGGTCTGTACAAGGTGTTCCAAGAGGTATTCCCTATCGAAGACACGAGAAACAACTACAAACTCGAATTCATCGACTACTTCGTCGATCCCCCACAGTATTCGATCGATGAGTGTCTCGATAGAGGACAGACCTATAAAGTGCCGCTCAAGGCAAAGCTCCGCCTTTCATGCACAGATCCAGAGCACGAGGATTTCGATACCAAAGTCCAGGATGTTTACCTCGGTGACATTCCTTACATGACACCGGCCGGCACATTCGTGATCAACGGATCGGAAAGAATTATCGTTTCGCAGCTGCACCGCTCGCCCGGAGTGTTCTTCGACCAGAGCATGCATGCGAACGGAACAAAATTGTATTCAGCGAGAATCATCCCGTTCAAGGGCTCCTGGATAGAATTCGCAACAGACATCAACAACGTGATGTATGCCTACATCGACCGCAAGAAGAAGTTGCCTGTAACGACACTTCTCAGGGCTATCGGCTACAACACGGACAAGGACATCATCGACATATTCGACCTCGCTGACGAGATTCCTGTCGATGAGGAGACCCTGAAGGCAAACCAGGGCAGGAAACTCGCAGCCAAGGTTCTCAAGACCTGGACTGAGGATTTCGAAGATGACGACACAGGAGAGGTCATTCCTATCGAAAGGACCGTGCCTGTCGTCGAGAGAGGAGTCATCCTTGACGAAGAGAACATCGAAAGGATCCTCGACACAAACATCAAGACCATCCTTCTCCAGAAGAACGAGGCAAATTCCAACGAATATGCCATCATATTCAACACCCTCCAGAAGGATCCTACCAACACTGAGAACGAGGCTGTCAAATACATCTACAAACAGCTCCGCAACTCGGAACCGCCTGATGAGGCCACAGCCAAGGACGTGATCGACAAGCTCTTCTTCTCTGAAAAGAGATATGACCTGGGCTCTGTCGGACGTTTCCGTCTCAACAAGAAGCTTGGTCTTTCAACAGACTCCGAGACAAGGGTACTCACCAAGCTCGACATCATCGAGATCATCAAGTACCTTATCCAGCTGATCAACTCGAAGGCGACTGTCGACGATATCGACCACCTTTCGAACAGACGTGTAAGGAGTGTTGGCGAACAGCTTGCAAACCAGTTCAGCGTCGGTCTTTCCCGCATGGCCCGCACCATCAGGGAAAGGATGAACGTACGCGACAGCGAGCAGTTCAATCCGATCGACCTGATCAATGCGAAAACACTTTCTTCCGTCATCAACTCATTCTTCGGAACGAGCCAGCTGTCACAGTTCATGGACCAGACGAACCCTCTTGCCGAGATCACTCACAAGAGACGTCTTTCCGCTCTCGGTCCTGGCGGTCTTTCAAGGGACAGGGCCGGATTCGAGGTTCGAGACGTACACTACACCCATTACGGACGTCTGTGTCCTATCGAGTCTCCTGAAGGTCCGAACATCGGTCTTATCTCTTCTCTTTGCGTGTTCGCGCGCATCAACCAGCTCGGTTTCATCGAGACACCTTACCGTACGGTCAAGGACGGAAAGGTTGACCTGAGCGAGGACGGCTGGCACTACATGTCCGCCGAAGAAGAGGAAAACAAGTACGTTTCCCTCGCAAAGGTGAAGATGGACGATGAGGGCAACATCAAGGAAGACAGAATCCAGTGCCGTCTTGAGGCAGACTTCCCTGTCGTCTCCAAGGAAGAGGTGGATTACATGGACGTGGCTCCTAACCAGATGGCTTCGGTGGCTGCTTCCCTCATCCCGTTCCTCGAGCACGATGACGCTCACCGTGCCCTCATGGGTGCGAACATGATGCGTCAGGCAGTTCCTCTTCTCAGTCCGGAATCCCCTATCGTCGGAACCGGTCTGGAGGAAAGGGTATGTCTGGACTCAAGGACCCAGTACATAGCTGAACGCAGCGGTGAAGTCACCTATGTGGACGCAAAGGAAATCAGGATCAAGTACGACATGACTGACGATGAGAAGTATGTCTCCTTCAATTCTGAAGAAACCGTCTACACTCTGCCTATATATAGAAAGACCAACCAGAGCACCACTATCACCCTCAAGCCGATCGTACGCAAGGGTGACAAGGTCGTTGCCGGACAGGTTCTCACGGAGGGCTATGCAACCCAGAACGGAGAACTCGCCCTCGGCCGCAACCTGAAGGTGGCGTTCATGCCTTGGAAGGGATACAACTATGAGGATGCCATTGTCCTTTCAGAGGAAATGGTAAAGTGGGACATCCTCACATCCGTACATGTCGACGAGTATCTCACTGAAGTCCGCGACACCAAGCGTGGACCGGAAGTGCTGACCTCTGATATTCCAAATGTCAGCGAAGACGCCACAAAGAATCTCGACGAGCAGGGTATCATCCGCATCGGTGCGCACATCGAGCCGGGTGACATCATGATCGGAAAGATCACTCCTAAGGGAGAAAGCGATCCTTCCCCTGAAGAGAAGCTTCTGAAGGCTATCTTCGGCGACAAGGCCGGAGATGTCAAGGATGCTTCGCTCAAGGCTAATCCTTCACTCAGCGGAACAGTCATCAAGACCGCTCTCTATGCGAAGGCAGCAAAGGAGAGCAACAAGAGATCTGCAAAGACTGAGCAGGCAAACCGTCTCGGAGCAATTCAGGAGGAATATGACAAGAAGACCGCTCTTCTCTTCAACGCTTTCATCGACAAGCTCGCTGTCCTCACCAAGGGCAAGAAGAGCGCAGGAATCATCGACCTGTACAACGTTGAAATCATAGCCAAAGGCAAGGAGTTCACCACTGACAAGCTCAGAAGCATCGACTATCTCAATGTCAACACAGGAAAATGGACCGGTGACAAAGAGACCAACACTCTGATCCAGGAACTCATCAACAACTATTGCCTCGCATTCAAGACTCTGACAGCGGAATGCAAGAGACAGTGCGACAAGGTCAAGGTCGGAGACGATCTTCCTAACGGAGTGATGCAGCTTGCCAAAGTCTATATCGCAAAGAAGAGAAAGATCACTGTCGGTGACAAGATGGCCGGACGCCATGGTAACAAGGGTATCGTAGCGAAGATCGTGCGCAGGGAGGATATGCCGTTCCTCGAGGACGGAACTCCAGTGGACATCGTCCTCAACCCTCTCGGCGTGCCTTCCCGAATGAACCTCGGTCAGATTTACGAGACCGTGCTCGGTTGGGCAGGAAAGGAACTCGGAGTGAAGTTCAGCACTCCTATCTTCGACGGTGCAACCATCAAGGACATCTGTGAATATACCGAGAAGGCAGGCGTGCCGATGTATGGCAAGACCCACCTCAGGGATGGTGGAACAGGAGACTGGTTCGACCAGCCTGCAACCGTGGGCGTCATCTACATGATCAAGCTCGGCCACATGGTCGACGACAAGATGCACGCACGCTCCATCGGACCATATTCACTCATCACGCAGCAGCCTCTCGGAGGTAAGGCTCAGTTCGGTGGACAGAGGTTCGGAGAAATGGAGGTCTGGGCGCTCGAGGCATTCGGCGCAGCCCACGTCCTTCAGGAGGTCCTCACCATCAAGTCCGATGACGTCACAGGACGTTCCAAGACTTATGAAGCCATCGTCAAGGGCGACCCTATGCCGAACCCTGGCATTCCGGAATCCCTCAACGTTCTCCTTCACGAGCTCAGGGGACTCGGACTCAAGGTCACATTGGACTAATCAAAGGTGGATTTGATTCAAATTGCATTTAAAGACTATGCCTACTTTCAACAATAAGGAAAACAAGGTAAAAAGCAACTTTTCCAAGATCAGCATCTCGCTGGCCTCGCCGGAAGACATTCTGGCAAGGTCATGCGGTGAGGTCCTCAAGCCGGAGACGGTGAACTACAGGACCTACAAGCCTGAAAAGGACGGACTCTTCTGCGAGAAGATCTTCGGACCTACCAAGGACTACGAGTGCTACTGCGGAAAGTACAAGAGAATCCGTTACCGTGGAATCGTCTGCGACAGGTGCGGTGTTGAAGTGACAGAGAAGAAGGTAAGAAGGGAGAGGATGGGTCACATAGCCCTCACCGTTCCGGTTGCCCACATCTGGTACTTCAAGTCAGCTCCGAACAAGATCTCCGCTCTTCTTGACATCCCTGCCAAGAAGCTTGAGTCTGTAATCTACTACGAGAAATACGTTGTCGTGCAGCCGGGTGAATCGGGATGCGCGAAGAAAGACCTCCTTTCAGAGGACGAGTACATCGACATAATCTCAAGAATACCGGAGAACGACACACTCCCTAATGACGATCCGAAGAAGTTCATCGCAAAGATGGGCGCAGAGGGCATCTATGACCTCCTTCGCGAGACCAATGTAGAGGAGCTTGCCGCTGAACTGCGTCAGGCCTGGGCTGCCGCAAGCACAGCCCAGAAGAAGGATGCCATCCTCAAGAGACTGAGCATCGTCAAGTGGTTCGTAGAGTCCAAGGACATCAACAAGCCGGAGTGGATGATCATGAAGAACATTCCTGTGATTCCGCCGGATCTGCGTCCTCTCGTACCGCTTGATGGCGGCCGTTTCGCGACCACGGACCTCAACGACCTCTACAGGAGGGTGATCATCAGAAACAACCGTCTGAAGAAGCTCATCGACATCAAGGCTCCTGAGGTGATCCTCCGAAACGAGAAGCGCATGCTTCAGGAGGCCGTCGATTCACTCTTCGACAACTCCAAGAAGTCAAGCGCTGTCAAGAGCGAGTCCAACAGGGCTCTCAAATCCCTGTCCGACTCCCTCAAGGGCAAGCAGGGCCGCTTCCGTCAGAACCTCCTCGGTAAGCGTGTTGACTATTCGGCACGTTCGGTCATCGTCGTCGGACCTGAGCTGAACATGCACGAGTGCGGTCTGCCTAAGCTGATGGCGGCTGAGCTCTACAAGCCGTTCATCATCCGCAAGCTCATCGAGCGCGGCATCGTCAAGACGGTCAAGTCGGCAAAGAAGATCGTGGACAGGAAGGATGCTGTGATCTGGGATATTCTCGAGAATGTCATGAAGGGTCATCCGGTGCTCCTCAACCGTGCACCTACCCTGCACAGACTCGGTATCCAGGCCTTCCAGCCAAGAATGATCGAAGGAAAGGCAATCCAGCTGCACCCTCTCGCATGTACCGCATTCAACGCGGACTTCGATGGTGACCAGATGGCAGTCCACCTTCCTCTTGGGAATGCGGCCATCATGGAGGCTCAGCTTCTCATGCTCGGTTCGCACAACATTCTCAACCCTGCGAACGGCAGCCCTATCACCGTCCCTTCTCAGGACATGGTGCTCGGTCTTTACTACATCACCAAGATCAAGCCGGGAGCCAAGGGAGAGGGAATGTCATTCTATGGTCCTGAGGAAGTCATCATCGCCTACAATGAGAAGGCGATCGAGATGCACGCCAAGATCAAGGTCAGGATTCCTGTAGACAAACAGGACGCTTCCAAGGGCGTTCATATGGTCGAGACCACAGCCGGCCGTATCATCGTCAACCAGTTCGTTCCTGAAGAGGTTCCTTTCATCAACGAGGTTCTCGGAAAAAAAGCTCTCAGGAAGATCATCACCAATGTCATCAAGTTCACCGGTGTGACCAGAACTGCACAGTTCCTTGACGACATCAAGAACCTCGGTTACGACCAGGCGTTCAGAGCCGGTATCTCATTCAACCTTGGCGATGTGATCATCCCTGCAGAGAAGGAGCAACTCATCAACGAGGGTTACAGGCAGGTGGAGGAAGTCAAGAACAACTACGCGATGGGCTTCATCACCAACAACGAGCGCTACAACAAGGTCATCGACCTCTGGACCTCCATCGACAACAAGCTCACAAGCATTGTCACGGAGCAGATTTCATCTGACCAGCTCGGTTTCAACCCTGTCTACATGATGCTGGATTCCGGAGCCCGTGGTTCAACCCAGCAGATCAAGCAGCTCTGCGGCATGCGAGGTCTTATGGCTAAACCTCAGAAGTCCGGTGCATCCGGAGCGGAGATCATCGAGAACCCTATCATCTCCAACCTCAAGGAAGGTATGACGGTGCTCGAGTACTTCATCTCCACCCACGGTGCCCGAAAGGGTCTTGCCGATACCGCCCTCAAGACGGCCGATGCAGGTTACCTGACCCGCCGACTGGTCGACGTCTCACACGACGTGATCATCAACGAGGAGGACTGCGGCACTCTCAGAGGCCTGATTGCTACAGCGATCAAGAACAAGGACGAGATCGTCGAGTCCCTCGGAGAGAGGATTCTCGGTAGAACTTCCGTACACGACATCATCAACCCTCTCACCGGAGAACTTATCATCAAGGCCGGAGAAGAGATCAGGGAAGCCACTGCCGAACTCATCGACAGTCTTCCTATCGAACAGGTCGAGATCCGTTCGGTCCTCACCTGCGAATCCCGCAAGGGTGTCTGCGCAAAATGCTACGGACGCAACCTCGCCACCAGCCGTATGGTAGAGAAGGGAGAGGTCGTCGGTGTCATCGCAGCACAGTCCATCGGTGAGCCTGGTACCCAGCTTACCCTCCGAACCTTCCACGTCGGTGGTACGGCTTCAAGTACTGCAGCCGACTCCTCCATCGAGGCCAAGTACGATGGTAAGCTCGTGTTCGAGGAACTCAGAACCATCGAGAAGATCGAAGAGGACGGAAAGCCTCAGGATATCGTTGTCAGCCGTATGGCAGAAGTCAGCATCATTGACGAGAACACCGGCATGACATATTCACATTATGACATTCCGTACGGATCGAAGCTGTACTTCAAGGATGGCGACAAGATCAGCAAGGGTGACCTGCTCTGCGAGTGGGATCCTTACAACGCTCTCACGATCGTCGAGAACGCCGGTAAGATCCTGTTCAAAGACCTGAAGGATGGTGTGAACTTCCGCGAGGAGGCTGCCGATGAGTTCGCGATCAACAAGGACAAGGTCATCATCGAGTCGCGAGACAAGAGCCAGACCCCTACCATCAACATCGTTGACGAGGCCGGCAACATCATCAAGTCATACAACCTTCCTGTCGGCGCTCACCTGATCGCCAACGACGGAGACACCGTGAATGTCGGTGATGTGATCATCAAGATCCCACGCGCCATCGGCAAGTCAAGCGATATCACCGGAGGTCTTCCTCGAGTCACCGAGCTCTTCGAGGCCAGAAATCCTTCTTCACCAGCCGTCCTCTCCGAGGTCAACGGTGAGGTTGTGATGGGCGAGATCAAGAGAGGTAACCGTGAGATCAAGGTCAAGAGCAAGAGCGGCGAATTCATGAAGTATCTGGTGCCGCTCACCAAGCAGATTCTCGTTCAGGAGAACGACTACGTCAAGGCTGGTACCAGACTCTCTGACGGCGGAATCTCACCTACCGACATCCTGAATATTCTCGGACCTGTCAAGGCTCAGGAATATATCGTCAACGAGGTTCAGGCGGTCTACCGTCTCCAGGGTGTGAAGATCAACGACAAGCACTTCGAGATCATTGTCCGCCAGATGATGCGCAAGGTCCAGATCACCGATTCCGGAGACACTGATTTCCTCCAGGATCAGCTCGTGGACAAGTGGGATTTCATGGATGCCAACGATGCAATCTTCGGCAAGTTCTTCATCGAGGACTGCGGAGATTCCGAGAGGTTCGCAAACGGTGACATCATCAGCGCCCGCGAACTGAGGAATGAGAACGCGTCCCTCGAAAGGCAGGGCAAGAAGATGATGGTCGGCCGCGAGGCTCATCCTGCGACTGCGAAGCTTGTGCTTCAGGGTATCACCAGAGCCGCTTTGAGGACGAATTCATTCATCTCGGCCGCTTCCTTCCAGGAGACCACGAAGGTTCTCTCGGAGGCAGCCATCAGAGGTCGTGTGGATTACCTCGAGGGACTCAAGGAGAATGTCATCAGCGGACATCTCATCCCTGCAGGTACCGGTCAGAAGGAGTTCCAGGACATCATCGTCGGTGCCAAGAACGAGTACGAACAGGAAATGAACGAACTCTAACGGTTCTTCACGGATATCAGTAAAAGAGACTGGCCGGAAAGTCGATATGACTCGGCCAGTCTCTTTTTTTGTCCGGTTGCACCTGAAGGATGACCGGGCGCGGAGGGTTCCCCGCCACGGACAACTATTTCAGACGGTATTTGAAGAAAAGAGAGGACCCGGCAGACGGAAGGATAAGTTCGAACCCTTCTGAGAGCTCCTTGCCCGTTTTTTCATATTCTTCCATCGTGTCCTGATTGACAAGGACATAGGTGGCAGACGGATCCAATCCTCTGAGAGAGACTGCTATTCTGTCCTCCTTGCAGTCAGAGCGTCTGAATGCAAGGATTCTTCCGGTACCATCCGATTTCCTGTTGAGCTGGTAAGCCAGCCAGATCTCGTCGGAAGTGGTGTCGCCATAGCCGGTCAACGGATAGAAATCCTCAAGGAAATATGGACGTATGTCATGAAATTCCGCCATACGCTTATGCATCTCGAGAATATTGAAGTCTGCGGAGGTGATTTTCCAGTTGAAAGTCACAGCGGCATTGAAGCTGGACCTGGTTGAAAACGCATCCGACCTGGTAAGGCAAGTGCCGCTTACAGGAAGCCACTGGCTGAGACCGTACGTATGACACTGATAGCCGATCGGTTCTCCGTAGTTATAATCGGTTCTCCACAAAGGTATACTTCTGGATGTGGCCTCAAGGTCGAGTCTTCTGCCGCCACCGGCACAATTATCGATTACAAGGTCCGGGAATTCGGACAGCAGATAGTCCCAGAATCTGTACAGTCCCGTAATATACCGGATCTCACAAATACCATTGCGCCCGGGTTCATCGTTACTGTACCAGAACCATTCCGGATCGACATTGTAGTCCTGCCGGTAATAATCGATCCGGTTCTCTCTTATCAGTCTGGCCACATTCTCCCTCATCCATCTGTTGGCATCCTCATCTCCAAGATTGACAAGAAAGGAATCCTGGGTTTTTCTGTCGATGGCGTGAGGCACAGGCTTGCCACCTCCGGCCAGGAGCATGTACTCAGGATGCTCATAAGCCCAGTCGGAATCCTTCACAACCCTTTCCGGTTCGAACCATACCATGAACTTGCAGCCTGCATCATGAACAGCATCGGCGACTTCACCCAGTCCGGCAGGAAACCTGTTTTTGTCTACTTCCCAGTTTCCGACTGCGTTTGCCCAGTTGTAGCCATTATTCCAGTCTGCGGCTTTCTTGTACCAGCCGGCATCGAGCCAGAAGACTTCGGGAAGCAGATTGAATTCTTCATAACGGTGGACAAGAGCCTTGGCATATTCGGCTGTCAGGCAAGTATATTCATTGCAAGGATAGGGATCTCCGTAGTTGAAACCGCTGCAGATCGGTGGCTGCACAGGGTGTCCGCCTGCCCTCGGATAGTGATGTCTGAGGATGAACTGACGGAGAATATTCTGACCATCCATCCTGTCTTCTCCCTGCCAAGGAATCATTGCTGTCAGAGGAGTCCGGATTTCTTCCCCCGGGCGGAGATACGTGCTGAGATTCTTGAGCCCGGTCGAAACACTGAAAGAATCCTCGCAAGGACGTATGATGTCGGCTCTCCACGTACCGGTCCAGCCGATTGCGAACACCATCCCTCCGGAAGGGGTCTTGACATTGAAGTAAGGGAAACTGCCGGAAGATGAACGTCCGAGATAAGGCATCATGGTCAGGGTATCGCCTACTGAATATTCCTTTGTCATTGCCATGAAATCTGACTTGGAGGCTTCGCTGCCCTTGGCATGGAAAAGACTCCATCCGCCTTCGGAGGCAGATGATTTCAGGCGGATGTCGGCAGCTTTGACGTCGGCGATGGTCCCGGTGTTGCTGTCAGAGACATTCCTGAAGAACAGAACCCACTCCATAGCATTGAAGTCGCTGAAACTCTTCACTCTGCACTCGACCTGAAGTCCGCTGGAACGATCCGTCCAGAAGAAAGACCTCTGGGTCTCGCCGTTTTCCGAAACGATCGGTGCGGTCCTGGAATATTTCCACTTCTTCAGGAAGCTTTCTGACGGAATCCCATCATAAGTGAAAGAGAATGGAGGGAGGGTTCCCTTGGCGAAATGCTTCCCTATCCATTTCTCACAAAGCTGGTCAGATCCAGTCATCTGCATGGATGTCTGAGCCAATGACGTACTCCAGCATACGGTAGCCAGGACGATAAGAGTCAGTATTCTTTTCATAGTACCTTGTATTTTATCAGCAATGAACTCTTGGGACTATCCAGAACCAGGCGGAAGCCTTCAGAAAGCTCTCTGCCGGTCTTTACCACTGACACCCCTGTGTCGCTGTCGGTCAACTCATATGATTTTTCAGGAGAAAGACCCTGAAGCCGGACCGGACAATTGTCGACTGCCGACTCTTCCCGCCTGAAAGCGACAACGATGCCGGTGCCGTCGGAAGGTCTGTGCATCTGGTAGGCAAGCCAGACATCGTGACCGGTCAGATCACCGTCTCCAGTGAGAGGATAGTAATCTTCCAGATAATAATCACTTATACTGCGATACTCGGCAAGCCTTTCCTGCATTTCCAGCACGGAAACCCCTTTCTCGGTAATCTTCCAGTTGTAGATCAGGGTTGATGACAGACTGGATCTGAATGAATATTTGTCCGGAAGAAGGATTCCCGTGCCATGGATCGGAAGGAAATAGTTCAATCCATAAGTGTGGCACTGGTAACCGTCCGGATCATCATGGTGGTAGTAGTCACTTCGCCAGAGAGGGACGCTTCTGCTGATTGTCTCCCAATCGAGACGTTTGCCGCCTGAAGCGCAATTGTCTATCACCATCTCCGGGAAACGGTCAAGCAGATAGTCCCAGAACCGGTAAAGATTCTCGATATGGCGGATTTCCTTGATTCCCTTCCTCCCCGGTTCATCATTATGTGCCCAATAGGGAGCAGGCTTGATGTTGCAGTCCTGTCTGTACCAGTCCACACCGTTTTCCTCCAGAAAATCTCCGTAGTACTTGCACAGCCAGTCGCACGCTTCGTCATTGCCGAGATCGAACAACAGCCAATCGGCCTCTTCAGAACCTGCGGGCTGTGGACAATCAAGCATCCATTCCTTGTGCTCTACAGCCCATTGGGTTCCTTTCACCACCCTCTCCGGTTCGAACCAAAGCATGAATTTCGCGCCGGCGGCATGGGCCGCATCGGAGACCGGCTTCATCCCGTCAGGAAAGCGTTCCCGATCGACGGTCCAGTTGCCTGTGGTCGAAGCCCAGTTCTTACCTTCCTGATAGTCAGAGGCTCCGGTGTGCCATCCCGCATCAAGCCAGAATACGTCCGGGACCAATCCGAACTGTCTGTAGCGATTGATCATCGCCACAGCCCATTCTGATGTGATGCAGGAATATTCACCGAAAGGCTGAGGGTCGCGATAGTTGAATCCGCTGCTCAGATAGTGTCTGACAGGCTCTCCTTCAACCTTGCGGTAGCGGTGCTCCAGAAGGAAACGGCGGAATCTGTTATGCCCGTCCATCTGAGTTCCGCTCCAGAAAAGAAACGCGACTGATGGAACCCTGATCTCTTCACCCGGCTTCAGGTAAAGATCGATGTTTGCCATTCCGGCCTCTACACACAACGATTTCTGCCCCACCTGCCTGAAATCGGAGAACCAGGTGCCGGTCCAGCCGATCGCCATCATCACTCCCTGGCCCGATGCCTTGGACTCGATGTTGTAGAAAGGAAAGGCCTCGCTTGAAGAACGGCCTCCGGACGGCTCGAAATGAAGTTTCTCCCCACTGTCAAAAACTTTTGTCCTCGGAGCATAGTCCGCTCTTGAAATCTTATTCCCTTCCGCATAATGCAGTGACAGCGGACCGGAGGCAGGATAGTCCATCCGCAAATCGGCAACCTTCACTTCGGAAATACGTCCGGAATTCCCGCCGGAGAGGTTCCTGAAACGCAGGACCCATTCGACCACATCGCTCTGCGGATAGCCTGTGACTTCACAGATGACAGCCAGACCTGTGCTTTCATCGCTCCATGTGTAGGTTCGGGACAAGGCAGAGGAATCATCCGGTACCGTAATCCTGCAGACTCTTTTCCAGCTTCCGAGAAACTCGGACGAAGGTACACCGTCCAATCTGAAAGAAAAAGGCACGCCGGAGCCTCTTGAGAACCGGGCATCAATCCAGGAAGAAATCTCGACCCTATCCCCTTTCATTGCAATGACAGCCTTTGCCTCCGCAGATTCAAACTGCAAGACAAGAAGCAGAACAAGCACCGACAATCTGATGCTAAACGGATTCGGCATATTCATCTCACAATCCCATTTTCTTTTCCAGAGCCTCTATCATTATGTGGATCACCTTGATGTGTATCTCCTGAATCCTGTCGGAATGAGGAGCATCGGGGGCCTTGATGGCCACATCGGCGGCATCGGCAAGAGGCTTCCCTCTGACAGAAGTCAAGGCTATCACTCTCATGCCAAGCCCACGCGCTGCCTCCACAGCCTTGAGGACATTGGAAGACGTTCCGCTCGTGCTGATGGCGACAAGGACATCACCCGGCCTGCCGAAAGCCTCAACCCATCTCTGGAATATGACATCGAATGAATAATCATTCCCGACACAGGTGAAATAGGCCGGATCATTGACAGACATGGCCGGCAATGGTCTGCGGCTTTTCCTGAACCGTCCTGTAAGCTCCTCGGCGAAATGCGTGGCATCACACAAAGATCCGCCGTTGCCGCAACTCATGACCTTATGGCCCGATTGCAACGCTTCTGCCAGGATTTCCACTCCCTGCCCTATTGCCGGCAGCGTCTGAGGATCCGCAAGAAACCTGGTCAACTCGTCCAAGGCCTCATCGAGGCTGCTCTTTATGATGGTCTGCGTCATATTCATGATCCGTCACACTTTAATGTTTGCAGCCACCGACAGGGCGGCATAATCACCGATCGATTCACCCAGAGCGGACGGCAAGACCCTGCAGACCTTGTTCGCCAGAGGAAGAGCCTCCTTCGCAAGCACTTCTTCCATTATCGGCTTCATCAGGCTTTCATTCCTTGAATATATGCTGCCGATTACAATCAGCTCAGGATTAAGGACATCCACGATTATCGAAAGTCCGAAACCCAGATGCCATGACGAGACACGGTAGATCTCGAGAGCCAGGGGATCTCCTCCCATAGCTGCTTCCGCAACCGATTTGGCAGTAATCTTGTCCACAGATCCATCGGGACACCAAGGGACTTTCAAACCCATCTGGAAGCGCTCTTTCACAAGTGATTGAGCCAGCTGTCTGATACCGCTTCCGCTGCAGAAACCCTCGAAGGAGCCACTCTTTCCGTAACCTACAGGTCCGAATTGATTCAAACGGATATGTCCCAGTTCTCCCGCATTGTCGTTGGTCCCGGTGTAAAGTTTCCCGTCGATGATCAGACCGGCGCCCAGACCCGTGCCGAATGTCAGGAACACCATGTTCTTCGTCCCTTTGCCGGCTCCGAAAGTCCATTCAGCCAAAGCGCTGGCATTTGCATCATTGTGAAGCGCGGCAGGTATGCCGAACCTTTCAGACAGGATGCGGACAATCGGAATATTGTCCCAGCCGGGCAGATTGGGAGGGGACATGACAATACCGGCAGTACTGTCAAGAGGACCGCCGCAACTTATGCCGATCGCGCTGACATCCCGGGAATTCAGCATATTCCTTTTCAAGACATCCTCGATCGAAGTTTCTATGTCGGCAATCGTGCTGTCCACCCCTGTCGTAGGGAAACTCACCTTATCCTTTATTTCGATGCCTCCGACATGTGAAAGACCCAGGATGACAGCGCATTTCGTCCCACCGATGTCAACACCCAGCAATAATCTACCATTCATTGTTTGATAAGCTACTATTTAACGTTGAACATTCTTGTCTTTTTCAGCAGTCTGCGATACTCGTTCAGGTCATATGGAGCTTTCCCGTAGAGATAGTGGTTCTCCTGCGGACTGCCGTCCATTCCGGTGTATGAGATCTTGAATATGCCCTGCCCGTCTCTCTCAGGTATGGAAGCGACAACGGTCTTTCCATTGGCGGGGACATGATACTCTCCCCTGAACACAACCACGCCGCTGTTGACATCCGTGACGGTCACATTTCCATCAGCCGCCTTCCTCGTATCATTGACAACAACCAGAGGATAAGATCCGTCAACAGCATCATTCATAAGCGCGCACACATCCGTCTGGGCATTCCTGATGAACCAATATGCCATCTTCGGACTGTTGTACCAGTCGACAATCGCATCGGAAATCAGCGGCCATCCGTCCCTTATGTTCCACCAGAGCATGCCTGTGTTCGGCTCGAACTTATGTCCTCTGAATTTCTCTATAAAGAACTTCATTGCCTCTGCCTGGACACTCTGGGAAGCGAATATGAAGTCGTCAAGGTCTGTCGGGACTTCGCCGAAAAGAAGCCGTACCTGATTGATCATCAGATTGTTCCTGTCCGGAGTGTAACCCCACTCCTTGAAGATTCTGACAGACTTCGTCAACCAGTCCTCATTCCAGGTCCTTGACTTGACATCCGACCAAGGATAAACGGACTCAGGAGGGAACATCTTTTCAAGGCTCTCACGGTTCGGCATCCCGTGGTAGCCGATTTCGCTGACGAAGATACATTTGGCCTCGGTATAGAACGGATCCTTGTAATATCCTCTCGGACCCCAAAGGTGGTCTTCCGGAATGTTGTCCGTACTGTAAGAGGTAGAAACAAGTTCCTCGCTCCAGTACGGTGAAGACGGAAGGTAAGGTCTTGTAGGGTCAACCTCATAAAGCACGGATGGGATTGTGACTCGCGACACAATGTCATCATTCGGATCCATCCGGAAAGGCCTGAGGGTACCGAGTGTCAGGGTCTGGTCATTCTCATTGTTGCCGGCCCAAAGTACCAATGAAGGATGAGACCGCAGTTTGACGGCAACGGAACGTACCTCCTGGGCGATTGCCTTCTGGAAATCCGGATCCTGAGGGTACAAGGTGCAGCCCATCGCGAAATCCTGCCACACCATTATACCGTTGGCGTCACACAAGTCGAAGAAGGCATGATCCTCATAGACATTTCCGCCCCAGCATCTGAGCATGTTGCAGTTCAGATCCCTGGCGATCGCAAAAGCCTTCTCCAGATGGGCGGCATCCCTGCTGTGGAAGGCATCCATAGGAGTCCAGTTGCTGCCGTGGACATATATCTTCTCACCATTGACAATGAAACAGAATCGTCCCGGAGCCTCTTCGGAGTTGGTCCCTGTCATGTCCAGACTGACCGTCCTGAGTCCTATCTTCCTGCTGTCCGAATCGACCTCGTTGCCATTCACGTCGAGAATTCTCACCCTGGCATCGTACAGGGCCGGGTCACCATAGCCCCTCGGCCACCAGAGATCCACATCCTCCAGATTGAAAATGACCCTGGCAGAGTGGGAAGTGATCGTCTGTGTACTCCGTACCTTGTCAACGCCATCCCGGCTTACCGTGAATTCCGCGGTCATCATGCCATCCTGATACTTGACCGGCAAAGTGACAGTGTAGTCCAGATACAAAGAAGCCGTCTTGCGTTCAGCATCCGCAGCGACCGTATACCAATGCGCATCGACAATGTGGACAGGAGTCCGGACATCAAGAGTCACATCTCTCCACAAGCCTGCACTCACCAGCCTTGGCATTATGTCCCACCCGTAGGTGTGCGGAGCCCTTCTTGAATATACCGACTCCACCTGGGCAAAATTGAAACTGATGACAGGAGGAATATTCTTGCGCCCCTCCATGACCGATGATCGGATGTAGACCTCGAGACGGTTCTCCCCGCCGGGAGGCAGCAAGGCATCCGTGACGTCATATTCATGCTCTATCAGCATGTTGGCGGAACTTCCTATGTGCGAGCCGTTCAGATAAATCTCAGCATAGCAGTCTATTCCTCCGAAGCAGAGAAAGACTTCATCATCCCGGGAATATTCCGGAGAGACAAACGAGCGGCTGTAACGCCACTGATAGCCTTCGAATGGGCGCAGGAGATAGACATTGCTGCCGATCTCGGGATCGGCGACAAGACCCGCAGAAAGCAGATCGAGCTCGACATTGCCCGGGACACTGGCCTGTATGGTTTCATATTCGATGCCTTGCATCTGTTCAGGAGAAACGACAGGCGTACGCTTCTGCTCCCAGAAATCCAAGGTCCATGTCCCGTTGAGAGAGATGCCTCCTGCCGTTGCAGGGAGGAGGGACATTCCGAAGAGGATGACGGAACACACAAGTGAGAATGCTGTTCTCTTCATATTGTTCTTTTATTGGTTATTTCAGAGTCAGGTAGTTTTGACTATGCTTCAGGAAGTCTTGACTTTATTGATGAATGGGATAAGTACCACCATGAAAAGCCAGGCAAGGGTCAAGGCCACAAGGGCTGCTCCCTGGGTACCGAAACTGTCCGTTACAACACCAAGCACCGGAGGGATTATCGCGCCTCCGCAGACTCCCACAATCAGCAGGGCGGAGACCTCGTTAGTCTTCTGAGGCACCTTAAGCATTGAGATTGAGAAGATTATGGAGAAAAGGTTGGCATACCCAAGGCCAAACAGGGCGACAAATACCAGTACAGTCACGAGGTTTTTCGAGAAAATCAGCCCGACAAGAGCGGCAAGGGCTACCAGTGAGCTGGCCGTGAAGAACTTGCCAGCCGGGTATTTCATTAGGATCAGACCGCCCAGGAAGGCTCCCACAGTCCTTGCAAGGAAATAGACGCTGTTCCCCAGGCCGGCCTTTTCCAACGGAAGGGAGCACCTTTCCTGCAAGAGTTTCGGGAACGTGATACCCATCCCGACATCAACTCCCACAAGAACAAGGATGCCTACAAAGAACAGCACTATGTACTTGTCCTTCAGCAAAGAGAATGTCCTGCCGAAAGAAATCTCGGACCTTTCCACCATCTGCTCCTGAATCGGGGAAAGTGCCAGCCAGACCATTGCCAGGAAGGTGATGATTGAATATGTCGGGAATACGGCCTTCCAGCCGAAAGCGCTTCCGGCGAACATTGCTGCCAGGATAGGTCCCAGGAAGGAACTGACGGCCTTGGTGAACTGGCCCAATGTGAGGGTTCCGGTCAGTTTGTCAGAGGACACCACGCTTGAAACCAGCGGATTGAGCGCAACCTGGAGTATAGTGTTGCCGACACCGAGCATGGCGAAAGCGACCAGAATGCAGACAAAATCGTACTTTAGAATCGGAATCAGCATCGCCACTGCAGTCACCGCGAAGCTGAGGAGCACGGTCTTCTTGCGACCGATCCGGTTCATCAGCATTCCTATCGGAATCGAAAGAATCAGGAACCAAAGGAAACAAGACAGGGAGATCAGGCTTGCCACCTTGTCATCCATTCCGGCGAAGTCGGCCTTGACATAGTTTGTCGCAATGCCGACGATGTCCACGAAACCCATGATGAAGAAACCGAACATCACGGGAAGAACAGCACGTTTGGAATTTGACTTTTGCATATAATAATGAATAAAGCAGGCCTGGCGGCCAAGTTAATCGGTTAAATATAGGCATTTATTTCCAAACGCCAAAAATCAGCAAAAAATTAGGCGGATTTCTTTTTTATGATTATGTTTGGACGAACATCAATGCAGAGCAGATGAAAAAAGCATCAATGCAAGATATTGCCGACAAGGTCGGGGTCTCAAGATGCGCTGTTTCACTTGTCCTCAGCGGCAAGGCCAAGGACAAACGCATCAGCGAGGCATTGAGCAACAGAATATTTCAAGTTGCCAAAGAACTGAATTACACACCCAACGAATTGGCCAGAGGCCTCAGAACCGGCTCGACCAAGACCTTGGGCGTCATCGTCGCCGACATATCGAACGAGTTTTTCGGTGAACTTGTCTACCATATTCAGCAGCAAGCGTACGCATCAGGCTACTCTACCATTGTCACGAACTCCAATGAGGATCCGGCAGAGATGCTGAACGGGATTCAGCTTCTTGTCAACCGGCAGATAGACGGTATCATCATGGTGCCCACGAACAACAGCCAGAACATAGCTCAGGAAATAGTCTCGATGAACCTCCCTTTTGTGCAGGTGGACCGTTTCATTCCCGGGATAGATGCCAGTTACGTCATATTGGACAACTTCAAGGCATCCTGCGAACTGACGGAAAAGCTGTATTCCAAGGGCAGGCGGAGGATTGCGATGGTCAAGCACAAGACCAGTGCCCTGAATGGCCGTCTCGAGGGCTACATCAAAGCGCTGGAGGACCATAGAATATATCATCCCGAATTGGTAAAGAACATTGACTATTCTTCTGAATCAGAGGACATCGAGGCGGCCATTGAAGACTTGTTCCTAGGAAGCGGCAACGCGGACGCCATCATATTCCAGTCCCATGAGCTATTCTTCACCGGAATGAGATTCCTCCGTGCCAAAGGAATAGACTTCCGGGAAAAGATCAGTGTAGCCAGCTTCGACAAGACCGATGCGCTCGCCCTGGTGGATTTCCCGCTCTCATACGTCGAGCAACCGATCGAGAGCATCGGCAAAGAAGCCGTCAACATCCTCATCAACAGAATAAAAGGAACTCCCTACACTATCCGGAAAGTGTTTGAAGGAAGGGTGCTGGAGGTTTGAGCAGACGAGTCACCAAATTATTTTTCCAAGTTTTTTCTAAAAAAGTTACTCGATTAATTATTTTTTATATTTTTGCAAGTAGAACAATCCTTCATAATAGGAGGATTTGTTTATAAGTCGATTGGTTAATCGATTGAGCCGAATACTACACAATAACACTAAATGCGTATGGAAAGAATCTTAAAAGCCAGTATTTGCTTTTTGTTGCTGACAGTCACTCAACTGTCAATTGCATCCAAAAGCGCTGCGGCAGAAACGCCTCAACGTGACATCGTTGTCAAAGGTGTGGTTGTCGATGTGGACAATAACCCTGTCGTGGGAGCATACATTGTTGAGCAAGGAGCCAATAATGGGGCCATGGCAGACATCAACGGACAGTTTACCCTAACCGTTAGTTTGGGCGCCAAATTGGAGATCACCTGTATGGGATACTCGACAACGGTTTTACCTGCAACAGAAGAGATGAGAATTATCCTTTCAGAAGACAAACTTTTTCTGGAAGAAACGGTGGTCGTAGGTTATGGAACGCAACGAGTAGCGACTCTAACCGGAAGCGTGTCGCAGATTAAGTCAGAAAAGTTGACAACTGCTCCTGTCACAAACACCTCACACACTCTGGCAGGCCAATTGCCGGGACTCGTGTCAAAACAAGTTTCAGGTCTTCCGGGACAAGACAACTCTTCTCTGAATATCAGAGGATTCGGAAGCCCGCTAGTGATCATCGATGGAGTAGAAGGTGACTTGACAAGAATTGATCCCGGTCAAATTGAAAGCATCTCGATACTTAAGGACGGTAGCGGTTCGATTTATGGTGCAAGAGCAGGAAACGGAGTCATACTTGTCACCACAAAAACCGGTGCTGACCAAGCTCCTACGATTTCATTTAACACCTCATACACTCTTCAGGGAAACACAGTCACAACTCGTCCGGCTGATTCGTTCCAGAGGGCACTCTACCAGAATGACATCTATATGAACGGAGGAGGTGTCGAAAGCAGAAAACCATACCTGGAAGAAGAACTGG
>SFMU01000100.1 GCA_004552965.1 Bacteroidales bacterium | reverse complement strand
GTGCCAGACCTTGCTTCCGTAATACTCTCCGCAATCGCCGCAGACGAGCTTTGCCGAAAATGGACTGAGGCTGTTGTGGTGCCTGCCCTTTGCCTTGCGAACCGCCATCTCATCCTGAACCTTCTGCCATTGCTCCGGATCGATGATGGCTGGGTGGCTCTGCTCCACAATGTACTGCGGAACCTCGCCCTCGTTCACCTTCATCTTTTTGGAGAGAAAGTCCACGGTGAACTTCTTCTGTAGGATGGCGCTGCCCTTGTATTTCTCGTTCGTCAGGATGCTTTCGATGGTGCTGGTCTGCCACTTGGACTTTCCGCGAGGCGTTGGGATGCCCTTTGCCGTCAGGTGGTTGGCGATCCAGTTGACCGTCTTTCCCTGAATAAAAAGCCGGTAGATTTCCCGGACTGTCTCCGCCTCCTCCGGTACGATCTCCGGCAGACCATCCAGTCCTTTGCAGTAGCCGAGGAAGGAGGAGTACGGCAGCGTGACCTTGCCGTCCGCAAACCGCTTGCGCTGGCCCCATGTGACGTTTTCCGAGATGGACCGGCTCTCCTCCTGAGCGAGGCTGCTCATAATGGTAATCAGCAGCTCGCCCTTGCTGTCGAAGGTGTATATACCCTCCTTTTCAAAGTACACCTCGGTCCCGTGTTCCTTCAGCTTCCGGACGGCGGTGAGGCTGTCCACGGTATTTCGGGCAAAGCGGCTCACCGACTTGGTCACAATCAGATCGATGCGTCCGGCCAGCGCGTCCTCGATCATCCGGTTGAAGCCCTCGCGCCCCCGTGTGCTCACTGCAGAAATTCCTTCGTCCGTGTACACATCCACGAACTCCCAATCTGGATTGGAGCGGATGTACTTGGTGTAGTAATCTACCTGCGCCTCATAGGAGGTAAGCTGCTCCTCGCTATCGGTGGACACACGAGCATATCCGGCCACCCGGCGTCGGGCACGGGTGTTGATCGGCTGCTTGGAATGAAGTGACCTTGTTGCCGGGATTACAGTTACGTTAGCCATTTTGCCTGCTCCTTTTCAACGCCTTTTGCCTCGCGGCATCGCGCATCTCCGGTGTCCAGCTTTCCGCTCTGGACCGGTCCTTCCATCGTTTAACGGTTTCCTCTCCGGAGCGGAACCGGAACACCAGCCGGTTGTCCTTCTCAGCCCAAATTTCCGTTATTTCATCCATAGCCATATCTACGGTCAGGTCCGTCAGGACACCCTCCGGGATCTGTTTGGATAGGCATGCCGCTTTACCAAAGGTGTTGTAGGTACCGCAAATCCACACCGGTCCGGTGGCTGTGACCTTTCGCCGGTAGTGCTTGCCGCAGCATCCGCAGACGATCAGGCCGGTGAACGGATACCGGTTTCTGTAGTCCTTGCCGGGAGGAGCGTGCTTCGCTGCCCGTCTCTGCATTTCAGCCTGCACCGACACGTAGTCTTCCATGCGGATGATCGCCTCGTGGGAGCCTTCCGCATGGTATTGGGGAAGCTGGCCCTCGTTGGGCAAGGTCCGTTTCGTCAGGTGATTCTCCCGGAAGGTCTTCTGCAGGAGCAGATTACCGGTATATGCGTAGTTGTGCAGGATGCCGGAAACACTGGTTTTGCACCATTGGTTGCCATACCGGGTCGGAACCCCATCTGCATTGAGGCCTTTGGCAATGGCAACAACGCCTTTCCCGTCGAGGTACTCCCGAAAGACGCGCTTCACGATCTCGGCCTCATCCGGTTCCACGACGAGGATGCCGTTCCGGTAGCGATAGCCGAGCATGGTCCCATTCCACGGCCTGCCTTCCTCGAAATTCTTCCGGATTCTCCATTTCTGGTTTTCGCTGGCCGACAGGCTTTCCTCCTGCGCGTAGGACGCGAGGATAGAAATCATGAGCTCTCCGTCAGCAGAAAGCGTGTGGATGTTCTGCTCCTCGAAGTACACGTCGATGCCGAGGACCTTCAACTCCCGGACGGTTTCCAGCAGCGTCACCGTGTTCCGGGCAAAGCGGGAGATTGACTTGGTGATGATGGCGTCGATCCTCCCAGCCCTGCAGTCGTCAATGAGCCTAACGAAATTTTCCCGGCTGTCCTTGGTTCCGGTCTTGGCCTCGTCAGCGTACACACCGGCATAAGC
>SFMU01000061.1 GCA_004552965.1 Bacteroidales bacterium | reverse complement strand
GAAAGTGAGCCACTTTTCCAAAATGAAAGTGAGCCACTTTTCCAATCGAAACTGAGCCACCTTTCCAATTGAAAGTGAGCCAGCCTTCCAGAGCCCGAAAATTACGTTGTAAAACACAGCCTGAGAAGCTAGTAACATAACCACGCCAAATGGCCGTAGACAGGCCTGTATGGCAGTGAAAAAGAGAAACCGATCACTGGATCACAGTGACCGGTTTCTTCTGTTTTATTCGGCTTTTTGAAATGCCTTTTTTGGCTGTTTTATTTCTACGCTGCCGCAGTCCTTTTTATCATTTCGCCGCAATTCCAAGGGTCGGTTTTAGACGACCGACAAAGTGGCTCAATTTGCATAGGTTTTCCACTGGTACAATCCCCGCCAGTTCCGCCTGGGCGTGACCTGGCGTTTTGGCAAAACTACCATCAACTTCAAGCATGCAAAGAAGACGGAAGTGAGCGATAAGTTGTAGCATATTAAGACGTTGGTGCGGCCTGTTCTCAATACTAACTTACTTCTCCAGTTTAGCGATGACTTCTTCTAGGTGATCCCTCGTACAATGCATTAGGGAACCGAAACCATTGCGATGCGCAGGAATCCCCAGGCAAACGATGGGAACTTGCCAAGCGAAACGATAGCATCAACGACTATTGTCATAGGTATATGCACCATTTATTGCCGATATCGGCAATAAATGCTATATTTGTACATCAGATAAAACATTTTTTTGCCGATAGTAAATGGAATACATTTCAATCACAGAGTTTGCAGCCAAGTTCGAGGTTCCCGAAAGAACTGTACGCAGCTGGTGCTCAACCGGGCGCATTCCCGGTGCACATCTTGTGGGCAAGACGTGGAATATTCCGTACGAGGCCATGCTACCGGCAAAAGGGAAGAAACCAAAGGCATCACCCCTTCTTTCGAGACTTCGTCAGGAGAAGGATAACCATATCAAAGGTGGCATATACCACAGAACGCAGATTGACCTGACTTACAATTCGAACCATATCGAA
Organism: Bacteroidales bacterium; assembly: GCA_004552965.1. GTDB lineage: Bacteria > Bacteroidota > Bacteroidia > Bacteroidales > UBA932 > Cryptobacteroides. Next base: position 10,778 of record SFMU01000061.1, on the reverse strand, counting down.
GGCAGTCGTCTGACCGCTGCATAGACTACATCATTGACCATGCATTTGACAGGCCAACGGAGGCGATGATAAAGCAGCTCCACCTCCTTCTTAAATCCGGCACAAGCGACAGTCAGAAGTCATGGTTCAAAGTGGGAGACTATAAGAAGCTGCCCAATGAGGTAGGCGGCAACGAGACTTGCCCTCCGGAAAAGGTCCACGAAAAGATGGCTGCTCTGCTGAAAGGCTACAATGCCAAAACTTCCGTGACGCTTGAGGACATCATCGATCTGCATTGCCAGTTCGAGCGCATACACCCCTTCCAGGACGGGAACGGCAGGGTCGGAAGACTTCTCATGTTCAAGGAGTGCCTTGCCCACAGCATCGTTCCGTTCATCATAACCGAAGAGCTGAAGTTCTACTATTATCGCGGGCTCAAGGAATGGGGAAAGGCCAACGGATATCTCTCCGACACTTGTCTGGCGGCGCAGGATGCATACAAGTCCGCCCTTGACTATTTCAAGATCAGGTATTGAGTTCTTCTATTGCCTTCGGAATTCTGGCGGGGTGATCATGTTCGGGATGTGGCGTTTCATCCATCAGCTTGTCGATTCCCTTCTATGTCGAAATCGGAGTCAATCTTCTGAGTCTTACTGAATATGTCATATTCATCTTCAGCCTTTGATTTTGCCTGCAACGCAGACACTTTTCCCTTGTCGGGAAGAATCTGATATCTGCGAATGGTCAGGAACTCATTTACACTTGACGCGAATTGCTCCATGATGAGTGGTTATTTCCATTTTGGAAACAACCACTTCACTTTCCCCAACCTCAATGTCATCTGGTCTGTTTCCAACCGATGAATTTCCTGTATATTTCTTCCCCTGTCAGCAAAAAAACATATATTTGCGATTTCAAAGAAATGAATATGAAAGGACCGAGAACGGAAAAGATCCGCAGTCTCTTCGATTCGATAGCGAAAGACTACGACAGACTCAATCACATACTCTCGTTAGGAGTGGACAGGCTCTGGAGAAAAAGGGCCCTTAAGTGGATAAACGATGGAAATCCGGAGAAGAAGGTGCTCGACATCGCCTGCGGAACGGGAGACTTCAGCATCGAGATAGCCAGGCACAGCGGACCGGAGACGACGGTCTGCGGCATAGACCTTTCGGAGGGCATGCTGGAGGTGATGAGACGCAAAGTGTCTGAGGCGGGTCTGGAAGGGCGTATCAGTGCCGGGCAGGGCAACAGCGAGGCCATGCCATTCGGGGACGACAGTTTCGACAGAGCCACGATAGCCTTCGGAATACGCAATTTCGAACATAGGGAGATAGCCCTGAAAGAGATTCTGAGGGTTCTGAAACCGGGAGGACGGCTGGTGATACTCGAGCTTTCCGTCCCTTCCAATTCCTTCCTGAGATGGTGTTACTGCCTGTATTTCACCAAGATACTGCCTCTGATAGGAGGAATGGTGTCCGGAGACAGGGCCGCCTACAGCTACCTGCCGGCGTCAGTGCTAAATTTTCCGAAAAAGGAGGAATGGATGGAAATCATGAGTTCCTGCGGCTTCGGCAAGGTCAGTCACAAAGCATTCACTTTCGGCATCTGCCGCATGTACATAGGCGAGAAATAACAAAATAACATTCATGAATATCAAAGCCTGCATCCGGTCCCTGCGCCTGCGGACCCTGCCCCTTTCCATGGCCGGCATAGTCGCCGGTCTCGCAATCAGTCTTTCTTACGGAAGCCTCGACACCGCTGTGGTCATAACACTCATCACAACGACGGCTCTGCTCCAGATTCTCACAAACCTGTCCAACGAGCTCGGGGACACGCTCAAGGGCACGGACACCGCCGAGCGTCAGGGCATCCGTTATTCACTTCAGGACGGAGAAATAAGCATCCCACAGATGAAGGGGCTGATTGCCACGGCTGCCCTGCTCTGTTGCATCAGCGGCCTGGCCATGATCCATTTCAGTTTCGGCACCCTGTTCGCCACCGAACCGTTCCTGCTCATCGTACTTGGAGCCGCAGCAATCTGGGCTGCCATGCGCTACACCCTTGGAAAGAACCCATACGGCTACAATGCGAAGGGAGACATATCCGTCTTCATCTTCTTCGGCCTGGTCTCCGTCGCCGGTTCGGCATATGTTTGCACACACAGCTTCTCCCCTCTCTGGCTGCTCCCTGCCGCAGCAATCGGCTGCTGGAGCGTCGCAGTGCTCAATGTCAACAACATCAGGGACATGAAGAGCGACGCGGCGACCAGGGTCACCATCGCGATGAAACTCGGCGTCAGAAGGGCCCGTATCTACCAGACCCTGCTCATCTGCATCGGCTGGCTGCTTCTTCTCACATACAGCCTGCTGAATGTCAGGCCGATGGCCTGGGTGCTTTGCTTCCTGCTGACCATCCCCCTCTTCGTAATTCATCTGAAGGGTGTCTGGACACGCGAGGACAAGGCGCTCGACCCTATGCTTCCGCTTCTGGTCATGGCCAGCTTCGCCACGGCGCTGATCATGCTCGTTGGTGCATGGGCGGGAATATGCTGATGCCCCCGAAACTCAAGTCTCTGACCTTTGCGACAGAAAAGGCCAGGGAACCGGGCTTCCTTCTTCCGGCAAAAGCAGGATGAAAACGCCACCTATGAGAATTTCATGGCAGACCGATAGGAGATTTTGACAAAAATTGATATTTTTGGGTGTCCGGGAGCGGCAAGGTACAGAATGACCGCCCTCGGTCACTGCAACCACATTAGTTCATCTGCAGACAAACCTTGTTCTGAAGACAACCGACGGCACTCTATGAAAGAGAATGTCTTTTTGCGAATATGGCGTTTCTACTACGAAGGCTTCCGATCAATGACCATAGGCAAGCCCCTGTGGCTCATAGTTATCGTGAAGCTTTTGAAAAGCGTGCTTCCAGTTTTGATGATTCTTCTGACAGGGCTTCTCATCCAGGCTCTGGCAGGGCCCTTCCCTGTGGACGCGTTGGCCTTTCCGGTCAATTCGGCCCTGCTGTTCGCCTCGCTGGCCGGCCTCTGGGTCCTGTACCGGGAAAAACCTGACGGAGCAGTCTGCAGATGGCTGTCGTCCGGCAAAACAAGCATCGCTCTCCTGGCGGCCTTTCTGGGCTGCTGCCTGCTGCTCGGACTGACAAGACAGGACGGAGAGGCAGGCCGGTTCCCCGGACTGAGGGACATCTGCCACACCTGGTGGTTCATCCTGCTTGCCCTCACGCTGATGGCAAATCTCTTCATCGTCATCCTGAGCCGCAGAAGAAAAGGAGCACGGTTCCTTCTCAACCACATCGGAGTCCTGGTTGCCCTTGCCGGCTGCTTTTTCGGAGCTCCCGACCATCAGGTCTACCGCACGGTAGTCACCAAGGAACCGGTCAGAGAGGCCGTCGGAGCGGACGGGGCGATCACCGGATTGCCTTCAGCCCTGGCGCTTGACGGTTTCGAAGTGGAGCTTGATCCGAAGGGGAACGTAAGGAACTACATAAGCCACCTGGACATGGACGGAAAGAAGGTCGTGCTGAAGGTCAACCATCCTTACAGGCTTTCTTTCAGCGAAGACCTCTACCTGACAGGCTATGACAGGGAGAACGAAAGGCCTCAGCACTGCATTGTCGAGATAGTCCGGCAGCCATGGAAGTACCTGATACATATCGGGATATTGATGATGATGGCCGGCAGCGTGCTGATGTTCGCCAAGGGTGCGGCAGGAAAAAGGGAGGAAAGACAATGAGCTGGGACGTCTTCATATTCTTCGCTTCGGCAGCCTTCATCCTGTGGGCGGGAGGCTCGGTGGCGGCATTTAAGTCCAGGAGGAGGCTGGCACTTGGGCTGGCCGTCGCCGGACTGTTGGTATATTCCGCTTTCATAGCCGGTTTCTGGATCACTCTGGGCCGGCCTCCGCTCAGGACGACAGGGGAAACCAGGCTCTGGTACTCATTCTTCATGATGCTGTCGGCAATCCTGACCTACCTCAGATGGGGTTACAGATGGATTCCTTCATTCTCGCTGGTCGTGGCGACCGTCTTCATGTGTCTGAATATCCTGAAGCCTGAGATTCACGACGAATCGCTGATGCCCGCGCTCCAGAGCTGGTGGTTCATTCCCCATGTCACGGTGTACATGTTCTCATATTCAGTGCTCGGGTGCGCATTCATCCTCGCCTGCATGTCCCTGGTGAAAAAGACTGATGAATATCTTGACGCGGCAGACACTCTCGTCTACATCGGAATGGCCTTCCTCAGCCTCGGCATGCTCAGCGGCTCTCTCTGGGCAAAACAGGCCTGGGGAACCTACTGGAACTGGGACCCGAAGGAGACATGGGCGGCAGTGACCTGGTGCATCTACATGATTTACATACATCTCCGGCTGATCGACAGGAAAGCCGGCCGGAAAGTGCTCTCTACCCTGCTGATTGCGGGATTCATAGGCCTCCAGATGTGCTGGTGGGGAGTGAATTACCTGCCGTCCGCCCAGGGAAGCCAGCACGTCTATTCCAACAGCAGATAACTCAACTCATTCATAACAGTTATGAAGACAACATCAAAAATCCTGATTGGCGCCGGTGTGCTCGTGGTAGCTCTTGCCATAGTCTACCGTGCCGTCAATTGCGCTCCGGACAAGAGTCTGTCCTCGGACGCGCAGATGTTGCAGGTCATCAATGACGGTGGTTGCATGGACTGCCACTCGTCAGAGCCGAACCTGCCATTCTATGCCAATCTTCCGGTTGCGAAGAACCTCATCCGCAAGGACATCGACGGTGGTTACGCAGTGTTCGACATTGCTCCGCTGAAAGCTGCCCTCGAGAACGGGACTGCACCGGACGAAGTCGATCTCGCAAAGACCGAGGATGTGATCCGGGACGGATCGATGCCTCTTGCGAAGTACTATCTCATCCACTGGGGATCGTCAGTGACCTCAGCCAAGAGAACAGCTGTCCTCTCAGGGGTCAAGGACTTGCGGGCAGCCTTCTATCCCAACCTTCTGGCCTGTCCTGAGTTCGCCAACGAAACGATCCGCCCGATCCCGGACAAGGTCGATTATGATCCTGCAAAGGCCGCTCTCGGAAAAGTCCTCTACAACGACACCAGGCTTTCCGCAGACGGAACCATTTCCTGCGCGACCTGCCACTCGGTGGAGACCGCAGGTGTCGACAACAAACGCTACTCTGAAGGTATCGGCGGACAGAAGGGAGGAGTCAATGCTCCTACATCTTTCAACGCCGTGTTCAATTTCGTGCAGTTCTGGGACGGACGTGCGGCAACCCTCGCCGAGCAGGCAGGCGGACCTCCTCTCAACCCTGTAGAGATGGGAAGCAAGGACTTCGATGAGATCGCCGGCAGAATCGCCGAGGACAAGGAGTTCACGAAACTCTTCACCGAGGTGTACCCTGAGGGTCTCAGCCAGGCTACGATCACAGATGCCATCGCCGAGTACGAGAAGACTCTGCTGACACCGGACAGTCCTTTCGACCGCTATCTGAAAGGTGACAAGGAGGCGATGACGGCAGAGCAGATCGAGGGCTACGACATATTCAAGGACTACAGCTGCGCAACCTGCCATGCAGGTGTCAACATGGGTGGTCTTTCCTATGAACTTATGGGACAGAGGGCCAATTATTTCGAGGACCGCGAGATGAACCTCAAGTCCGGGCTTACCGATGGCGACAACGGCCGATGGGCACAGACCGGAGACGAGAGGGACAGGTACCGCTTCAAGACTCCTTCACTGAGGAATGTGGCCCTCACCTGGCCGTACTACCACGATGGTAGCGTGGAGACTCTCGAGGAGGCTGTTTCCATGATGGCAAAGTATCAGGTCGGACGTACGATGCCAGAGGACAAGGTCCAGAAAGTCAAGGCCTTCCTTGAGGCCCAGACTGGAGTGCTGACTGAATTCTGATCCGGGATATTCAGGAATATTCCGGGATATTCCGGGGTTTCCGGGGTATTCCGGGGTTTCCAGGTTATTCAGGTCATTTCGGAATATTCATAAAACCAAGGCTTGCGTCGAAAACGCAGGCCTTTATCGTTCCATATTCCGTCATAATTTGCTAGATTTGCTTCATAGCCACGTTTTCGATCAATCCGACAACACTATAACAATTCAACCGATGAACTTTATTCTATCACTTCTTCTGGCTGCACCGCTCCTGACGGCTGCTTCCGGGATTTCTACAAGTGCGACCGGAACACCGATGGACCGGAGTTCCGAGCCGAAGAAAGACACCATCTTTGTGGCCGGTCACAGCCACATGGACATGAACTGGTTGTGGACACAGGGGGAAACAATCAAGATGGCGGATGACAATCTCCGCCAGATGGTTGCCTTGTTCAGGGAATATCCCGACTTCAAGATGGTTCAGAGCCAGCCGGCCGTGTACGACTTCGTAAAGAAGAACGACCCGGCTCTCTATGAGGAGATCAAACGGTATGTCAAGGAAGGCAGACTGGAGCCCGTGGGCGGCAGCTGGACAGAAAGCGACAACAATCTCGCTTCCGGAGAGGCCCTTGCCCGGGCTTTCCTGCTGGGTCAGTCTTTCTACCGGGAAGAGTTTGGTAGAATGGCAAGGATAGGATGGTTCCCGGATGACTTCGGCCACAACAGCCAGATGCCTCAGATTCTCAGGCTCAGTGGGATAGACAGCTATTTCTTCACCCGTTGCGCTCCTATCCGCGGCTCATTCACCTGGGAGGGTTCGGACGGTTCCAGGGTAACTGCCTACAGTCCCCACATCTACAATGCCCGTTTCGGAAAAGATGCGGCCGGCTATCTCGAGTCCAGTCCGGCAACCGACCATTCCACCCTCATCTGCGTAGGAGTGGGTGACCATGGCGGCGGACCGACCAAAGCCGACATCGACTCCGTCCTAGCTCTCAACGCAGATCCTGACTTCCCTACGGCATATTTTGCAACAGCCAGCGAGTTTATCGAAGCCATCAAGCCGGAGATGGATTCCAGGCCGGTGCACAAAGGGGAAATGCAGTTCATATTCGAAGGCTGCTACACCTCGGTTGCGGAAGTCAAGGAATACAACCGCAAGTGCGAGAATATGCTGTACACCGACGAGTGGTTCAATTCTTTGAACTGGCTCCAGGGTGGCGAATATCCCGAAGAGGAAATCAAGGAAACATGGAAAACAGTAGCTTTCAATCAGTTCCATGACATCCTCCCGGGCTCTGGAGTCTACGAAGCCAACCGGGAGAACGTTGCCCGCTACGAAGGGGCTTACCGCGCTGCCAAGACAGGAGCCGACATCGCTGCATGGAAGTGCTTCGACGCCATCCCGTTCCAGAGTTCTATCGGACAGCCTGTTGTGGTCTGCAACATGCAGCCGTTTGCAAGAAAGGCCCTCGTCGAGGTGGAAGTCTTTTCGTATGACCTTCCGGCATCGGCAACTCTGGCCAACTGGATGCAGTTCTATGAGACCAAGAGCGGAGTCACTGACACGGGCAAGGGAATGAACTGCAGCGTGATGGTAAGGGATTCCGAAGGCAGGGTATATTCAGGTCAGGTAGTCGAGGGCAAACAGGCGCCTCCGGGATGGAGGTCGAAGATACAGTTCGTCGTGGACAGTCTCCCGGCCGGCTACAAGACCTTCTATGTCGATGTCACCCGGCCGGCGGAGGATCCGACAGCGCTGTCCTGCGAGGGCAACCGCATCAGGACGAATTATTTCGACATCGCCTTCGACGAGCAGACCGGAGACATTGTCAGCCTTGTGGACCTGAGAAGCGGCAAGGAATATGTCGCCCCGGACGCCAGGCTCAACACTATGAGGATCTACAACGAAGTCAAGCACGGAATGATGAAGGCCTGGACTCTGAACCACGCCGAGACGGTTGAGGAGGTCCAGACCGTTCCAGGTTCGGTCAAAGTGACTTCCGGTCCCGTCAGGGCCTGTATCGAATGCATCCGCAAGTGGGGCCGTTCGACCATAAAGGTCCGCACCTACATCTATAGGGACTATCCGCGCATCGACTATGACCTCGATGTGGACTGGCTCGAATGGGGCGGGGATGATGTCGAGTCGCCTCTGCTGCGCACCTCATTCCCTCTCAACATGGACCCGGATGCAGTTCTTTACTGTCAGACTCCTTTCGATGTGGTGGAACGCCCTTCCAACGGCAAATTCCGCGGAGGTGAGATTCCGATCTGGCTCGACAACAACGAGACAAGGATGTACATGCCGACTTGCGAGACCCGTTTCGGACGCGAAGTCCCTGCCCACAAATGGTCGGACGTCAGTGACGGCAAGGATGGTATCGCCCTGCTTAACAACTCGAAATACGGCTATTGCTACGATGGAGGAGAGTTCCGTCTGTCGCTGATGCGCTGCGGAGGTTGGCCTGACCAGTATCCGAACCTCGGCCGTTTCAACATAAGGTATTCGATCATGCCTCACAAGGGCCTGTGGTCCGATGCAGGAGTCCTTCAGGAAGGGGAAGCCTTCAATGTGCCGGCCTATGCGACCGAGCCTCTGTCCACCTCTCTCAAGGCTTCGGAGAAGACGATGCCGGAGGAAATGCGACTCTTCGAGCTTGACAACCGGAATGTTCAGATGGCAGCTGTCAAACGCTCGGAAGATGGCAAGATGCTGATAGTCAGGCTCTGCGAAATGGCGGGCGAGGATTCGTCCATCAGTCTTGCCCTGCCGTTCTCTCCTGCAGGAGCTTTCAGGCTGGACATCCTCGAAAGGCCTCTGAAGGGCGCAGATGCTCCGTCACTTGAAGGAGATGTGGTGAAACTTCAGATAAAGCCTCACGAGATTGTGACGATAGGTCTGCCGCTCGACAGAAAGGACGCGCGCCGGCTGGAGCGTGCCTGCAGACGTTGAGTCATATTCATTCGGCATAAAGGATGCGCCGGTTTGAACGTACCGGCGCAGTCATTGGACATATTCATTCAAAAGAGGAGGGTGAAAGCCAGCGGAGCCAAAGCCTTCCTCTTTGTCGATGAAGTCATTGTGGAGTGAAAGAAGGGCTCAGTCCTCCCTGTGGATACGGGCGCCGAGAGCGTTGAGACGGATGTCGATGTCTTCATAGCCCCGGTCTATCTGCTCGACGTTGCTGATGGTGCTGGTACCCTTGGCCGACATAGCGGCGATGAGGAGGGCGATTCCGGCGCGGATGTCCGGGGAAAGCATCTTTCCGGCTCTCAGCCGGAATTTGTGGTCGTGTCCGATGACGACGGCACGATGCGGATCGCAGAGGATGATCTGAGCCCCCATGTCGATCAGTTTGTCTGTGAAGAAGAGCCGGCTCTCGAACATCTTCTGATGGATCAGAACGCTGCCCTTGCATTGGGTTGCGACAACCAGCATGACTGAAAGCAGGTCAGGAGTCAGCCCTGGCCATGGAGCATCGGCGATTGTCATTATCGAACCGTCCAGGAAAGATTCGATCTGGTAGTGATCCTGGGCAGGCACGTAGATGTCATCGCCACGCTGTTCCAGATTGACTCCAAGACGGCGGAAACAGTCCGGAATCACGCCCAGATTCTGATAGGAAACATCCTTTATGGTGATGGAACTCTGGGTCAGGGCGGCCATTCCGATGAAGGATCCGATTTCGATCATGTCAGGAAGGATGGTGTGAGTCGCTCCATGAAGAGTCCTGACTCCCCTGATCCTGAGGAGATTGGAACCGATGCCGCTGATGTCCGCTCCCATTGCGCACAGCAATCTGCACAACTGCTGGACATAAGGTTCACAGGCGGCGTTGTAGATGGTGGTCTCCCCTTCTGCCAGCGAGGCGGCCATCAGGATGTTCGCAGTACCGGTCACAGAGGCTTCGTCAAGGAGCATGTAGCGGCCCTTGAGATGCCCGCCTTCAGGGACGCTCAGACGGAACGCCCGGAGAGAGTCATCATATTCAATGGCTGCTCCAAGGTTGAGCATTCCCTGAATATGTGTGTCCACGCGGCGCCGTCCTATCTTGTCTCCGCCCGGTTTCGGGAAATATGCCATTCCGAAGCGGGCGAGCAAAGGTCCGACGACCATCACGGAACCGCGGAGGTAGGAGCATTTGCGGACAAATTCTTCGCTGAGGATGTAGTTCCTGTCGACAGAGTCAGCCTTGAATGAAAACTTTCCTTTTTCCAACCTCCTGACCTTCACGCCCATACCTTCAAGCACAAGAATCAGGTTCCTGACATCGAGGATCTCCGGGATGTTTGAGATCACGACTTCTTCTTCGGTCAGGAGAACCGCGCTAATCACTTCAAGGGCTTCGTTTTTCGCGCCCTGGGGATGAATGGCACCACTGAGCTTGTGCCCGCCTTCTATGATGAATGAACTCATTGCCGTCAATGCTTTTGCCCCGGCCGCAATCCATGGATGATTCCCGCCGCCTGGGAGAAAGACAAATATAGCAAAAAACGTCAAGCAGAGCCCAAATTTGTGTAACTTTGGAAACCAAATGCCGGACACGCCATGATCAGAACCTTTCAGCACTATGACCTTCGCGACCGCAACACCTTCAGGATGAAGGTATATTGCCGCACTTTCATCGAATATGACTCCGAGGATGACCTCCAGGAGCTGGTTCCGGCACTGCTCCCCTCTCCTGATGAACACCTCGGTGGGAGCAGCGATTCCATCGGGCAAAGAGGTGACTATAGGGGGCTCTCCCCAGAAAACGACATCGGCGGGGGCAGCAATTCCATCGGGAACATGGCACCTCTGAAACACATCGGCGGGGGCAGCAATCTTCTCTTCACGGGAGATTTCCCGGGGACTGTCCTGCACTCGGCCATCCGTCACATCGATGTGATTTCGGAC
>SFMU01000099.1 GCA_004552965.1 Bacteroidales bacterium | reverse complement strand
CTCGACCAGTGAGCTATTACGCACTCTTTGAATGAGTGGCTGCTTCTAAGCCAACATCCTGGTTGTCTATGCAACTGCACATCCTTTTCCACTTAACACGCACTTGGGGACCTTAGCTGTCGATCTGGGCTGTTTCCCTTTTGACGACGGATCTTATAACTCGCCGTCTGACTCCTAAGCATCATCTGTCTGTCATTCGAAGTTTGATAGAGTTCGGTAAGCTTTGAAACCCCCTAGCTCATTCAGTGCTCTACCTTCAGCAGACTAACTTAAGGCTAGCCCTAAAGCTATTTCGAGGAGAACCAGCTATATCCGGGTTCGATTGGAATTTCTCCCCTATCCACAGGTCATCCCCGCCCTTTTCAGCGGACGTCTGGTTCGGTCCTCCATGGTGTTCTACCACCACTTCAACCTGCCCATGGATAGGTCACCCGGTTTCGGGTCTACGTCATACAACTCTACGCCCTATTCAGACTCGCTCTCGCTTCGGCTCCGAACCTTCAGTTCTTAACCTCGCTGCATAACGTAACTCGCCGGTCCGTTCTACAAAAAGTACGAAGTCGCGCTTTAAACCACGCTCCCTCTGCTTGTAAACACACGGTTTCAGGTTCTCTTTCACTCCCCTCCCGGGGTTCTTTTCACCTTTCCCTCACGGTACTATACGCTATCGGTCACTGATCGTCTTTAGGCTTGGGAGGTGGTCCTCCCGGCTTCCCGCTGGATTCCTCGTGTCCCGCGGTACTCTGGTGTCATCTGTCCACGTCCGACTTCGCCTACAGGACTGTTACCCTCTCTGGTCCCGCTTTCCTTCGGTGTTCGACTCGTCTTCCGCTTCTCTTTGATGATCCGCAACCCCGACCGTCCGTAGACAATCGGTTTGGCCTCTTTCCTCTTCGCTCGCCGCTACTAAGGAAATCGATGTTTCTTTCTTCTCCTCCGGGTACTTAGATGTTTCAGTTCCCCGGGTGCCCTTCTCATGAACTATGGATTCATTCATGGATGACCGGTTATTAACCCGGCCGGGTTTCCCCATTCGGACGTCCCTGGATCAATGCCTGCTTGCGGCTCCCCAAGGCTTTTCGCAGCTTGCCACGTCCTTCTTCGGCAATCAGTGCCATGGCATCCACCCTGTGCTCTTGTTCGCTTAATCTCGTTTAAATGCCTTGTAGAACAGCATTCAAACAGCGATACTTTACTGTTTACCTCGTTCCGTCTTGCTCTGTGCAGTTGTCAAGGTACGCGCTCGCGATCCCTGAAAACGATATAGTGAAGAATGTTCAGTCAGATCCTTCGGTCAGTCTCCCTCTGACCCTGCCGGTTCTTACCGGCGCCGGCGTCGCTCCGGCTCGCGTCTGAGGCCGCTCTCGCTTCCTCATCGCTTCTCCTGCCTCTGAGCCTTGAAGCGCTCGCTCCGCTTCCTCTTCCCGATTGCTCGTTCCGATTCTTCTTCGCTCTCGCTCCTCCCTGCTCTGAGGTCGACCTCGGGATCGACAAGCTGTTCAGCTCGTCATTTCTCCCTAGAAAGGAGGTGATCCAGCCGCACCTTCCGATACGGCTACCTTGTTACGACTTCACCCCAGTCATCGATCTCACCTTCGGCGGCGGGCTCCTTGCGGTTACCATACCGACTTCGGGTGCTCTCAACTCCCATGGTGTGACGGGCGGTGTGTACAAGGCCCGGGAACGTATTCACCGCGGCATTCTGATCCGCGATTACTAGCAACTCCAACTTCGTGTGGGCGGGTTGCAGCCCACAGTCCGAACTGAGATGTCTTTTTTGAGATCCGCTCTACCTTACGATTTCGCTCCTCTTTGTAGACACCATTGTAGCACGTGTGTAGCCCAGGTCATAAGGGGCATGATGATTTGACGTCGTCCCCACCTTCCTCCGAGTTGTCCCCGGCAGTCTTATCAGAGTCCTCAGCTTTACCTGTTAGTAACTGATCATAAGGGTTGCGCTCGTTGCGGGACTTAACCCAACATCTCACGACACGAGCTGACGACAACCATGCACCACCTGTCTTCTGTCCTCCGAAGAGTCACATGTATCTCTACATGCTTTACATCGATGTCAAGACCTGGTAAGGTTCTTCGCGTTGCGTCGAATTAAACCACATGCTCCGCTGCTTGTGCGGGCCCCCGTCAATTCCTTTGAG
>SFMU01000060.1 GCA_004552965.1 Bacteroidales bacterium | reverse complement strand
AAATGAAAAAAGAGATTGCAAGCAAAATAGGATGATTATATTGAATAAAAAACTTCCTTTTGGAAATACTTAGATTAAGTATTTTGGATCAGGATTTTATGGAGTAGATTTTATTCTGCTCCTTTTATTTTGCTTTAAAATATTTGAGGATAAGCAGGTGCAAGCAAAATATCTCTTTTATTTTATGTAAAAAATAGAATGCTGTTTCACATGAAATCGGTATCCCGGTGGAAGTGAATTATCTGTTTGGCAAGAGGAACAGTCATTTCGTATTGGGTGCGGGAGGATTCGTAGGAGCTTGGATTAATGAAGGTAGCAGAAATGCACAGTTTGGATATACGTTGTTCGCAGACATTGCGTATAGATACCAGAAGCCTACAGGATTCACTTTCTCAGTTGGTCTCAAGCCAAACATGTCTAATGTATTATGGCCGTATATTACGTTGGGATATTCGTTCTAATATATCCATATGAACTGACTAATAGAACCTAACCGGAAAAATGGACGATGCCCTATCACTCCTGGAAAAGAGGCGCTAACGAGAACAGGAACGGCCTCGCCAGGCAGTACATCCCCAAAGGCTCAGACTTTGACCTGTATTCAGAAGAAAACATTGCAGAAATAGAGTGGAAACTGAACCATAGGCCCAGAAAATCACTACTGCCTTCAGTTAGACATTGCGACGCAGTCGCCCTCGGAAATGAAAATCTGACTGAAAATTCCTAAATTAGCATTTCCTATTGCTTCTTTGGTGACGTTCAGATGAAAAAGACCGGCAGACATGACTATTCGGGAATCCTGTGGATGACATGGATGATTGCATTCATGGCCATCTGCCCGTCCTGTTCGAAAGAAAGCCGCAGGAATCCCGGAGGCGAACTGTCCGGAGATGGGCTTCCGCCAGAGGTCCGTCTTGCCCCTACGGTCGCCAAGGTCTCCGGTGACAGCTTTGAGACTGGTGACAGGATCGGTGTGTTCATGTTCTATCCTTCCGAAGACAGCACGCATGGAGGCATTGGCGATCTTCCGGCTCCTTATCTCGACAATGAACCGTTTGTCTGCGTGGAGAAATCCAACGGCAGCGGTGCTGCATTTGTCTGCCAGAGCGGTCAGAAGCTACGTTGGAAGGACGAGGTGACTCCGGCAGATTTCATCTGCTACCACCCCTATTCGGAAGCAGCTGAAGGTCAGACTCTTCTCCACCTCAGTGTCAGGAAAGACCAGAGCAGCCCTGAATCATTGTCGGACAGTGACATTCTCTGGGGCAGAAGGAGCGAAGCGGAACCTGCTTCCGAATATGTCGATATTCTCACTTCGCATCGTACAGGGCAACTTCTCATCGAGCTTGTTCCGGGGAAAGGCTATGACGCTACCATCCTTGAGTCAGCTTTGGAAGGTCTTGTCATCAAGGGAGGAATATGCCGTTGCGTCCTCGACCTCAGCACTGGCAGCCTGACCGCCGCGGGGAGCACCGTCTCGGGAGACGGGACTGGGCCGGATGCCTCGTCCATGGATGCGGACAATGTGAACGACAACTATGCCGAAGATGTGATTCCCTTTGCTGATGGGTTGACGTTCAAGGCTTTACTCCCTCCGCAAAAGATTGAAGACCTCATGGTTTCCGTTCGTGTTGCCGGAATGGACCGAACCTTGAAAACCTCGCTTGAACTTGCCTCCGGCCATGTGACTCGCTGTACCATAACCGTCAACAAGCTGGCTGATGGTATCAATGTGGGAATCGGCGGGTGGAAAGATGACGGTGAAGATTTCGGAGGAGTGTTGAACTGATTCAGATTTTGTCTACCTATGCTGAAAGACAACATATTCATGAAGATTGCGAGGTCTGCCGTCAATTCTCTGGCAGGCATTGCACTTGCTGCCGGTCTTGCATCCTGTCTTGCAGACACTCAGCCCGCTTCGGATGGCTCCTGCGGAAAGGTGCCTGTCTGTCTGAGCGGAAGCATCTGTCAGGAATATGTCACCAGGGCTGACGCCAATGGTTTTGCCGATGGGGATGTCATTGCCGCCTACATCGTTGATTATGTCGATGGCAGTCCCGGTCAGCTGAAGGACTGCGGTAATCGCGCAGACAACCTCTTCTACACCTATAACGAGCCTGGCTACCGCTGGATTCCTGCTTACGATGTCTATTACAAAGATGACCGGACACCGGTCGACATCTATGCCTACTATCCTGCATCCGATCCTGAATCCGTTTCCGCGTTTCATTTCCAGGTTGCCCTTGACCAGAGTTCTGCTCCGGTGACAGGCCTTTCGGGCTATGAGAGGAGCGATTTTCTTTGGGCGAAGGCTGAGAACAAGACTGCTGCCGACAAGGTAGTACGGCTGGATTTCCATCACCGGATGGCGGGAATCAGGGTGACTCTTGTGGAAGGCAGCGGATTTGCTGAAGGGGAATGGGCTCAGACTCAGAAGGACATCCTGATCCGGAACACCGTCAGGGATGCTCTTGTCGATCTCTCTGACGGTTCGGTAAAGCCGGCTGGAGAACCCTCCTATGAGGGAATAATCCCTTTGGAGGACGGAGGATCCTTCCGCGCTGTCGTCGTTCCCCAGGTCCTGAGTGCCGGGACTACCTTGATCACAGCTACCGTAGGTGGCTATTCCTACGACCTTGAGCGAGAGTCCGGGATGATATATTCATCGGGTCGCTTGCACAATTTCACTCTGACGGTGGACAAACGTTCTGCCGGTGACTATCAAGTCTCATTTGCGGATGTGAGCATCTCCGACTGGCTCAATGAAGGCTATTCCCACTCTGGGGCAGCCAAGGAATATGCAGTTGTCAATGTGGAAACCCCGGGAACTATCGATGCCGTTGTTTCAGCGAATGGCCTCCAGCTGACAAAGGTACGCAACCTGAAGGTTACAGGGACCATCAATTCCAGGGACTTCGAAGTGATGAACAGCCGCATGGTCACTCTTTCATCCCTGAATCTCAAGGAGGCAATCATCGTCGCCGATGACAGGAATCCTGCCGACAGGATTCCATCCAAGGCCTTCTTTGAGAAGTTCAGCCTGGTTTCGATTGTGTTGCCTGACAGGCTGAAGACAATCGGCTCCGAAGCTTTCGCCCACACCAGCATCACCGGATCTTTGATAATCCCAGAGGGAGTCGTGACGCTTGAAGATGCCTGCTTCTCAGGTTGCAGCTCCCTGTCCGGCCAGCTTTACCTTCCTTCTACCCTCAAGCACATCGGGACTTCTACCGGCAAGGGCGAAGGAAGCGGAGTGTTCATCGGCTGCAATTTCGCCTGTAGTCTCAACCTTCCGGAAGGACTTCAGACCATTGGCGCCGGAGCATTCTGCCGATGCAGGAACATCTATGGTGAAATCAAGATACCGGAGACTGTGACCAGCATCAATTACAGGTCCTTTTCATTCATGGAAGACGTGAGCGGCTCCCTGAGGATACCGCAGAACGTCACCATGATTCCTGAAGATTGTTTCTGCGGTTCCGGATTCGACGGAAGCCTGATTCTTCACGACGGGATAAAGAACATCGAAAGGTCCGCTTTCAAGGAAACCAGACTCAAGGGTGAACTCCATTTGCCTCGATATCTTGAGGTGCTCAACGACGATTCATTCAATTCGTGCGACTTTTCCGGAACTCTAGTCTTCCCATCCACTGTACGGTTCATCGGCGACCGTGCCTTCCAGAACAACTCCAGACTTATCGGTACTCTGGAGATTCCGGAAGGAGTGCTGAGCATTGGCACGAGGGCTTTTTACAATTGCAGTATGATTGAAGGAGTCATCTTCCCTGAAAGTCTCGAGAACATTCTCGACAGCGAAGGAGGAGCCTTCGAGCAGTGTTTCAACATTGGCAGAATCGTGTGCCGGAGCCGCATCCCTCCAAAGGTGAATGACGTTTGTTTCAATGGAGTTGCGAAGAACAATTTCGTGCTTGAAGTCCCGGCCGGATCAGAGCATCAGTACCGTGCCGCAAGCGGTTGGAGCAGTTTCCAACGCATTTCCGCCAGCAGGAGCATTGCCCTTGAGCGATCTGCCCTGTGCGCTTTGAACTCCGGAGTTACAGAAACCGTGACCCTTTTTGCCGACGGTCCGTGGAGGATTGAATCCTGTCCGTCCTGGGTGGAGACCGATGTCAGGGAAGGAAACGGGAAGACCGACCTACGCATCACTTTCAGCGAAAAGCCACATGACGGAAGCAACAGGTTTGGGGAGGTGGTATTCGTGCTTGAATCAGGAGATTACAGTGCTTCTCTTGAAGTTGCGCAATATGACTGTCCATTTGCAGAGGACAGTCCTGTCCTTCTGCGGAAGGCAACCGTCGGCAAAGGCATCGAAGTTGTGATTCTCTGTGACGGATTCAATGCGGAAGATATCAGCCAGGGCAAAACGAGGGCACTGGCATCCCAGGTTGAGGAACATCTTCTGTCGATTCCGCCATTCCTTACATTCGGTGACAGATTCAACGTCTGGACGGCAGTCACGGTGTCCAAAGACTCAGGAGTCAACTCACTGAACACCTCTCTTGACACCCCTTTCGGCTGCCTTTCAGCGGACGGCAGTGTACTTTGCGGCGACAAGACAGCAATTCTTGAATATGTCCGCACGGTCATGGGTTTTGATGAAGACCGTCTTGCCCGGACTCTTATTGTAATTGTTCCGAACACATACGACTATGACGGTTCTGCCGACTTCGATGTTCCGTGCCTGGGAATCGCCTGTTGTCCGTTGAGCGCCTACGCTTATCCTTTGGACTTCAGAGGAATGGTCCAGTACTGGGCCGGGGGAAGGGTCTTCGGCCATCTGGCAGATGAATCTGTCCGTTACAACTCCTTCTTCTCACCCTCGTCAGAACTGCTTTCTGCACAGGCAAATGGCTGGTACAGAAATATTTCAGTTTCTGGCAAGGCCTCTGATACCCCATGGAAAGACTTTGTCTGGCATCCTTCATATTCATCTTTCGTGGATGTCTTCGAGGGCGCCATGGGCTGTTCGCGCGGCATATTCCGGAGCGAGCAGAACAGTTGCATGGGGTCCCGGATTCCATACTACAACACAATCAGCCGTTACGAAATCATGCGGCGCATTCTGGAATGTTCCGGCGAGGAATTCAGCATGGACATATTTCTTGAAAATGACAGATATTGAGAAACATGAGGAAAAGAATCATTGAATATGGCATATTCATTCCGATGCTCCTTGCGCTTGCTTCCTGCGGCGGAAGGCTTGCTCCGGACCCGGATTATCCGGAATCGATGACATTCGCTCCGCTTCTCCCCGGGGCTCCGGGCAGAGCCACGGCTACTTCATTTGAGGACGGGGATGAAATCGGGATATTCGCTGTTTCACACGATGCCCAGGGCATGCCGCGCCGCTTGGAAATTTCCGGAAACTGGGCGAACAACAGCAAGGCTGTCAAAGATGGCGGCGAGTGGACTGTCAGCCCTCCGGTCTATTGGCATGAGGATGACATCTTCGACATCTATTCCTACTATCCTTATGCCTCCGATGTCGGTTCAATAGAGAATTTCCGCTTCGAACTTGAATCGGATCAACGGGGAAACGGTTTGACACTCAGTGATTTTCTTTGGGCAAAGACATCTTCTGCCTGCAGAGAAGCAGGAACTGTCCCTCTCCATTTCACCCATAGGCTCTCTAGATTGGACATCAATCTGGTAAAAGGTCCTGATTACGAAGGCGATCTGCCCTCGGATGCAATCGTCAAAGTGCATGGGACTGTTCCGGTCGCACTTGTGAATCTGGAAAGCGGAGACGTCGAGAAGGACCCGGAATCTCCTGTCGGGACTCTCATTGCCTGCTGCAATGCTCCGGGCAGTTACTCTGCGATTGTCGTTCCGCAGAAGATTCTTAACCAGATACCCCTGGTGGAGGTTATCGTAAAGGATGTTTCCTATCTTCTGAGCTCGAAATTCATCTTCGGGAGCGGGATGAGGCATTCTCTTGATATTGTACTTTCCGACAATCCCGACAAAGTGCTGATCAGCATCGGCGGGGGAGTCATTGACTGGAATTAGCATCATGAGACTTGACAGACTCCTATACCTCATCGCAATTGCTGCGTTTGCCTGCACCTCATGCAACCCAGCCTCGGACCTGCCTCCGGAGGATGCCACCCCGGAATTCGCCGAAGTGGGGTACGAATCGGGAACAGCAGACGGTTCCGCCTTTGCGGTCCTGTCCGCGAACCTGACCACAGACAACGGTGTCCTCCTGACCGGATTCATGTTCGGTCCTGATGAGGTCCATCTGAGTTTCTACAGTGCCGACCTTGATTCCGATTGCAGTTTTTCTACCCGGGTGGACAAACTGGCAGGTGGCACTGAATATTGTTTCTACGCCAAGGCTGGCAATGGACGCAATGAGATCAGAACAAAGCTTCTGCGTTTCACTACCGAAATCGTTCCTTCAGTTCCTGACCACCCTGTTGGACCCGGCGATTCCGGACAGGAGCCAACGGTGCCTGGTCCTGTTCTGCCTCCCGAAGGAGTCGGAGTCACGATTTCCGATCCGCTGCTTCTCGAATACCTGCTCGGTCGTTACGATGCTGATTCTGACGGTAAAATCATCACCGAAGAGGCTGAAAAGATTGAAGAGATCATTGTGAACACTGACGGAATCTTTACCATGGACGGGGTCCAGTACTTCGGCAACCTTTCATTTCTGGACTGTTGCGGATCTGTCTGGAAAGGTCAGCTCACAAGCCTGGCCCTTGCTTCCAACAGATCTCTCAAAACTCTCAGGTGCAACTACAACCGACTGTCTTCCATTTCCCTTCCTTCCAGCCTGACCTCTTTCGAGTGTCGGTTCAACAAGTTCAGTTCACTGAACCTTTCTGCCGCGCCCCATCTCCGGACGATTGACTGCTTTGGCAACTCTCTTGAGGCCCTGGACCTTTCTTCCCTTTCTGAACTGGAGTCTCTTGTGGCAGGCTTGAACTCGTTCAGAACTCTTGACGTCTCATCCAATCTCCGGCTCACTCATCTGGATCTGAGCGATTCACCTGACCTTGAGACACTTTATGTGGCAAGAGGGCAACGGATAGATGACCTTGTCGTCGACAACAGCGTAAAGATAGCATATAAAGAATAATCAGTAATATAAGAATATCCTGCCATTAGACCTTATGCAAATCCAGGCAGCTTATTTTCAAATGACCAAGAATATGCCAGCAAAGAATGTAATTCCGGAACTGAAGTACCTTCTTCATCTTGTTGAGGAGCATTACGGTCGGAAGCTTGCAACGACCAAGGATTTCGAATCTCTTTCCTATATGATTGAAAAAGAAACCGGTGAGCTCCTGTCTTCCTCTACACTGAAGCGTCTTTACGGTTATGTCACACTGAGCACTGTTCCGCGCGAGTCGACTCTCGACATTCTCGCCAGATTGGTCGGCAGACAGGACTTCCATTCTTTCTGCACCGGCCTTAGGAAGGATTCGTCTCTGGAATCCACTTTTTTCAGTGCAAAAACCATTTACTCTTCCTCATTGAAAGCAGGGGACCATCTCCGGATTGGATGGAATCCGGACAGGGTGGTGACTCTTGAATATCTTGGGAACGACAGTTACCAGGTTGTGTCATCAGTGAATGCAAGCCTGCTTGAGGGTGACCGTTTCGAGCAGGACTCATTCATGCTTGGCTACCCGCTTTACCTTGCCCGCATATTCAGGGAAGGGGAGTACACTCCCGCGTATGTCGCTGGAAAGAGGGATGGACTGAATCTGGTCGAGGTCATCACTCAACGGGATTGATGTCGGAATCCTCCAGAAGGTCTGTTGCCTCTCTGAAGATCTGGTCTATTGTTTCGATGTCGACCTTCTCGCTCTTCTGCCTGTGGCTGATCAGCAACCATCCGGCTGCTGCTGTGAGAATCAGGATCGTTGCCACGATCGCCATTGCAGAATGATACGGGGCGAAGAGTGCCTTTTCAAGCGAGTCTATGTCGGGAAAGCGTTTGTCCGGGTCTGAATGCAGACACTTCCGTGCAATCTTGCGATAGCGTCTGCTGACGGACATTTCTGAGAGAATCATTCCAAGCGAGAAGATGTCGCTCCTGAAGTCAGTCGACCTGCACTCCTTCTGCTCCGGAGAGGCGTAGCGGACAGTGCCTGCATTTCCTTTCAGAACAAAATGCGAATCCGAGTCCGAGAGGGAAAAATCGATCAGCTTGACATTCTGCCCATTGTGTGAGATGAGGATATTCGTCGGTTTTAGGTCTCTGTGTATCACCTGCTTGAGGTGCATGAAACGGACTGCGTCCAGAATCTGCCTGGCAATCCTGTCGCACAGCGCCCCGTTTCTGCGGCATTCCGCAAGAAGATCCTCCAGTGGCCTTCCGTCCACCCATTCCATCTCGATGGTCAGTCCGAGTTCCGGATCTTCTGTCAGTGAGTAGTACTCCCTGATGTTGGGATGGTTGAGGCTGTGGCCTATTTCATATTCCTTCCGCAGCATGTCACAGTAGAGAGGGTTGTCGCGATATTCCTCCCTGATGCATTTGAGAACAACGTTCCTGCGTTGTCCGGAACTTTTGTAAATGATGAAAGGTCCGTCCCGGTGGCCGATTTCCTCCAGCGGTGCGGATCTCCATTCTTCCATCTGATTGTCCGGTCCGAAGAAACCCGAATTGGTGTTGTCAGTGTGTCTGTTATTTCCCATTTGGATTCTGCGATGCCCCCAAAAGTACAAATAATTGTTAAATTTGCCGCAGTAAACGATGAAAACGTCTTGCTCCCTCATACTGTCCTTGCTGCTGTTGGCTTTGTCCGGTGGCAGTCTGTGCCATGCTGCGGAAAAAGACTGGGACAGGATTCTGGACAAGTATGAAGCGCTCTGCGAATCTTGCCTGGAGCTGAAAGTCAAGGCAGAATCCGGTGAGAAAGTCTCCAAAGCTTCTCTTGGCCGGCTCTATTCATCGCTTCTCGATCTCAGGTCCCAGCTTCGTTCGGGGACAGGTTCGATGTCCGAAGTGCAGCACAGGAGATTCGAAAGACTGAAGACGACATATTCATTGCTCTTCGGCATCGAGGAGACCATCGAGGACACCCGTGAGGACACCCGCGAGGAAAGCCGTGAGGACGCCGTAGAGGGAACAAAGCCCCAGGCGCCTCCCGCACCGGTCAAATCACTACCATCCGTACAACCTTCCAGAACATCGTGTTCCCTGCCTCCGGCTGAGGATGTGAAGGATTCTTCCTCTTCAGTCCGAGCATCTTTTCCTGAACTGCCTCAGGTGGCGGGACTTCGCTCCGGACCGGTTGTGCAGATGCATTCCATCGAGGGACTGGCAGAACCGGGATGCTCATTTAAGGATCCTGTCCGGGAATTGTCTTCCGGCAGCCGCCATCTGTCCGGGTCTGTAGTTGCATCCATAGCTCCCTGGCCTGAAATATCCTTCGGCGGTTCTGTCAGCATATTCGTAAAAGATTGCCCTTGGGGCGTCTATGCCAGGTTCCGCAGCAATTTCGCCGGTGGATCCTGGTCCTATCTCTGCAATTCTGACGGGTCTTGCGAAGGTGGTAACTTCTGGCCTTCCGGAGGTCGTTCGATTTCTGTCATGCACTCCTGTCTCGGAGTCCGGAAGAATCTTGGCAGAAGGTTTTCGATTCTTGCTGGAGCAGGTTATGGCCGCAAGGTCGTTCTCTGGGAGGATGTTGACCGCAATTGGGCGAAGGTCAATGATCTCAGTGCCAGCGGGCTGGCCCTTGAATGCGGTCCTGCGGCGACTTGGGGCCCTGTTGAGCTTCAGCTCTTGTTTTCCACCATTGATGTCCGCACGGCTTCCATCGAGTTTGCTTTCGGTTTCAGGTTCTGACGAAGAATGAACCAATATGAACTTGATGCCAATCGATTTATTCTGCAATTTGGTATCAGTTTTAGACCGAATACGCTGACCCATAACGCTGACGCCAATGATTCTTTCTGTATCCTATCCGGAGTTGCAGCAACTGGTTTCTTCCAAAACCGGTATGGCATTGAGTGTCAACTTCATCGACCACAATGTGTTGGGTCTTGGCGCAAAGGTTCCGGTCCTTGGCACTGTGGAAATCCATCTCCGGTATCTTGACTTCGACGGACACAACCTGCGTCTTCAGTTGGTCAATGGCGCCTTGAATGCAATCGTTCTGAGACTCGTCGGCTTCATCAACAACAGGATCGGCAAGGAAGTCCTTTCAAGAGCAGGTGACGACATGCTTGACGTCTCCCTTGATGCCTTCCCGAAGGCGGCTCACGCCCTCCGGAACATCGACGTCCGCTCCATCGACTTCAATCCCCACTCCCTCGATCTTGACGTTCGGGTGAGATAAATTGCAAACATACAAGCACTTAAATACATTTAATGTTTTATATGATTATGAAACGATATATTCTTAGAACTGGTTTTAGCCTGCTTTCTCTGATGTTGCTGATGTCTTGTGGTGGACCAAAACTCTCGTTGGATGATGCTGTCCAAAGTGTAAAGACTCAGATTATTCAGGATGAATTGATTGATAGGTACATAAAAAGAGAAAGACGAAATCTTGATGATGCCGTCAATGATTTTTTTCGTAGATATGCCCACAATGGTGTCTACTACTCAGTTACTACCGACAATATTACTGAATCTGATTGGTCGCGTCGAGATAACCGTCTGCTTTGACGGCGGCGTTCACTTCAAACCCGTCGACAGTCAGGCAACCCCAGCCGCTCGTGGCGTTATCCACCACGCGGATGTAGCAGTTCGTGTCTTCGGTGCCCGCGAACTGATAGGTATAGCCGATCAGTTTCCCGTCGTTCGCGTTCGTGTTATAGAACTTCGCCATGGTCTCGCCGGTATCGGCGTTGACGAACTCGATATAGATATTCTGGTTGCCTCCTCCACCGCCGAACTTGAAGTTGACGATGGCGCCCGCTTTCAGGACAAAGACGCTGCTGGTGAGCGTACCCGTCTCGCCCTCGCGGCTGACCACAGGATCATTTGTCCACCACG
>SFMU01000059.1 GCA_004552965.1 Bacteroidales bacterium | reverse complement strand
CATAATCCGGATCCTTCCCGGATTGCATTCCCGGTGCGCCTCCGGTTGGCCCTCAGGTGCTCCTGGCGTTTCCTGGTGCCCCGAATGTACTCCGAACACTCCGATGCAAAGATAATGAAATGTAACCGATACCTCAAGCAGAACTTTCCGTTAATGCCGCTATTGCAAGGCGAACTGATTCTCTCTCGATGTTCGCTCCCATACGAGCTACCCTTCCCGGACACGGAAGTCTCCAAATCTGTATTCATTGCACAAAACCAGCCCCTGAGATGCCTTGGAGCTGGGACGCCGTGCCGAAGCCAGCCATTAACACCGTTCATAGACCGGTTAGGTATCGGTTTGGTGTCGCTTCGCCACGCGGAGATGGCACTGGAGTACCTGTGGGGTGGTTCGCCGTGCCGAAGACCGGTCAGAAGAACGCTTTGCCACGCGGGGATGCCACTGAGATGCCTGTAGGCGGGGTCCCCGTGCCGAAGACCGGTCAGAAGCCCCCCTTCGCCACGCGAGGATGCCACCGAGGCATCTGTGGGCAGGGTCGCCGTGCCGAAGGACGTTCATAAGAACGCTTCGCCACGCGAGGATGCCACCGAGGCATCTGTGGGCATGGTCGCCGTGCCGAAGACCGGTCGGAAGTTCCTCTTCGCCACGCGAGGATGCCACTGAGGTACCTGTGGGCAGGGTCGCCAAGCCGAAGGACAATCAGAAGAACACTTCGCCACGCGGGGATGCCACTGAGATGCCTGTAGGCGGGGTGGCCGTGCCGAAGCCAGCCATTAACACCGTTCATAGACCGGTTAGGCATCGGTTTGGTGTCGCTTCGCCACGCGGGGATGCCACTGAGGCATCTGTGGGCAATGTCGCCGTGCCGAAGCCCGGTCAGAAGAACGCTTTGCCACGCGAGGATGCAACTGAGACATCTGTGGGCAATGTCGCCGTGCCGAAGGACGTTCATAAGAACGCTTCGCCACGCGAGGATGCCGCTGAGGTACCTGTGGGCAGGGTGGCCGTGCCGAAGACCCGATAGATGACTCCTTCGCCACGCCGGGATGCCACTGAGAT
This sequence comes from Bacteroidales bacterium, assembly GCA_004552965.1. GTDB lineage: Bacteria > Bacteroidota > Bacteroidia > Bacteroidales > UBA932 > Cryptobacteroides. Next base: position 10,101 of record SFMU01000059.1, on the reverse strand, counting down.
GGTTGTGGGAGGAGGTGCCGTGCCGAAGCACTCCCGAAGATCAATCTGATGCCGGTTGAAGACCGGTTGTGGGACGGCTCTTGGTGGCGGAAGCGAGATTCTTCCTCGCAGCCCGACCCTGCCTGCACCAAAATAGATGACCTTGCGTGCCATCCTTCCGGGGCGGAAGCGAGATCCTTCCGGTCCGGAACCGAGACCCTGCCTCGCCGCCCGACCCTGCCTGCAACAAAAAAAAGGATGACCTTTCGAGTCATCCTTGTGGAGCGGAAAACGAGACTTGAACTCGCGACCCCGACCTTGGCAAGGTCGTGCTCTACCAACTGAGCTATTTCCGCGTTGCGAATGCAAAGGTAGGCATAATTTTCTATTTTGCAAACTTTTTTTGAAAAATCTTCAGTTCTCTACTCTCCGGTGTCCTTGTCGGCCCCTTTTGCACGATGTGCCAGAACCTCCAGGACAATTACTGAAGCTGCAGCCACAATCGCGCAGATGACTGCGGACAGAATGTGAAGTTCTCCTTCCGGACAGCCGGTCAGAGCATTGGCGGCCTGATAGGCAGCTTTGTCAGCCCAAGGCCAGACCTTGACCAGGGAACCGACCGTGAAGCCGATCAGCACGAGCAGGGTCTGCTTCTCGAAATGGGCGATCAGCCAGTGGAGAATCTTCGAGAAGGCAACGATTCCCACAACGCAGCCGACTGCGAACACTGCCAGGACAGGAATGTCCAGATTGCTTACCGCCCCCATGATGTAGTCGTATTTGCCGAGAAGCACCAGGATGAAACTGCCCGAAATGCCTGGAAGGATCATCGTGCAGATTGCGATTGCGCCGCAGATTGCGATGAACCAGGGTGCGTCAGGAGTGGTGGAAGGGGATAGGAGGCAGATTGCCGCCCCCATTGCCGCTCCGATGGCGAGCCAGAGGACATCCATGGCTTTCTTGCCCTTGAGATCCGCCAGCATGAACACGGCGGAGACCAGGATCAGTCCGAAGAAGAATGCCCAGGTCTGCACAGGGTGGTGGCTCAGGACATATTCCATCAGCTTCGCGAGCGAGAACACGCTTGCAACGACTCCAGCTCCGAGCCAGAGCAGGAATGTTCCGTGAATATATTCCCAGAACTCCCTGAAATTGCCTTTGAAGAGCAGTTTCCAGGCCTTCGGGGTAAGGAGGGCGTTGAGCGCCCCGATAAGTTCATTGAATATGCCGGTGAGGAGGGCGATCGTGCCTCCGGAAACGCCGGGTATCACATTTGCCGCCCCCATCGCAAATCCTTTGGCAGCGACACCGATGTTGCGGGTAAGTCTGCTCATTTCCTGTCTGAATGTTTACTGGATGCGGTTGAGGTACTCTTTCATTGCCTGGAAACTCTGCAGCTGGGACAGATCTTTTCCCGCCGGATCCTTGATGACAAGGTCGAAAAGATTGCCGGGCAATTGTTTGCGTCCGATCTTGAATCTGGCGTTCGAGGTCCTGGCCATGTACTCTACGGCGAATCCGGGATCATTGATAAGCGAGATGAACACATCAGGGTTCATCTCCTTGAGCACATTCAGCTTGTACTTGTTCGGCCTTCCGAGCCAGTCCAGGTCTTTCCTGGTGATTGTGGTCTGGATGCTGGTGATGAGCCTGTCCTCGCTTCCGATCTTGCGGAAGTCCTGAAAGAAGACGCATCCGTTGATGTTGTGCGAGCGGAAATAGTTCATTATCGCTGTTTTGCATGCATCGAACGAAGTGTCCTCCACGTCGATGACGGCAACATAGCTTCTGATTCTGTTCAGTGGCAGGAATCCGGTCTCGACAGTGCTGGCGTTCTTCTTGAGGCTGCTTTTCCTGAAAATATCTTTTACAAATTCAAACATATCGTCTTTCCTGACAAATAAATAACAATTGCGGCGGCTAACCGTTGACGGAAGCGATGAGACGGCGGATTTCCTCCTTGGCGGCCTTCCACCTCGGAATGTCGATCTTGGTTCCGATCACTTCGACGACCTTTGCAGCAATTATCGAGCCTACTTCACCGCAGACCTTGAGCGGCATCCCGAGCGAATGGGCGTAAAGGAATCCTGCGGCATAGGTGTCGCCCGCTCCGGTGGCATCGATCGTGGCGGCAGGCCATGGATCGATGAAATGGTATTCGTCCCCAGCCTTGACCATCGAACCGTCCTTCCCGACCTTCACGATGGCAATCCTGCACTGCTCGGCCAGTTCGTCAAGAGCCTCGCGCGGCTCTTTCTTGGTATATGCCCGTGCCTCGCTTTCGTTGGCGAAGACGATGTCGATGTACTTTTCCACAAGATTGTGGAAGAAAGCCTCGTTGGATTCCACGACATTGTAGGATGCCATGTCGATGGAGATGATGCATCCAGCCTCCTTCGCCATCTGCACTGCCTTTCGGATAAGATCCTGGTTCTGAACAAGGTAGCCCTCGATGTGGAAATAGTCGTAACCTTCGAAGAATTCAGGTTTCAAGTCCTCGGGAACCAGCTCCAGGGCGGCTCCCATGTAGTCGGCGAAGGTCCTCTCCGCATTTGCTCCCGTGATGAAGCACATGGCGCGGCCAGAACCTTTCGTGCCGGTCAGCAGGGTCGTCTTCACTCCGGACTGCTCCAGGCTGCTCCTGTAGAGATGCCCGAGTTCGTCATTTCCGATCTTCCCGATGAAGCCGGAAGGCATGCCGAAAATCGATGTGCAGGTGATGGTGTTGGCGGCGGAACCTCCGGGGACATACTTCACCCCGACCTCCTTCAGCTTGTCCCAGATCCTGTCTCCGGTTTCAAGGTCGACATGCTGCATGCTGCCGGGAGGAAGGTGGTATTCTCGAAGCATCGTTTCATCCGGGAACACAGCCAGGATGTCAGTGAGGGCATTGCCAATTCCTAAGATTGATTTCATGTCTAACAGTGAAGATGGTCAGAACACAAAGATAACGATTAATTTTTTATATATTTGTATCTGCTATGAACAATAAGGTAAGGAAAACGGTCCGCTACATATTCCTTTTCCTGCTTGCCGCGGTCCTCATCTTTTTCGCTTTCCGCGAAGTCAGATGGGCTGAATTCAAGGCTGCGCTCAAGGCCTGCAGCTGGGGGTGGATTGCCGCTTCCATGTTTTTTGGGGTCATGTCCTTCATTTTCAGGGGGTTGAGGTGGCGCAGGCTGCTGCTGCCGATCGATCCGGCAACATCTTTCAGAACCTGTTTCAATGCAGTCAACATCAGCTATGCCGTCAATCTTGTCCTTCCGAGAGTAGGGGAATTCGCCCGCTGCGGCTTCGTGACAGCCCGTTCCGCTCCCGATCCTTCGGAAAACGGCCGACGGATAGCATCGTTCGACAAGGTTCTGGGGACGGCTGCCCTGGAACGCTCTTCAGACTTGGTCGCGATGGCCTCGATACTCGGAATATTCCTGGTTGCGACCTGGGGCCGTTTCGGCGCCTTCTTCATGGACAAGGTGCTGGGAACAGTTGCGACCGGCTTCGATTTTTCTTCGCTGTGGATCCTTCTTGCAGCCATTATGTGTGTCGGAATATTCATTGGTTTCTGTGCTCTCTTCCGCTCGAGGCTTTCTTTCCTTGAGAAGATCATAGGCTTCTGCAAGGGGCTGTGGCAGGGTTTTGTCAGCTGTGTGAAAATGGAAAAAGGCTGGCTTTTCCTGCTCCAGACCGCATTTGTCTGGGTTTCGTACTGGCTGATGAGCTATTCCGTGCTGCATGCCGTGCAGGGGATGGACACAGCCGCCATCCCTGAAGCCATGGCATCCTGTGTGGAGAACCTGTCCGGTCTCGGCCCGGTCGATGCCCTGTTCCTGATGCTGGTGGGAAGCCTGTCCTCGATTCTGCCGGTTCCCGGTGGTTTCGGAGCCTTCCATTTCATGGTTGCCGGAGCGATTTCCTATGTCTACGGGGTTCCGTTCGAGTTCGGGATGATATTCGCAACCCTTTCGCATGAATCCCAGGCCCTTTTGCAGGCTGTCTGCGGAGGCCTGTCCTATCTTGACGAATCCGTCAGGCAGACCGAATGAACATAATAAACTAATAACTTACAGATAATGAAAAGATTCTTCACAATTGCGGCGTTGACCGTCTTGGCCCTGCTGACAAGTGTCGGTTCGGCAGCTCAGGAGTATTCGTGGAAAGCAAAGTGGATCTCCAAGGAGCAGTGTCTGAGTGAGGCAAACACCTGGCTTGCCTTCAGAAAGGATGTTACATTGGACAAAGTTCCGGAGTCCCTGGTGGCCCGCATTGCGGCCGACAGCAAGTACTGGCTCTGGATCAATGACGAGCTGGTTGTCTTCGAGGGTGGCCTGAAGAGAGGTCCGGCCCCGGGCGACGGCTATTATGACGAGGTTGAGATCGCTCCGTATCTCAAGAGTGGCAGGAACAGGATCAGCATCCTTCTGTGGTACTTCGGCCGTGCCGGCTTCAGCCACATGAGCAGCGGTATCGCGGCAATGATATTCGATGCCCGCGGTGAAGGAGTGGAGATTCTCTCCGACAAGAGCTGGGGATGCGAAATCCACAGAGGCTACAGCACCGCTCATTGCCGTGTCACAAATTACCGTCTCAGCGAGAACAACGTCCGCTTCGATGCCAACGTCTTCCCTGAAGACTGGTACAGGTACGATTCCAAGGCAGGCTTCGGTCCGGCAATCGAAATCGGAGTGAAGCACGGCATGCCTCCTTTCGGAAAGCTTGTCCGCAGGCCGATTCCGCAGTGGAAGGATTTCGGCTACAGGGAATATGTCTCCACACGCCAGTCCGGAGACACCCTCTACTGCCGCCTCCCGTACAACTGCCAGTTCTCTCCTTGCCTGAAGGTCGAGGGCCCGGCCGGCAGAGTCATCCCGATGATCACCGACCACGACATCGTCACCGGCGAGAAATGCGTCAGCGGTGAATATGTCACCAGAGAGGGCGTCCAGGAATATGAGCACCTCCCGTGGATGAACGGAGAGGTCCTGATGTACATCGTCCCTTCCGATGTGAAGGTTCTGGAGGTGGGCTTCCACGAAACCGGCTATGCCACCGAATTCGCCGGCACCTTCTCCTGCGACGATCCGTTCCTGAACGACTACTGGGAGAAGGCAGTCAGGACAATGTACGTGAATATGAGGGACAACTACTTCGACTGTCCTGACCGTGAGAGGGCCCAGTGGTTCGGCGACATCGTCAACGATCTCAACACTGCATTCTACTGCTTCGACCGGACGGCCGACCAGCTTGTCATCAAAGGTTATCGCGAACTTGTTGCCTGGCAGAAGCCGGACGGCATCGTCTACCATCCTATTCCTTGCTCCAACTATTTCAAGGAACTCCCGATGCAGATGGTCAATGTCGTGGGATGGTACGGAGTCCGCAACCTGTGGTTCTATTCCGGAGACGATTCTTTCGTGGCCGATGTCTATGACCCGCTCCACAAGTACCTTCACGAGGTCTGGCAGATCGATTCCGAAGGCCTTCCGGTCTACCGTTACGGCGACTGGGACTGGCCGGACGAGGGTGTCCACAGGGACGGTCAGGCTCAGCTCAACTTCTGGTACTACCTCGCCCTCAAGTCAGAGGCAGTCTTCGCGAGGATGCTTGGCAGAGAAGAGGATGCACTGGAGAACGAGGCAATGATGAAGGTCATCGCCGACAAGGTCGAAGCTGACTTCTGGAACGGAAAGGAGTATCGCAGCCCTAACTATGACGACCCTCACACAGATGACCGCGTGCAGGCGCTGGCTGTCATCTCCGGTCTTGCAACTCCGGATAAGTATCCGGCAATCAAGGCTGTCTTCGAGCAGGAGTACAATGCCACCACCTACATGTTCCCTTATGTCCTGGACGCACTCTACACGATGGGTGAGCCGCAGATGGCCATCGACAGGATGAAGAAGATGTACCCTACCGTCATGAAGGAAGGCTGCACTACACTCTATGAGCACTGGAACCACACCGGAACCTGCAACCATGCCTGGACTTCCGGAGGTGTCATCTCGATGTTCCGTCAGCTCGCTGGCGTGGATGCGACAGAACCGGCCTACCGCCGTTTCAGGGTGGCTCCGCAGATGGCTTCACTTAAGCAGATCAGCCTCTCGTTCGAGACTGTCTACGGCACGATTGCCGTCAGGCTCGACCGCAAGGGCAGGAAGATAGCCGCGGTCATCACCGTACCGGAAGGAACCGAGTGCGACGTGACCCTTTACAACGGCAAGAACGCAACCCTTGCCGCCGGCACCCACAATGTTACTCTCCGCTATTAGAATCTGCCGCAACTTATTATTTTCATATTACTGGAATCCGACACTCAGAAACAGAATCATCATGACTATAGGTGACAGAATCCCGGATGTCCTCGGCATCGATCAGAACGGCCGGGAAATCAGGCGCGAAGACTACCGCGGCAGAAAGATAGTCCTTTACTCTTATCCCAAGGCCAACACCAGCGGCTGCACGGCGGAAGCCTGCTCGCTTCAGGCCCACAAGGAAGACCTGGCCGCCCTCGGCTACGAAATCATCGGTGTGAGCCGAGACTCTCAGGCTCTCCAGAAAAAGTTTGCCGATGCCCAGGGGTTGGAGTTCCCTCTGATCGCCGATGTCGGCACTGACCTGCTTCAGGCCCTCGGTTGCTGGGGAGAGAAGGTTGCCTGCGGTCGCAGGACAGTCGGAATACTCCGCACGACCTATCTTGTCAATGAAGAAGGTGTGATCGAGAAGATCTTCACGCCTAAGGAAATCAAGACAAAGATTCACGCCGAGCAGATTCTGGATTATCTCAAAACGGAAGCCTGATCAGATGAGATTCGTAAGTTGGAATGTCAACGGCCTCAGGGCATGTGCAGGCAAAGGTTTCGCAGAGGCCTTTGCCTCCCTGGACGCCGATTTCTTCTGCCTCCAGGAGACCAAGATGCAACCCGGTCAGCTCGATCTCGAGTTCCCGGGTTACGTCTCCTTCTGGAACTCTGCCGAAAAGAAGGGATATTCGGGTACGGCAATATATTCAAGGCACACTCCGCTGTCCGTCAGCTACGGGCTCGGAATCGACGAGCATGACCACGAAGGCCGGGTGATCACCCTCGAGATGCCCCAGTTCTACCTAGTGTGCGTCTATGTCCCGAATTCGCAGGACGGCCTTCGCAGGCTCGACTACAGGATGACCTGGGAGGACGCTTTCCGTGAATATGTCACTGGCCTGGCCGCCCGCAAGGGCGTTGTGATCTGCGGGGACCTCAATGTCGCCCACAAGGAGATAGACCTGAAGAATCCGTCCACGAACCGGCGCAATGCCGGCTTCACGGATGAGGAGCGCGAAAAGTTCGGAACTCTGCTCGATGCCGGGTTCATCGACACCTGGCGCTTCCTGAATCCCGATGAAGTGAAGTATTCCTGGTGGTCCTACCGCTTCAGCGCAAGGGAGAAGAACGCCGGGTGGCGCATCGACTACTTCCTGGTTTCAGAAGCTCTCAGAGACAAACTGGCCGGAGCCGCGATTCACAACGAAATCTTCGGTTCCGACCATTGTCCTGTCTCTTTGGACCTTGACTTCTAGTCGTTTACGGTCCGGATTTCCAGAGAGGCTTCCTTACCTTCTTCTGTCCTGACATAGACGACGGCGCGTCCTTCGTGGAAGACGCCGTCGGTGGTTGAGGTGTATTTCAGGCCTTGAGGATCGTACTGGCAGCCGTTGTCGATGCCTATCACCCGGCCTCCGGAAGCATTGACGGTGAATGTCCCTGAATATTCAGGAATCCTCCTTCCCTTGCTGTCGAGGGCATCGACTTCAAAGATTGCGATTCCGCCGTCCATGCAGCCGCCAAGCATTCTGACGCCCACCGAGCAGAGTTCCTCCCCGGTTGTCTCCATCTTCCAGGAAGTGACTTTCTTCCCTGAGTTGTAGCCGGTTGCCGTGAGGGTTCCTGCCTTGTAGGGAACTGTCCAGGAGACGCAGCAGCTGTCAGTGTCCACTTTCTTTCTGCCGAAGTTCCTGCCTCCTGCCTTGAGCTCGACTTCCTCACAGTTGCTGTAGGCGTAGACGGTCACTTCTCTTTCTCCTTTCCAGTTCCAGTGACCCTTGACCGGTCGGATGCTCCAGTCGAAATCCCTGCCGTCGTCTTTCAGCACTCCCGCAAAGACTGTCGGCTCGTCGCTCCAGAGGCATTTGCGCAGATGGGCCTCCGCTTTCGGAAAGCCTGCGACATCGAAGATGCCATCGTCCCATCCCCGGGTGTCCGGCCAGACAATCTCGCCGAGATAGTCGTAGCCGATCCAGATGAATTCTCCGATTGCGGCGTCAGTCTTCATTATCGTTGCGTGGTTCATCGGATTGTGGTAGGTCTCGGTGCCGAGAAGTATCCTGTCAGGGTAGCGGGCATGTTCCGCAAGATAGAGGCTGTCCTTGTGGATTCTGTCAATGTAGTTGTAGCCGGCGATGTCGAACAGGTCCATAAAGCCGTAGGCATTGGCCCCGACGAAGAAGTCGCAGGCTGCAGTCACCGGCCTTGAAGGATCCTCTTCACGGGTTATCCCGATCAGTTCCCTGGCTATCTCCTTTCCTTTGATTCTCTGGTTTGGGATCTCGTTGCCGAGCATGTACATGATGACGCAGGCGTGGTTCCTGTCCCTTCGGATCATATTCCTAAGGTCAGTCTCATGCCACTGGTCGAAGAATCTGTAGTAGGAATATGGCATCTTGCCGTACGGGCTCTCGCTGTAGCCCCATTCCTGCCCGCGGTTCCACTCGTCGAAGATTTCGTTGGAGACATACAGGCCCAGTTCGTCGCAGATGTCGTAGACCATCGGGGCGAAGGGGTAGTGGCTCAGGCGGATGGCGTTGCAGCCAATCTCCTTCAGCTGCTTGAGGCGGTATTCCCAGACTTCTCTCGGTACTGCGCTTCCGAAGCAGGAAGCATTCTGGTGGAGGCATATTCCCTGAATCTTTTCCTTGACTCCGTTCACCGTCATTCCGTTTTTGCTGTCGAAGCGGACATCCCTCAGGCCTATGCGCATCTGCTGGCTGTCCATCAGCTCACCTTCGCAGAACAGCTCGCAGACGAGAGTATAAAGATAAGGTGAAGATGAGGACCACAGCTTTGGAGAGTCGACTCTGAGGCTGGAGTGGAAGTCGTTCTCCGTGAAATCCCCGATGACCCGGGTCTCAGAAGCTGTTGCAACAGATCCGTCGGAATCCTTGAGGGTGAACCTTATCTCGCACTGCTTTGCAACGCGGTTGTCCGGCTTGGCCTGGGTATCGTTGTCCTGACCGTTGCGGGTCCAGACGTACAGGGAAGTGTTGTCGGTCCAGGCAAATCTCGTTTCAGGGTAGTTATGGGCAACCACCCTGCAGTCAATATCCAGTACCGCCTCATCGGTCCCGGCCGTTGATGTCCTTGCGAAGGTGGCATCGTGGACAAAGTGCAGCTGGTTGTCGATCAGGAGGTTGACATCCCGATAGATGCCCGAGCCAGTGTACCATCTGGATCCCGGCTGGAGCGAGTTGTCGACCTTTACAGCAATGGTGTTCGGGCTTCCGTCGAATCTGACAAATGGGGTGATGTCGTATTCGAAAGAGTTGTAGCCGTTGGGGTATCTTCCGACCATCCGGCCGTTGACCCAGGTTTCGCTGTCCATGTAGACTCCGTCAAAGCGGAGGGTCACTCTTTTGCCTTGATATTCACTGCCGAGGCTGAAACTTTTTCTGTACCAGCCAGTGCCGCAAGGCATATACCCTCCCTGAGGGCCGCTTGGATTGCTCTTGTCGTAGCGTCCTTCGATCGACCAGTCGTGCGGGACATCGAGCGTCCGCCATGAGGTGTCGTCGAAAGATGGTGAAGAGCAGTCCCTTACCACACCTTTTTCGCAGAGATTGAACTTCCAGCCTTTGTTCAGGCTGATTGTCTCTGTAGCCATCCCCTGCAGACAGAATGCAATAGCAAAGCAGAAGAAGGCTGAAAGTCTTTTTCGCAGTTTCATAGTCTTTTTCGCAGTTTCTTAATTGAATATTGTAAAGCAAACAAGTACGCCCTATTCCAGAGTCCATTCGGCACCATCCTTTCCGTCTTTCACGGAGATGCCGAGTTCCTTGAGGCTGTCGCGGATCCTGTCGGATGTCGCCCAGTCCTT
>SFMU01000017.1 GCA_004552965.1 Bacteroidales bacterium | reverse complement strand
ATCCAGGCTGCGGAAGTAGCGACCTTGTCGAAGTCGAACTTGCCTGTGCCCAGAATCCTGTCGAAGTCCACATCACACCAGTCGCACTCTATGATTTCAGCCTTCGGGTTCAGAGCCGCGACTATAGCCTTCACCCTTCCGAGTTCGGAAGGAGTGACTTCCGAGGCCTTGTTGAGAAGCACGATGTTGCAGAATTCGATCTGCTGGATGACAAGATTCTCGATGTCCTCTTCGCCGATTTCATCCTTGCGGAGGGCTTCCCCGCAGTCGAATTCGCTCTGCATCCTGAGAGCATCGACGACTGTCACGATGCAGTCGAGCTTCGGTGTGTTGCCCCTGGCATATTCAGGAAGCATGGATGGCGCTCCGCAGATGGTCTGCGCAATCGGTGCCGGCTCGCAGATGCCGCTGGCCTCTATGACGATGTAGTCGAAACGGTCCGCGCGGCAAAGGTCATTGAGCTGGTTGACGAGGTCCATCTTCAGGGTGCAGCAGATGCAGCCGTTCTGAAGAGGGACGAGACTGTCGTCAGTACTGCCGACGACACCTCCCTTCTGGATAAGGTCGGCATCGATGTTGACTTCGCCGATGTCATTGACGATCACGGCGAAACGTATTCCCTTGCGGTTGTTGAGTATTCTGTTGAGCAATGTAGTCTTGCCGCTTCCGAGATATCCCGTCAGAAGAAGCACCGGTATTTCCCTATTCTGAATTGTGATTGTCATAGTTGTTTCCGAACAGTTTTGAATCCATGTTCAAGGTCTACAAAGATAGCCATATTTCATTGATAAAAGAACCTTGAAATATTGAGAATAATTGCTAAATTTGCAGACAGGCAGGTAAATTATTGGCAGCCTTGTGCAAATGCTTGAAGGTATAAAGAACAATATCGAAAAGTTGATTGCGCTGTACGAGAACGAAAAGTCCAGACGTGAGACTCTGGAGAAAGAGCTCGCACAGAGCAGAGCTGACAACGAATCCTGTCTCAGACGGATTGAAGATTTGGAACATCAGGTTGACAATCTACGTCTTACGGAAGCTTTCATGGCGCCGGCCGGAAGCGACAGCGGCGCAAAAGAGAAGATAGACAGGCTCATCAAGGAGATTGACAAGTGCATCTCGCTGATGGAAAATTGATTATGGAGCAGAGCATCAAAATAAGGATTGCAGGCAAGGAGTATCCCCTCAAGGCGAATTCTCCCGAAATGGAGCAGATGCTCAGACTCGCGGCCGAGACGATAAACCAGAAACTCGCCGCGTACGATGCGAAGTATCCCGGCAAGCCGTTATCTGACAAACTGGCCTTCGTTGCAATCACCGAATCGGTCAGCAGACTGATGAGCCAGAAGAAACTCGCCGAGGCGAACAGCGAAGCCGGAAAGCTTGAGGAAGACATCGAATCATACCTGAAAGACATAGAGAAAAACGGCCGTTAGTCCCACGTGCTGAAATCAACAAGTTCTACGGAACCGGGTTAACTCGGAGCGACAAGGACAGGCCAAGGTTACCTTCGGGGATTGCTTCAGAAGCGACGATGGATTTCCGAACCGCAACGGATCTCAAATCTTATCATTTAAGATTTTTGACAGCGACTGACGGCTTTTTTCTTTGAATATTCCAGACGATCAATCGGTCAGACGCCGGTGGTCGTCTTTTTTCATATGCCCCGCACAACGAGGCAGATACACCACGTAACGGAAACAGGAGAAACAGTTGAACCAATTCAAATTGTACAAATAAAGTTATGATAGCTTACATAATCTGCTCCCTGATCGGAGCCGCCATTGCAATAGCGGCCTACACCGTCATCCAGCGCATTGTCCTGAACGGACGCAAAAACGAAATCATTGCGCAGGCTGAGGTCGAGGCCCAGAACATCAAGAACGAAAAGATCCATCAGGCCAAGGAGAAGTTCCTCCAGCTCAAAAGCGAGCATGACAAATATGTCAACGACAAGAACAGCCAGCTCAAGGATGCCGAGAACAGGATCCGCCAGAAAGAGCAGAACCTGAACCAGCAGAACAACGAGCTGCAGAAGAAGATCCGCGAAAGCGAAAGCGCAAGACAGTCATTCATCGCCCAGCAGGAGAATCTCGCAAAGAAGGAGGATGAATATGAAAAGAAGACCGCCCAGGTCAACAAGCAGCTCGAGGTGATTGCCGGGATGAGCGCTCAGGATGCCAAGAACATCCTGATGGAGAACATGAAGGCGGAAGCCCGTTCCGAAGCCCAGGCCTACATCAACGACACCATGGACGAGGCCAGGCTCAATGCTTCCAAGGAAGCCAAGAGAATCGTGATCAACACCATCCAGAGGACGGCCACCGAAACAGCTATCGAGAATGCGGTCACTACCTTCCCTATCGAGAACGATGAGATCAAGGGTAGGATAATCGGACGCGAAGGCCGCAACATCAGGGCTCTGGAGGCTGCGACAGGTGTCGAGATCGTGGTCGACGACACTCCTGATGCCATCCTTCTCTCGGCATTCGACCCGGTTCGCAGGGAGGTAGCCAGACTGGCGCTCCACCAGCTTGTAATCGACGGCAGGATCCATCCTGCAAGGATCGAGGAGGTCGTCACCAAGGTGAAGAAGCAGCTTGAGGAAGAGATTCTGGAGACAGGAAAGCGCACCTGCATCGACCTTGGCATCCACGGAATGAACATCGAACTGGTCAAACTCATCGGAAGGATGAAGTACCGTTCTTCCTACGGCCAGAACCTTCTCCAGCACTCCAGGGAAGTCGCCAACCTCTGTGCCACAATGGCATCCGAGCTTGGTCTGAACCCTAAGGTTGCAAAGAGAGCCGGACTTCTCCACGACATCGGAAAGGTCTCTGAGGATGAGCCGGAGCTTCCACACGCACTTCTCGGAATGAGGCTCGCGGAGCAGTACAAGGAAAAGCCGGATGTCTGCAACGCCATCGGAGCTCACCACGAAGAGATCGAGATGACCTCCATCATCTCCCCTCTCGTGATGATCGGAGACGCCATTTCAGGAGCACGCCCTGGAGCACGCCGTGAAGTCATCGAGTCCTACATCAAGAGACTCAAGGGAATGGAAGATCTTGCAGCCGCCTACCATGGAGTCACAAAGAGCTACGCGATCCAGGCCGGACGCGAACTGCGCGTGATTGTCGGAGCTGAGGAGGTCAGTGACGACCAGGCCTCAAGGCTTTCTGCCGACATCGCCCAGAAGATTCAGGAAGAAATGACGTATCCTGGACAGGTCAAGATCACCGTCATCAGGGAGACACGTTCAGTGGCATACGCAAAATAACAAACAGACCAACGACTATGAAACCTGCATTCAGGAATATCATGGCAAAGCTGGCTGTGCTCCTTATGTGGGGCACAGCTGCTTTTGCACAGGCACCGGAGGCAACTGCGACCTGGAAAGTAACTGCCGGGGAGAAGACCGCCGAAGGCTGCGTGCTGACATTCACAGCCGACATCATCGACGGTTGGCACATCTATTCTGTTTCCGATCCATACAATCCGGTGGCCGTGACCTTCGAACAGACCGAAGGACTGACTGTCGAAGGCGAGCTTGTACCGGTCACCACGCCGAGCGAGCTGGACGGTTCCGAGGTGTTCTACGAAACCGCAGTCTTCAGGCAGACCGTCAGGGTCGAGGGCAGCAAGACTCTCAAGGGAACGATCAGCTGGAGCGCCTGCAACGACATGTTCTGCGCGGCTCCGGAGGAGTTTCAGTTCGAAGTGGAAGTCGGAGACGGGGCTGATGCCTCATCCACCGCAATCGGTCCGGAGAACGGGGCTGATACCGCAATCGGTCCGGAAGAAGGAAAGGAGGAGAAAGGAGGAGGAATATGGGGACTGATCATCGAAGCCATCCTTTGGGGATTCGCAATGCTTCTGACGCCTTGTGTCTTCCCGATGGTACCGATGACGATTTCCTTCTTCATGAAGCAGTCGTCCTCTCCGGCGGAGGGACGGCTCAAGGCCTTCCTGTACGGCCTCTTCATCGTACTTCTCTACACGGTTCCGATCTGCATCATCATCGGCATAACCTGGATCGTCGGAGGAGAATCGGTGACAGCCGACATATTCAACTGGCTTGCCACTCACTGGTTGCCTAACCTGCTGTTCTTCGCAGTGTTCATGGTCTTCGCCGCATCGTTCTTCGGAGCATTCGAGATCGAACTCCCAAGCAGCCTGTCAAACAAGACAGACTCGAAATCGAACGCAAAAGGCATTGGCGGCATATTCTTCATGGCCCTCACACTCGTGCTCGTGTCATTCTCCTGCACAGGTCCTATCGTCGGCACTGTCCTGATCAAATCCACACAGGGAGAATTCTGGACGCCGATGGTGACCATGCTTGCATTCTCAGTGGCCTTTGCCCTTCCGTTTACGATTCTCGCCATGTTCCCGTCCCTTCTGAAGAAGATGAAGAGCGGATCATGGCTGAACACGGTAAAGGTTGTGCTGGGATTCATAGAAGTGGCTCTTGGATTCAAGTTCCTGAGCGTTGCCGACCAGACCTACCACTGGGGTCTGCTGGACAGGGAAATCTATCTTGCAATCTGGATTGTCGTCTTCACACTTCTGGGTCTGTACCTTCTGGGCAAGATCCGCTTTGCGAATGACTCCCCTCTGGAGCATCTCTCGGTGACAAGGCTCGCTCTCGCAATCGGTGTGTTCAGTTTCGTCGTCTACATGATTCCGGGTATGTGGGGCGCGCCGCTGAAGGCCCTCTCAGGCTACCTTCCGCCGATCCAGACGCAGGACTTCGTCATATCGGCATATTCGGGCACCACTTCTCAAGGTGACGAAGGAGCCGTCCACGCATCGCAGAGCGCTTCTTCATCCGCACATGGCGCCGGAAGTGGTCTGACGCTTCCTCTCGGCCTGAGCGGGTACTTCACAATCGAGGAAGGTCTGGAAGCCTCGAAAGAGCAGGGCAAGCCAGTGTTCGTGGACATTACGGGACACGGCTGCGTCAACTGCCGCGAGATGGAGCAGAGAGTCTGGAGCGACCCTGAGGTTCTCCGGATTCTCAGCAATGAATATGTCATCGTCGCTCTGTACACCGACGACAAGACCAAACTTGCCGAGGACGAACGTATTACCACACCGGAAGGCAAAGTCCTCAAGGATTTGGGGAGGAAGAACTCCTGGATAGCAAGGACCAAATTCGGAGTGAATGCCCAGCCTAATTACGTGATCCTCGACAGCGAAGGCAACCAGCTCCTTCCCGTAAGAGGCTATGACCTCTCAGTCGAAGGCTTCATCGGATTCCTCAATTCCGGCCTGGAAGAGTTCCGGAAACAGTAATCCCTCTCGAAGAGTTCGGAAAGCAGTGATCCCTCTGGAAGAGCTCGGAAAGCAGTGATCCCTCTGGAAGAGCTCGGAAAGCAGTAACCCCTCACGGCTTTCCGCTCCGTGACATAGATGTGAATACGAAAGAAGGCGGCTGAATCACTTTTCAGTCGCCTTCAACTATTGTCAAACAGCCTTTCTTATACCATTGGTTGATGGACCGGGAGGCTGGGTCTCCATGGAACAGAATTGTACCCTATCTGGAGACCTTGTGCATGATCTCCTTCCAGTCCTTCAGGCCGAGGACCTCAAGATAAGGCGCGAAAACCTCGTCTTCCTCAGCGGTACCGGCAGCGGCCCAGACCTTGAACACAGGCTTCGGCTGCAAGTCCTGATAGTCCCCGTCCGCAAAGGCATGGAGACCGATGCGCAAGCCGAATTCTTCCCTCTGGTCACGCCAGCCATGCCACTGTATGGCATCGATGCCCTTGAGAGCGGCTGTCTTCTTCCAAGCCCAGGCGGCACCGGCTGCCTGAAGAGTCAGATCCTCCTCACTGTAGGACGGAGAATTGGTACCCTGCTCGGAAAGGAACAGCGGTCTCTTCTTCCCCTTGTAGAAATGATCCTTCTGAAGGATCCAGTCATCGATGACCTCGAGATTCTTGAAAGTCACATAGTCGGAGTTTCGGTCGAAAGTGGACCTGGTGTCATCCTCCCAGAATTTCGGACGGCTGAGGTCCTGAGGATAAGGATGGTAGGCAATCCCCCAACGGAAGTCACCTTCGGCCTTTGAATATGCAAGTGTCTTCTCGAGCATGCTCTTCGGGCTGTACCCGCCGTCACCGTTGACCCAGTTGTGCGTCATGGACTCAAGCACGGAAGCATTCTGGTCGTACTGACGGGCGATGTTGTAGCAGACCCTCATCGACTTGACATAACGGTCCAGAAGACGGGTTTCCGGCTGTTTACCCATATTCGTCCACTCATGCCCCATATCTACCTCATTCTGCATGATCCAATGCGAAATGCGTCCTCCGTTCTGGCCCCAATAGCTGGAAGCAAGATATTCAAGAGCAGCCGCATAGACATTGAAAGCCTTGGCGGAAGTAAGGTCCGGCATAGCGTAGAAACCGCCCTCATTCTCAGGATCGGCATAGACGGAATTCCGCGCGCAGAGAATGATGGCAGAGACTACCACATCTGTTTCCGCGAGGGCACCGAGATGCTTGCGGATCCTGTCGACGGATTTGCCGAAAGCATAGGTGAGACCACCATATTCATAGTCTTCACCTTCTCCGCTGATGACATCCACCAGATGGATGTTGGAAGTGACGCTTCCGATGCCTATTTCCTTGACTTCCTTCAGGTAAAGCTCACCGCCTCCAGCGCCGAAACCCTTCTTGTTCTTCAACTTGAGAGGAGCCGGAGTGGCCTTTGGAGCTACTTCGTCGGCATAGCGGGCATGGGAATCAAGAATCTGGACAGGGCCGTCAAGCCTGACGACTGCCCATTTGGAGAAGACACGGTCGTAGTCGATGCCTTCCCTGCCCTTGACGTACCTGTCAAGGGTGATCTCGAACTTTTTCGTTCCGATTCCGACCGTGTACGGGAAGGTATTCATTTCGGTGACATCCTGCCATGGAACGATGTCGGCAAGCAGGAAGGATCCTTCGCCGGAGCAGACTCCGGAGATTGTCACCTTGTCCTCAGTCACGACAACCTTCTTTATTACAGAAGGATATTCGGTGGCAAGATAGCTGTCGATGTTCTCTGCCATCCGGACCTTCTCTTCCCATGGAATAGCCTGCGCATGGGAAGAAACGCCAACCACGGCCAAAAGAGCAGCCGTGGTCAGCAATCTGATAGTTTCAAATTTCATATTATTCAACTTCATGCATGATGGAATCCCAGTCAGTGATGCCGATGGTGCTCAGATAAGGAGCGAAGACCTCATCTTCCTGATCGGTTCCGGCAGCCTTCCAGACATACCAGACTGGCTTAGGGTCAAAATCATTGAATTCACCCTCTGCAAAGGACCTCAGACCGATCCTGAGACCGAACTCGGCACGGTTGTCTTTCCAGTTGTGCCACTGGATGGCATCGATGCCGTCGAGGTTCTTCACCTTCTTCCATGCCCAGCATCCGCCTGCTGCCTGAAGGGCAAGATTGCTATCGCTGTAGGACGGAGAGTTGGTACCGTTTTCGGAAAGGAAGCATATTCTCTTCTTCTCTCCCTTGTAGAGATTCTCCTTCATCTTCATCCACTTGTCGAGCACCTCAAGATTCTTGAAAGTGACGAACTTGGTGTCCATCGAATATGTCGCCTGAGCGTCATTGGACCACAAAGAAGGATTGCCAAGATCCTGAGGGTAAGGATGATAAGCCACACCCCACCAGAAATCACCTTCTGCATTCGAATACTCTACAGTCTTCTCGAGCATCTCCTTAGGGCTATAGTCCTCCTTTCCGGTCCAGCTGTGGGTGTAGGAACCCAGCACGGCCGCATTCTGGTCATACTGCCTGATGATGTTGTAGCAGATGCGCATGGACTTGATGTAGCGGTCGAGATAACGGGTCATCGGCTGTTCTCCCATGTTCGTCCAGGTCGTTCCCGCATCAACCTCATTGTGCATGATCCAATGGGAGATTCGGCCGAGGACGTTCTCATCGTTGTAGCGTGAAGCCAGGTAAGAAAGAGCAGCGGCATAGTGGTTGAAAGCCTCGGCGGTCGTCAGGTTCGGCATCGAGTAATAGCCTCCCGTACATTCAGGGTCGGTGAACACGCCGCCCTTAGGACAGAGGATGATGGCATTGACAACCACTCCCATGTTCTTGACGCTTGAAACTATGCGCTCGACGTAAGCTTTGCCGCCCCCGACATTGTAGGAAACGCCTCCGAAAGAATATCCGCTTCCCTTTCCCGGAAGGATACCGTCAAGAGTGACGTTCATCGTGTTGCTTCCGCAGCCCATCTCTGCCAGGTCACTGAAATACAATGAATGGTCACCCGCAGCGATTCCCTTCTTGTTTTTCAGAGGGAGAGGGTCAGGAGAAGCCACAGGCTCGACCTCATCGGCATAGCGTCCATGGGAGTCAAGAATATGCTTGTCCCCATCGACCTTGACAACAGCCCACTTCGAGAAGACGCGGTCATAGTCGATTCCCTCTCTGGCTTTGGCGACACGGTCGACAGTGACCGTGAAACTCTTGCCGGAGATGCTCTCGACATATGGGAATGTCTGCAGTTCGGTGATGTCCTGCCAAGGCGTAACCTCAGCAAGGGCATAGCTGCCGTCACCGCCACAGGTGCCTTCGATGATGACTGATGACTTGGTGACACTGACTTTGGTCACCGATGAAGGATAGTCGGTGGCAAGATACTTGTCGATCCTGTCAGCCATGTCCTGCTTTGCCTGCTCTTTGGCAAGAGCCTCACCTTTGGCAGAAATCTCTTCCTTGTTCATCTGGCGAAGTTTGAGATTCCTGATTGTGATTGTAGGACCTCCGTTGTCACCGGGATCTATTCTGAGGCTGTGTCCTTTCTTCCCCCACCCGTCAAGACGGAAGGAGGAAATGTCTGCAGTGAAGGTCTTGAAGGTGGAAGTGGCCTTGAGCGTACCGTACTTCTTGGAGCTGTTCTCGCTCGGAGCGCTGGTCACATAGAAGATCTGAAGGTCTGTGGCCAGGTCTGCATCTGCAGTGTACTCGAACTCGAGGATAGCATGGTCGACAGGAATGTCTGCAGTGAACTTCGGAGTGAAGAAATACGGATCACCACCGGTACAGGTTATCGTATAGGTATTTTTACCCATATTCAAAACTTGCGCCGCATGGGCACCTGCCGCTGATATCGGGATCAGGACAGATTTCAACTCGGGCTCAGGCTCTTCCGGCTTCACTACCGGTTTCTCCGGCTCCGGCGTGGGATCCGGATCGTCAGGTTTGCACGAGACAAACACTACTGCGGACATCAAGACAGCCGCAAAAAGTTTCGAAATGAATTTCATTTTGGTTTATTGGTTTGTAGTATAAACATAGTTGAAACGGCTGCCCGGAGCGGTGTCACCATTGACATAGAAATCCATGATGTTGCCTTCCTCCTGCATGTTGTCGTTCCACTTGAATTCTATGTCGACAGGACCGTCGGCGATACCGAGCATCTCCCTCGGAATACGGATAGCAAGCTTGTTGCCTTTTACGCGGTACTTGCACTTTCCGGCAGTCTCCCAGATCCAGTTGTTCTGGACACTCCTCTCGAGTACAGCCCTGCCCTTCGGTGATACGTGGTTGACGACAAAGTCATAGCCGTTCCATCCGGTTGCCTTGTCACGGTCGACATCGATGAAAAGCTGCATCCAGTGAGGGTCGGACTTCGGTGTGAGATCCTCTGCAGTCTCCACATAGAACCAGATGTACCTGGAATCCCGGGCAACCTTTGCCCCGACAATGTCGTTGCGGCCGGAAGTGTTGACATAGTACTGGTCATAGCGGCCTTCGTGGTCACGATGCATCGTGTTGCCCTTGTAGCTTGCGAAATACGGTCCCACATCGTCCCAGTCCGAGAATCTGCCCAGACTGATCGTCTTTGCCTCTGTAGCAGGTTCTGCAGGAGTCATACCCTTGAACTTGCGGATCCTGTCGACAAGCTGGAGATAATAGACGTCACCCTTGTCTCCCCAGCCCTTGTTCGGTTCGATGTCACGGCTGTGAGCCCAGTCGAACTGGTCCACGAAGGAGAAAGGATCTCCCTGCCATCCGTCTTTCGGAAGCCATATTCCGGCAATATATTCATTCCAGCCGGTCACGAATACAAGCTCTGGATCGAGTTCATAGGCTCTCTCCCACTGCTCGGAAATGTTCCATCCGTAGAGATAGCCGTCCGGCCTCGGGTCGAATCCATTCCTGACCGAGAAATCGCGGCCGTAGGAATCCTTGACATTGAAAGCTCCGCAGTGGCCCTTCCTGTCAGGGCTGGTGTTCTGAGCGACTCCGACTGTAGCCTGCTCGTACTTCACCTTGCCATTCTCGTCCTTGGATGCGACATAACCGTGCTGAGGATAGTTCTCGAGCCATCCCCACTGATCGTTGCGGTCCGGGAAAGGACCGTTCACATAGTCAGGCTGTCCGGGACGGAAGGTAAAGAACTGCTTGATTTCCTGATCGAGAGCCGAATCGGTCAGCAGATCAGGATATGCCATGATGCATGGCTTTCCCTTCCACATGAACCAGAGGTCCGAATATCTTCCCGGCTTGTAAAGGTCATTGTAGAGCTGGCGAAGAGAGACATTTGTGTCCGGATTGAGGAAGAGATTGAGTATGAAACAGATCTTAGGCACGTTCACTCCATCTTCCTTGGCCTTGGACCAGGTTTCGAGAAGGGCCTCATAAGAATCCTTGAAAGTCAGCGAGCCGTTGGTGCAGTCAAAGAAAACAGCATCGACACCGGCATCGGCAAGAAGTTCGGCATGCTTGCGCAGAACCCACTTGTCTGTGGTTTTGTAGTAACCCAGCAGAGGTTGCTCCCAGAAGAAGAAACCTGGTTTGCGATCTCCCCATGCAGGATGGTTGTAGTCCTTCATAGCTTCCGGATGCTCCCTTACGATCTCGGAGATGTTCTTCACCGGATAGTCCTTCGGATCGTTGCCCTGATGCCAGGTCCAATAGAAGATTCCGACAAGCTTGTCATTCTTTGCCGGAGCTTCATCGTAGGAACGGACTTTCCTTCCGAGAGCGTCAGTTGCCGCCCAGGAATCACTGTTGACTTTCTGTGCGGAAAGAGTAGCGGATGTTGCCAGCAGCGCGACAGCTGCCGCTGCAAAAAACTTGATGTTGGTCATTTGAATATACAGTTAGGTTATCAGTAGTGCAAATCGAGTAAAAACAAGGGCATGGAGCCAAATCAGCCCATGCCCTCACAAGATAAGGATTTTTATTGAATATCCTGCCGATTATTTCTTCCAGATGAACCTGTAGTTGAATCTTCTGTTCGGTGCAGTGTCACCATGGAGACAGAGAGAAATCGGATCCTCGAGTTCCGAAGGGTTGTCCGCCCACTTGAAATCGAACGTAATCTCCTTGCCGTCAACTCCGAGCAGAGAATTGGCAACAGACAGTTCAAGCTTGTTGCCTGCAACTGCATAAGAGCAGGTTCCGGTCTTGGTCCACTGTCCGTCGGCATAGGCAAGAACCTCGCTGGTGGAAGCATCGGTGACATTCTTGTTGATGAGGATGTCGTAGCCGTACCAGCCTGTAGAAGAGTTCCTGTCGGAATCGATGAGAAGGAGCATCCAGTTGGAGTCGGTCGAAGGGGTGATGTCACCCTCTGTCTCCACGTAGAAGCTCACGTTGTCTGCATCGACCGCAACCTTGGACATCAGGATGTCATTGCGCCCTGTGGAGTCGGTGTAGTGGATGTTGGCATAGCCGTAGGCATCGCGATGGGCAGTGTCGCCCCTGGTATCGCGGTACTCGACCTTAACCTTTGTCCAGTCAGCAAAGTCACCGTCGACAGTCACGCGGTTGTAGCCCTTGTTCTCAGGAATAGGACGTACTCCCTTGTAGCGACGGATGTTCTGAGCCATCTGCATGTAGTAGTTGTCAGTGTAGCCACCCTTCATAGGAGAGATTGTCCTGTTGAACTCGGCATTGTACTGATCCACGAACATGAACGGGTTCTGCCTTCCCAGCCATCCGACCTCACCGTTGTACTTGCCGGCAGTCCATTCGTTCCAGTCATTGAGGTAGATGAACTCAGGGTCTGACTTCAGGGCATCATCCCAGCGCTCCTGGAAATAGATTCCGTAGCCTGTAGGATCTGCCACGGTCTTGCCGAGCCAAGGGACATAGGCCGAATCCGGCATGTCATATTCATTGAGCTTAGGCTGTCCGAACTCGCGGGACCATGATTTGCCAACGCCCATCGGAACTTTCGTCATTGTGACAGGATGCTGCGCAGGAGTTACTGCCGCCTCCTCAAGCCTGCCGTTGTGCTTTGAGACAAGCTCATCAGGAGACATCGCAAGAATTGCGGAGTCAGCCATGCTGTAGCCGAAACTCCAGTTGTCCTCGGTTCCGATGAAACGCTTGCCGTTCCACTCATAGTAGCCCCACCACATGTTCCTGAGGGTGAAGAACTGCTTGACCTCATCTGAATAGTCGGCCTTGCCGTCCTTGTACTCATGCCAGCCGCCGTTCGCATCGAGTTCCGGCTCAGCGTTGTACAGAAGCAGCGGCTTGCCATCCCAATAGAACCAGAGGTCCTGGTACTTAGGCTCTTTGTAGAACTTCTCATAGAGCTGCTGGACAACGGAAATCACATTTCCGTTGAAGGCCCAGAAGCAGAACTGAGGAGTCTTGTTGCCTTCCTCGCGCATCTTCATCATGGTCGAGAAGGTGACTTCCCACTCATCCCAGTAAAGAACGGCATTAGTGACGTCCATCACAAGGACATCCACTCCTGCATCAGCGAGCATGGACATATCCTTGCGGATAACCCACTCGTCCTGGCTGAGGAAGTAACCGTTCTCCGGCTCGCCCCAGTGATAGGAGCCAAGTTTCCAGTTCGGATGGTCTGCAATCATTCGCGCACTCGGATCCTTCTCGAGAACTTTGGTAACATCGCCTTCATACGGCTGTGGGAGATTCTTCAGTCCCTGGGTGTGCCAGGTAATGTAGAATATGCCGACGATGCGGCGGTGGTCATTCTTGACCGGTCCGACTTCTTCATAGCCGGGCATTGTTCTACCAAGGGCATCGGTTGCGACCCATGTGTCTGTCATCAAGTCAGTTGCATAGCTATAATCAACGGTGTCCTGCACCGAAGAAGTACAGGACACTATTGAAAGAGCTATCAATGACGAAAGAAAGAAGCTTTTCATCATGATATATGTATTAGAGAATTATTCATCAGTCCTTAGGTGCCCAGCGCATGAGTTTGACGACAACCTTCTGGTCAGCACCGTCACCGATATCGAATCGGACACCGTCGCCCTTCTTGCCAGGCCATCCATGAGTAGACCAAGCACCGGACATATCCATCTTGAATGTCTTCCACTTGTCAGTCTTGCTGATGTTGAATGGGGTCTCGCGTCCGCCGGCAAGATTGTTAGGGAAGCCGCCCTTGCACCAGAAGAACTCGCACATGAGATTTCCGGTCGAGGTGTAGCGGAAGATGAGCTTAGGACCGGCAGCATCATTCTCCAGAGGTGCAAGAGGGAGCCAAGAGTCGCCTCCAGTGGTTTCGTAAGTGTACTCAGAAGGATCCTCTTCAGGGTTGGAGTGGGTAACCTTGACATTGTTGTACCAACCTGCCTGGTACCAGGAGTCTGAAGGAAGCATAGGCCTCAGATACTCAGTCTCAGGATAGTAGGTGTCATCATCATCCGGATCAGGAACAAGTTCGGCGGCAGCCTGTTCGGCATAGCGAGTGGTGACATCCTTGTGAGAGTAAGCAACGAACTCAGCAAGATGTGACCAGCTGCCTGAATGGGTGAATGTCACCTTGACGTAGCGGGCATTGACAGGTTCGAAGGCTACAACATGATTGAATACGTATGAGGCATCGAATTCATGCTCGCCGACCTTTGTAAAGGTCGAATTGTCAAGACTGGTGAAAACTTCCATATGCTCTGGATAGCCGCTTGCATTCGGGTCGTCGGTTCTCTTGACGAATTCTACCATCGATACCTGATAAACGGTAGAAAGATCGACTGTGAAATGGAGAGGGCCTGCAGCACTGGTGCTGGAATGCCATGTAGTCTGCCAGTTGCCGTCAATGAGTTTTTCGATTTCCATTCCACCGCCAAGGATTCCACCACTGTAGTCAGCAATGGAGTAGTTGACACGTGGAATCTCGCCCTTGGCCGGTTCTGCGACTACAACGACAGGCGGCTCAGAAGTGGCAGTGCCGGCAGCGTTGGATGCAGTAACGGTGACCTCGGTAGGATCGACAAATGCGCCAATAGTCAGACTGCCGTCTGAATTGCCCTTGACCTCCTTCACAACAGTTTCACCCATAAGGTTCTTGAAAGAAACCTTGACGGTTACCGGAATCTCATACTCGTTGACCCACTTTACGACAGCACCTTCCACAGCACCTTCAACGGTAACGGTCTCTGGGATGTACTTGTAGGCGAACTGAGCATCCTCAGGCTTGCAGGAAACAGTCTCAGACTTTCCGGCGATGCCGTAAGAAGTGTAAGGAGTGACGATGAACTCGTAGTTGTTGGTATCTTCGAAACCGAGAATCTTGGCTGAGGTGTAACCTGTGCCCTTATCCTTGTCTTCGCTGTAGACACTGACTTTCTGCTTTACAGTCTCGCCAGCTGCGTTTACAAATTCTACCATTGAATAGTAGTAATCAGGGTTGGTAGGATTCTGCCATTTGAGAACTACCTGTCCGATTCTGCCTTCAGCGGTGAGGTTGGAAAGATCGACATTCTCGCTGGAGCCTTCTCCCCTGCCGTGAGTATCATCATTGCAGGATGCGAAGATTGCGGCGCATGCGATCATCATCATATAAATGTACTTCTTCATATTCGTGAAAAATTAATCATTGAACTGATCTGAAGACTACTCCCAACCCGGGTTCTGCCAAGAGGTTCCGGTAAGCTTGAGAATCTTGTTGGCCTCGGTAAGGTTGAGCGGATAGAGGAGATACTTGTCTTCGCAAGTAGGTCTTGGTTCAAGGGCGAAACGCTCACCCTCTGCAGTCATACCGGTAACCTGGGCGGTCTGTCCGAGGATCTTCCAGCGGCGTACGCTCTGGAAACGGTCTGAGGTGAATGCAAGCTCGACACGGCGGTCGTTGCGGTACCTTGCCTCGAAATCAGAAGCTGAGAGACCTGAAGGAAGCTCAGGCATTCCGGCACGTGCGCGAACGGTATTGACAGCATCGCGTGCAGACATGTTGATACCGGCAACCTTGGTGTCAGGACCCTGAACCTGGTAAGCGACCTCAGCGAAATTGTAGTAGACGTCAGCAAGAGTCATGGTGCGGATGTAACCGTCGGCATTGGAGTTCTTGTTGGACTTGTCGTCTGCATACTTGCGGAGATAGTAACCGGTGTGGGTAGACTTGATGTCGTTTGGCTTGATGGCGTGTGCTGCACCTGTGGCAGTCTTGATGACAACAGTACCTCTCTTGCTGCCATTGTACCATACGGTAGCATAGAAACGAGGGTCTCTGTTCTCATAAGGCTTCTTGTCATTGTAGCCGGAAGCGCTGTTGATGACAGGCTTGAGATGCTGTGCATCGCTGTAGCCGGTGATTGCAGGCTGGCCATTCTTCATCTCATAAGCGTCGACAAGCTCCTGTGAAGGGCAGGCACCTGCTGAAGAAAGACCTCCGGTGGTAGGGATACCGTGCTGTGACCAGACAGAAACCTGACCGCCGCCATAGATGGTCTCCTTGTCAGCTGCACGGAGGTCATTAGGGTTGGTAAGGTGATAAGTCTGGTAAGCACCCATATTGCCGCTAGCTGTTGTCCAAAGGCTGTAGTCATTCTTGAGAAGGTTGGAAAGGGCGTCAGCAGCAACTGTGAGAGCCTCTTCCTTAGGGAAACCGTCAGCAAGGAGCGGACTGATTGCCCACATGACAGCCTCAGCACGCACGTACTGGGCAACAGCCTTGGTCATGACACCCCACTGACCTGAACCATAGGAATATGAGAAGTCCTCACAGTCAGGGGTCTTGAGAGCCTCGTCACAGTCAGCAAGAATCTGCCTGGTGATGTCGGCTACAGAAGCCTTGGTATCGGTGGAATAGTCATGAGCTGTACCGAGGTCTTCAGTGAAGAGAGGGCTAGGTCCGTATCTCTTGATGACCTGAAGATAGTAGAGAGCGCGAAGAGTGTGGGCCTGCGAGGTCCAGCCTGCCCTCTCGGACTCGGTCATTTCAGCAGTGGAAGCACCGATGTTGGCAAGGAATACGTTGCACTTGCGGATGCCCTGATAGAGGCCTCCCCAAGGATCGCCGTCAACATTGTAACTGCCGAAGTTGGCAGAGGTGACTCCCTGGTTGTACCAAACGTCAAATGATGTTCCAGGAGTAACGGCACGACTCTGAACGGCATCGTCAGTGTAGGCTGCGTAGTCGATGGAAGTACCGGGGATATAGTTGTAGCAAGAGTTAAGGTAACCCTTAGTCCTGTTACGCTCCTTCCAAACCTCAGTCATGTCAATGGTACCGTTTGACCTGAGGTCAAACTGCTCCTGACAAGCTGAAAGCGCAAAGGAAGCTACAAAGATGGAAAAGAGAATGTAATATTTTTTCATATCATTCAAATCTTTAAATAAGTGGTCCCGGATTAGAATGTGAGGTTGATACCGACTCTGTACATTCTGCAGATTGGGAATGAGTTGTAGCTACCCTCAACAGGCATATCAACAGGGAGGTCGTCGATGGTGAAGAGGTTCTGACCGCTGACGTAAACCTTGAATGCACTGGCTTTGAAGACGTCACAAACCTTTCTAGGCATGTTGTAAGCGATCTCGACATTCTTCAGACGGAGGAATGAAGCATCCCTGAGCAGGAAGTCGTTGGTCTGGTTGTTAGTAGTAGCCTTTGTAGAGAGAGCAGGGAAACTGATGGCCTCGTCGTTGAGCCACTTTTCAGCGGTCCATGCGCCAAGATGAGCATCAGAGTAGATACCATCATAGCTTGACATGTTGCTGATAAGACCCTGGTAGTTCCTCTTGTAGTCGCCGACACCCTGGAAAAGGAGGCTGACCTCAAGGTTCTTGTATGAGAAACCTGCGTTGAGTGCGAAGTTGTAGCGAGGAAGGGAACCGTTGCCGATAGGAGCCTTGTCCTTGTCGTCGATAATGCCGTCCTCATTGAGATCCTGGTACTTGATGTCACCGACTCTAGGGGTACCGAATGAGTACTGTGCAGAGTTGTCGATTTCGTCCTGGAAGTTGAAGAGACCGTTGCCGTTGCTCCAGTCTACGAGGTAACCCCAGCTCTGACCGTAAGCATAGCCCTCGCTGCGGAGAGGATAAGCATAGGTCTCATCAAGAGCGGACTCTCCGATGTAGATGACCTTGTTCTTGTTGTAGTCAAGGTGACCTGCGAGGTTGAGTGCCCAGTCGGCGTTGAAGCGCTTTCTGTAGCTGACTGCGAGCTCCCATCCCTTGTTCTCATATTTCGAGAGGTTGGTGACAGGATAAGCACCGAGGGAAATACCCTGATACTGAGGTACGAGAGCGGTAGAACGGGCGATACCGTTGTCCATCTTCTCCTTGAATGCATCGAAGCTGATCTGGAGCTGGTTCCAGAGACCGAGATCGATACCGACGTTGGCCTTCTTGATCTTCTCAGGCTCGAGGGATGCATTACCATAGACAGACTCGTTGGTGTAGTAGCCGAGGTAGCTGATCATACCGCCACCGTTGCTGACAACCTGGTCCTTGTAAGCATACCTGTCGATACCTGCAGAATCGTTACCGGTAATACCGTAAGATCCGCGGATCTTGAGGAGGGAGATTGCAGGGACTGCATCCTTGATGAAGCTTTCGTTGGAAGCGATCCACGCACCTGAAACCGAAGGAGTCAAGAGCCAGCGGGTAGCCCTAGGGAAGTAGTCGGAAGCGGAGTAACCGGTTGCGAACTTGACGGCATATCTCTTGTCGTAGTCGTAGGTAGCCTCAAGACCGGTGAATGCCCTTCTGAAGTCATATGATGCACCGACGTTGCCGGTGATGTCATCATGAACCTGGTAGATTGCATAGGCGTCGGCAGCTACATGATGCTTGCCGAAATTCCTTGCCCAACCCATCTCTGCCTTGTAAGAAATGTAGCCATAGAGTGCGGTTCCCTTGGAATAGTTGAGAGTACCGTTGATGGTTGTTCCGTGCTGGGTGAAAGAGAGAGTGCTCCAATCGTCGTCACGGGTCCATCTTGAGTATGACTGGATGGTTGACTGGGTTGCGGTGATGTATGAAAGGTAACCTACAGAACCGCCTGCCCACAGACCAGGAGTGATGAAATCAAGGTTGAACCTGATACCTGCCTGACCGTAGATGTTGGTGTTGGTCTGGTTGCTGTAACCTACACGGTTGAGTTCTGCATAAGGAGAACCGCCGATGTTTGTGGTTGTTGTAACCTCACCGCCTTCCTCGATAACGTTTCCTTCATCGTCATAGACGGTAGGAGTGACAGGTCCATAAAGGGTGGATGGCATGTAAGTGGCCATGTTGTAGATTGCACCGGTCCACTGGATACCGCCGGAAGGAGCATGGGTCTTGACGATGGAACCTGCAAGATTCATCCAGAGGTCGATCCAGTCGTTGACCTTGATGTCAATGTTTGAACGGAAGTTGATTCTGTACTTCTGAGGGTTGGAGTCGAACTTCTCGTTAGGATCGGTGTGGAAGAAAGAACCCTGACGCAAAACGTTGAAGTTTGAGTAGAACTTGACATTGTCATTTCCTCCGGTAGCGTCGAGAGCGATTCTCTGCTGGTTGAAGACCTTTCTGAGGAGCATATCCTGCCATCTGGTGTTAGGATAAAGCTCAGGATTTTCACCGGTTCTGAAACCTTCGATTGCATCTTCAGGATAGAATGCATTCTGTCCGAGTCCGTCGTTTACACCGGCCTGGTTGCGAAGAGTAGCATAGGTGTAGGAATCAAAGCACTCGGCAACGAAAGATGGCTGCTGGAGAGTCTCGGAGATGTTGACACCGACCTTAAGCTTTCCAGGAGTACCACGCTTTGTGTTGATCACGATGATACCGTTTGCACCCTTCAGACCGTAGATGGCCTGTGCTGAACCGTCCTTGAGGACAGATACGGACTCGACCTCTTCAGGAGAGATGCGGTAGAGGATATCGTGAGAATATGAGTCATAGAGGATACCGTCAATTACGACACCTGCACCACCGCCATGAATGGTGGAGAGACCGCGGATGTACATATCGACAGCTTCAAGAGTAGGCTCGAATGCAGACTCGATGGTGGTGAGACCTGAGAAGAGACCTGAGAAGGTACCCTGGAGTCTTGGCATGAGCGACTTTGAAAGAGTTTCACCGGAGACGGTCGAAACGGCGTCAGAAAGGACCTCTCTGTACTGGTTTGAATAGCCGAGGTTAACTTTCTGTGCGAGATTGTGAGCATCATCCTCAAGGACAACTTCCATCGTGCCGGAAGCAGGAACTTCAGCCTGCTTGTAGCCGAGCAGAGAGAAAGTGAGTTTGTCAGACCTGTCGGTCGTGGCAGTGTACTCACCATTCTTGTCGGTGATGTAAAGATCCTTATGATTAGCTGAGACAACCACGCCAGGGAGAGGGTTACCGTAAATGTCCTTTACGGTACCTTTGACCACAATATCGGTCTGTGCGTTAGCCTGGAAGGCAGAGCCGAACAGGACAAGCGCAGCTGCTGTGATTATATTCTTGTTTATCATATTTGATTCTTGTTAAGAAGTCTAAGAGGATATATTACTGCCATCCATCGTTCTGCCAGTTCTCGCCGGTGATAGCTTCCATGTTGGAAACCTCAGATGCAGGAATAGGTACAGTGAGGAACTTGCTCTCCCAGCAGAGACGCTCGCCGACAATCTGACGGTCATACTTGTAAGAACCGTCATTCATGTGGGTGATCTTTGCTGCGGTGATGTAATGGTCAGTGGTGCTGAGATCCTCACCTGGTTTGTGCCAGCGGCGGACGTCGAAGTAACGCTGTCCCTCGAGTGCGAACTCGACACGGCGCTCGTTCTTGATTCGGTCGCGGAGCTTGGCCTGGTCGGTAACAGTCACTGCAGGCATACCGACGCGGTTGCGTACCTTGTTGAGATAGGTGAGGGCATCGTCGGTGTGACCTGACTCGTTGGCAGCCTCTGCAAGGAACAGATAAGTCTCAGCAAGACGATAGTCCTTGTGACGTGCACCCTGCTTTGGGTTCTCAGCATCCTCGTTAGGATGAGCAAACTTTCTCTCGAAGTATCCGGTACGGGTAGGAGTACGACCGGTGAGAGACTGTCCTGTGGTAGGTTCAGGTGTGGCGATGATATTGCCGTTAGCATCCTCATACTGGCACCAGGTAGCAATGATACGTGCGAACTTGCCTTCCTTGCCGGCATTTTCGAATGAGATGGCTCCTGGCTTCAGACCCCACTTGCAGTAACGCTTTGCACCGTTGTAGTAGATGGTGGCATAGAAGCGAGGATCCCTGTTGGCATAAGGATTCTGAGGATCATACATCGTGTTGGCCTTGTTGTAGTTCGGCTTAAGATGGGTTTCCTCATCGAGGTAAGGCTTTGTCAGGTCGAGGATAGGCTCGCCGTCAATGGTCTCGAAAGCATCAACGAGTTCCTGTGAAGGGCAGGTACCTGTCTTGTAACCCTGGATGGCTCCGATACAGTCAACATTGGAAACATTCCAGTTACCACCGTCCTGAAGCTGATAAATGGTCTCCATGTCGTTAGGAGAAGCTGAATATTCCTGAGAGTTGCAGAAGTACTCGTTGAAAGCCTGTGCGGCAGCGTTTGGAAGGAATGCGTTTTCTGCTTTCCACTCTGAACGCTGTGCTGTTGTGTAGAGCTTGTAGCCCTGGCCTTCAAGAGCTGCAACTGCCTGCTTGCAGACCTGGTAAGCCTCTTCCCAATGGTTTTCACCATCGTTGTATAGAGGAGAAGCAGCAAAGACCATTACCCTTGCCTTGATTGCCCATGCAAGAGCCTTAGTGACACGCAATGCTTCTGATCCGTTCTCAATTCTCCAAGGAAGTTCAGGGCATTCGAGAGCGGCATCGCAGTCCTTCATGATGAACTTGACAGTCTCGTAATATGAAGCCTTTTCAACAGTAGCAAAATCAGTGTCAAGACCGTATGGTTCATCAACTAGCGGAAGACCGGTACCGAACCAGAGGAGAAGCTCAGTGTAGTAGTAAGCCCTGAGGAGGTGAGCCTCAGCAGTCCAGCGTGAGCGGTCAGCCTCGTTGTTAACATTTGCGTTAGGAATGTTCTGGAGGAACACTGCACAATTCCTGATGCGGGCAAAGTAGTTGGCCCAGTGGTTTCCGTTTCCGTCACCGAAACTGGTAACAGGATGATTGCTTGCAGAAGCATCACCCTTGTAGAGACGGGAAGAAGATGCCCAGTTAACATCGAGGTCATCGCCATCCCAGGAATCATCGCACCAGTTTACCGGTCCTCTGGTCCAGAAAAAATAGCCCAGACCCTTGTTATGTATGCTGGAATAGCAGGAGTTGAGATAGTACATTGTCTTGTCATTGTCGGCGAAGACTTCGTCCAGCGAAATCTTACCGTCCGGAGCCTGGTCAAGAGCTTTATTGCAGCTGGCCAGAGCGGCGACAAGGAGACAAGCGAAGATATAAGTAATTTTTTTCATATTCTCTGTCATTAGAAGTTAATATTGACTCCGACACTGACATTCTTGGTGATAGGATAAGCAAGTCCACTGTTCTGCTCTGGATCGAGGTGAGTGATTACGAGGTTATCCCAAACGAAGAGGTTCTGACCTGCAACATAGATGCGGAGAGCCTTTACGCCAGCCTTGCTGAGGGCCTTTTTAGGAAGAGTGTAACCGAGCTCAATGTTCTTGAGACGGAGGAAGGAACGGTTCATGATGAAGAAATCGTTCTGAACAGTACTTGAAGACGAGGCAGTAGAAAGTGCAGGATAGGTGATCTTTTCACCGCTGGCTGCGCGCTCAGGAGTCCATGCAGTTCTATGATAGTCGAAGTAAGTACCTGCGCAGGTGAATTCATCAGTACCCTGACCGTCGAAGTGCTTGCTGTAACGTCCGAGACCTGAGAAGAGGACGTTGAAATCGAAGCCCTTGAAATTCACACCGAGTGTGATACCGTAGTTGAGACCAGGGACGGAAGTAGAATAGCCGATAGGAGCATAGTCCTTGTCGTCAATCTGACCGTCACCGTTGACATCCTTGTAGACGAAGTCACCGACTCTTGGTGAAGCGAACTTGTAAGGATAGTAGTTGTCGATTTCTTCCTGTGAGGTGAAGTAACCGTTACCAGGGGAATCCCAATCGATCAGATAACCGAAAGCCTGTCCGAGACGATAGCCTTCTGTCCTGTAGCGGTATGCATAGGTATCAGCGAGCTGTGCCTCATCGTATTCGATGACAACGTTATCGTTGAAGCCCATGTTACCCTTGATAGAGAATGAGAAATCCTGGTTGAAAGAGTGGCTGTAGCTGGCCTCGATCTCAAAACCGTGGTTCTTGACAACACCCATGTTGACCTTAGGAATTGAAGAACCCGGCACACCCTGGAATGAAGGGATGGTCTTACGGGAAAGGAGGATCTGGTCGCGGTTCTCGGTGAAGTAGTCGAACTGGAAGCGGAAGTCCTTGAAGAAGCCGATTTCAACAGCGACGTTCATCTTCTTTGCAAGCTCCCAGGTAAGGTTCTTGTTACCGAGCAGACCTTCACTGATTGTGTGACCGCCAAGACCGCCTGCGGATGTACCGCCACCAACCTGGATGTTGTCCTGGAAGAGGAAGCGGTTGCCACCCATCGAGTCATTACCTACAAGACCGTAGGAAGCGCGGAACTTCAACCAGGTAAGAACAGGATTATCCTTGAGGAAGCTTTCGTTGCTGGCTACCCAACCGATGGATCCTGAAGGGAAGAGACCGAAACGCTGTCCAGGAGCAAACTGCTCTGATCCGTTGTAACCGATGTTGACCTCAGCGAGGTATCTGTCATCATATGAATATGTTGCACGGAAAGCGGAACCGATCACGTTGAAAGGAATCTGAGCACCTTCAGTCTCCCAGTACTTTCTGTAGGCATTGATCATCGCACCGACATCATGCTTTCCAAAGGTCCTGTTGTAGTTCAGGGAAGCCTGGACGTAGATCTGGTAGTTGGATGACTTGGAGTGAGATAGTGACAGAGCGGTTGTCTGAGGAGTCTTGATGTTGTAGACTGTCTTATCGTTTTCGTAGTCGACGATAGTGGTATAGGTAGGTTCTGCCTTGTAGCCTTCGAGGATACCGTTGTTATAGGTGTCATAAGCTGCAAGTCCGGTGATGGAGAGACCCTTTGTCACAAGTTCACTGAGATCCCAATTGAGAGTGAACTGAGAGTTGAGGTTCTTTCTCTTCTTTGTGTGGAAACCGCGGCGATTGATAATCTCGAATGCGGTACGGTCAAGATAGTTGTAGGAAATGATGCTTCCTGCTGGAGCAGAGTTATCAATGGAAGAGAGAGTGGTAGGACCTGCAGAGATAGGAGTGATGGTCTGAGACTGATAGATAAGGTCGTTGATCATCCAGGACTCGCTGCCACCGTACATGCCACCAACGCAAGGCATATTGACATCCTCAGCATAAGATGCGAGATTGAGGGATGCTGTGAGGTTCTTGGTGATGTGGAAGTCGAGGTTCGAACGGAGGCTGAGACGGTTCATGTAACACTGCGGATCGTAGCCGAGATAGTCAGGGTCCTCAGTGTTGAGGTTACCACCCTGATGGATGTAACCGATGTTGAGGAAGTAGTTGACATAGTCAGTACCACCGGACAGATTGGCATTCACACGGGTCTGCGGAGTGTTCTTCTTGAGATACATGCGGTAGAAGTCATTGTCGCAGTAGGTGTACTGCCTCATGGCTGCCTTTGCCTCATAGTCAGGATCTGCAGGATCGAGACCGAGGAGAGGGTTCTTGTATTTGTCAATGACTTCCTGTGAGAACTGTGCAGGCTTTCCATCATTGAGGAGGGCCTCGTTACGGAATTCGCAATACTCCCATGAATGAAGAACTGAAGGCTCCATTGTGAAGGAGGTCCATGACTGATCGAAGGTGATGGAGAGCTGAGGTTTTCCCTTCTGACCTCTGCGGGTCTGGATAAGGATGACACCGTTTGCACCCTGGACACCATAGAGAGCGGTAGCCGAAGCGTCCTTGAGGACTGAAAGGCTCTCGACCTCATTCATGTCGATTGTACGGATGTTGTCACGCTCTACACCGTCCACGAGGATGAGCGGGCTCTTGCCGTTGGTTGTGGCAGCACCACGGAGGTACATTGTGGCTCCATCGGCACCAGGCTGACCACCGGCGCTCTGCATAGAGGTAAGACCGGTGACACGACCAGCAAGGGCGTTGTCGAGACGGGTAGTCGTGGTCTTGCGGAGATCAGCGTTGGAGACCGTGGAGATGGAACCCGTCACGGAAACCTTCTTCTGCTGACCGAAAGCGACGAAGACCGTCTCTTCGAGCAAAGTTGCATCGACTTCAAGTTTGATTGTGTAGGAAGTCTTTCCAGACTCCAGGACAACGTCCTTGTAACCGACGCATTTGACAACAACAGTAGCCTTTGCAGGTACATTCGCGAGAACGAAGGTACCGTCGGCATTTGTCATTGTTCCATTGGTGGTACCCTCAACCATGACGGTAGCACCAGGCATTGGCTGGCTGTTCTCATCAAGCACCGTACCGGTGATTGTTCTGCTCTGAGCAAATGCAAGATTACCTGCACCGGCTGTCAAAAGCAGGAGGACAACCGCAATCGCTGCTCTCATTTTGGAGAGACAGGATGCGAACTGGATTTTATCGTGTATTTTCATACAGAATAAATGTGGTTAATTAATAAAAGTATTGTGTGTGTGTGTTTTCTTCAGTTGAAGAGTATCTAACGGGAGAGTGGTGACAGTAAACTGCCACCAGAATCCGTGATCAATCAGAAATTAAACGATTCATAATCGATGAACGAAGATACTCATGCTTCCCTTCGGCAGAATCTTAGATGATCTGTGGAAGGAAAGAAGAAACAATGAGGACAAGGATACCGCAGAGAAGAACGGCTATCGTCTTCTTGGAGCATCCCTTCCACTCCTTGAGAATGATTCCCCAGACATTGGAGAAAGTCACATTCAGGGACATCAGTATGCACCAGCTGAAAGCAAGGAGGACCGGAGAGTTCTCGAGGAAGCCCTTTCCAAGGCTGAGTCCGAAGAACTGGCTGTACCAGAGAAGACCTGCAAGAGCGCAGAAAACGAGGTTGTTGCCCCAGAGATTGCCTTTCTTGTAGTCATTCCAGGTCTTGTTCTTGCTGTTCTGATAGAAGCAATAGACGGCATTCGTGAGGAAACCGCCGAGAGTTACCATGAATGTGGCAGGAAGAGTCTTGAATATTGCCGGAGTGGCATCCCAGGTGAGGGATTCGCCCATACCGAGACCGATGTTGAAGCATGCGCTCATGAAGCCGGCCAGAAGGGCGACAAGGATACCCTTGCCGAAGTTGAAATCCTTGATGGCAGCTTTCTTGGTCTCTTCGTCGGACTCATTGCTCTTCATCATGCCGGCAAGGCCGATGATGGCAATACCAAGAAGGGTGACCACCACTCCCACGATGACAGGAGTGGTGAGGTCACCTGTTTTTCCAGTAA
This sequence comes from Bacteroidales bacterium, assembly GCA_004552965.1. Classification (GTDB taxonomy): domain Bacteria; phylum Bacteroidota; class Bacteroidia; order Bacteroidales; family UBA932; genus Cryptobacteroides. The sequence continues at coordinate 13,956 of SFMU01000017.1, read as the reverse complement.
ACAGAGGAGTCAATATGGTACCGAGACCGGCGCAGGTGCCAAGGGCAATTGACTGACCGAGGGCAACGCCAAGGTAACGCATCGAGAGGCCGAAAGTAAGACCGCCAACTCCCCAGAGAACACCGAAGAAGATGGTCTTGAGAGTAGCTGTGATGTCAGCAGTGTAGAGAGCGAGGAGAGACTCTCCCTGAGGCACTGCAAGCAATGCTCCGAGGATAGGGAATACAAGCCATGCGAACACGCCCTGTACGATCCAGTAGGACTCCCAGCTCCAATCCTTGATCTTGTTGATCGGGACATAACTGCTGGACTGGCAGAATGCGCCGATTGCTATGATAAGTAATCCGATTAATACCATATTAATAAAGATGAATATCTCTATGAACTATCTCTTGGAAGTGACTTCCTTCTCGTACTGATCGATTTCTGCGAGGAATGCTTCACCCACAGGGACGCCGTTGCGCAGACAGAACTCGTCGTAAACGGCAGCCCAAGGCAGAGCCTTTGCCTCTTCGATGAGGGCGAGGACCTTGTAGCCGCAGCCTTCAAGTTCGTACTTGGCGATAGTCTCCTTCGGCTCAAGGAGAGCTCTGAGCATGCACTTCTGAGCCGCACGTGAACCGATGACGTAAGCACCTACTCTGTTGATTGATCCGTCGAAGTAGTCGAGACCGTAGTGAACGCGGTTAAGAGCACCTGCGCGAACAATCTCGAAGAAGAGCTCCTGGGTGTTGTCGTCCATGATTGTGACATGGTCGGAATCCCAACGTACAGGACGGGATACGTGAAGCATGAGCTCAGGAACGAAGTCGAGGAGAGCAGAAACCTTATCGGCAGGAATCTCGGTAGGATGATAGTGGCCGGTGTCGATTGTCTGGATGATGTTGTTCTTCGAGCAGTAAGCTGTGTAGAAGTCGTGTGAGCCTACAGTGAAGCTTTCGAGACCGATACCGAAGACTTTGCCTTCGAGACAGTCCTTCATGTTCTCCTTCTTCTCGGAGAAAATCTCATCAAGACTCTCTTTGAGGAGGTGACGGTAGAGCATATGATTGACAGAGACATCCTTGCATCCGTCGTGAACCCAGAGGTTCATGATACAAGGATCTTCCTGAGCCTTACCCATCTCGTCAGCAATGTCACGGCACCTCTTGGTGTGCTCGATCCAGAAATCACGGATGCCCTTGTCAGGATTTGAAAGGGAAAGATTGCCGCTCTTAGGGTGAGAGAATGAGGTAGAGTTGAAGTCGAGTTTGGTGTTGTTCTCCTTACCCCAGTCAATCCAGCTCTTAAAATAGTCGACAGTAACCTCGTCACGGTCTACCACCTTACCCTGGAAATCACCGTAAATCTCGTGGAGATTGAGGCGATGGGTACCAGGAATGAGGCTCTTTGCCATGAGGATATCGGCACGAAGTTCGTCGATGTTGCGTGCAGCACCCGGGAAATCACCGGTGGACTGGATACCACCGGAAAGGGCACCTGCCTGAACTTCGAAACCCTTGACATCATCGGCCTGCCAGCAATGCATGCTGAGATGGAAATCCTGAAGAGTTGCGAGAACCTTCTCTGTGTCTACTCCGATGGCAGCATAACGCTCTTTTGCCAACTCGTAGGCTTTGTTGATCTGATTTTCGTTCATTTTAATTATTAATAAATGTGTTGTTATTCGGAAAAAAACTTGTCGATGGGATTATTTCGACTCAGGATAATAGGTCTTGGTCTCGATGGAATTGGCGATGATCCTGCGCATGTCCCAGAGGTCCTTCACAAGACCGGCGGTCTTGGCCTGAATCATGATGTTACCGATCGAGGTGCCTTCGACAGGTCCGCAGATGACAGGGATCTGAAGGGCATTGGCAGTGAGCTGGCTGACAAGCTTGTTGGAAGAACCGCCACCGATCACGTGGAGTTTTTCAATCTTGAAATCGGCAAAGCGCTGCAGCATGGCAATTACATCGATGTATTTCTTTGTGAGAGAGTGGTAGATGCAGCTGACCATCTCTCCGTCAGTCTTCGGGACCTGCTGGCCTGACTCGGCAAGAGCGGCCTTGATTTCAGCATCCATGTCCTTAGGGGCGGCGAATCTAGGATCGTCTGGATCGATTGTCGAAGGGAAATCGACAGCTGCAAGACCCATGGCCTCGATCTGGGCATAGTTGTAAGTCCTGCCTTCCTTCTCCCAGGTCTTGCGGCTCTGCTCGAGAAGCCACATGCCGGTGATGTTCTTGAGGAAACGGGTCGTACCGTCGATTCCGCCCTCATTGGTGATGTTGAGTTCATAAGACTCCTTGTTGACAATCGGAGTCCTGCTTTCGATACCCATGAGACTCCAGGTACCGGAACTGAGATAGGCGAACTTCTCGTCCGCGGCAGGGATGGAAGCGATTGCGGAAGCAGTGTCATGACCGGCTACTGCAATCACAGGGATGGATTCCATACCGGTTTCCGCACAGATTTCAGGCTTCAGCATGCCGACCTTGGTACCAGGCTGTACGATCTCGCGAAGAATCGAAGACTTGATTCCGAGACGGTCAAGAAGACTTCTGTCGAAGTCCCTGTTGCGAGGGTTGATGAGACCGGAGGTCGATGCATCGGTGTACTCGCATACCTTTTCGCCGGTAAGCATGTAGGAGAGAAGGTCAGGCATGAAGAGAATCTCCTTGGCCTGATGGATTGGAGAATCCGGCTCCTGGAACTGGGCATAGATCTGGAAAATCGTGTTGAAATTCATGATCTGGGTACCGGTGGCCTGATAGAGTTCCTCCTTGGGAAGGACAGCAAAAACCTTCTCCGGAACGCCCTCGGTGTAAGGATCCCTGTATGCACGAGGCAAGCCAAGGATACTTCCATCCTCTCCGATACAACCGAAATCGACTCCCCAGGTATCGATACCGATGGAGTCGATCTTTATGCCTGAAGCCGCAACTTTCTTCATTGCAGCGATGAAATGGTCAAAGAGAGCAAAGACGTCCCAGTAGTATTTCCCGTCAATCTCCTTGACGCCGTTCGGGAACCGGTAAGCCTCTTCAGATGTCAGCTTACCGTCTGACAGAGTGCCGATGATTGCGCGTCCGCTAGTTGCTCCAAGGTCGAAAGCGAGGAAATGATGCACAGAGTTGGTATTCTGGTTTTGTGACATAATTACGTGATTCTTGAATTTGAATACAAAAATACGAAAAAACTTGCGTGAAAGAAGAACGATTTGACTAAAGATTCTGACATTCAAACTTAAATTTTTGACTATCTTGCAAAAGCAAAAAGTTTGTTATATTTGCACAGAAACAGGTTTTAAAATTTTAAATCATTCATTCTCATGGCATCAATTCATCTGAAATATCTTGCGGTCAATCCATTTGACCTGAAATGGGGAATTGCGGTCAATTCCGTGGGGTTTCAGGAAATCGAGCCGGGAATGGAATACCCTCCGTCAAACCACCCGTCAAGATACGCATTTTCCACGAAAAACGGAAGGGTTCTGAACGAATTCCAGCTCCTGTACATCACGGAAGGGAAAGGCAGGTTCCAGTCAGAAACCCTGGGACGCCAGAAAACGGTCCAGATCTCGAAAGGAGACATGTTTCTTCTCTTCCCCGGAGAATGGCACACCTACTGTCCGGACAAGGCAACAGGATGGAAGGAGTACTGGATCGGATTCAACGGAAAATTCGCCGACAACCTGCTGAAGGAAGGCTTCATAAGCAAGAGCAAGCCAATCTTCAACGTCCACTTGCACGAAGAGATCGTCGACCTGTACAACGAGGCTATCAAAATTTCAAGTTCCCAGGAATCCGGTTTCCAGCAGGTCCTTGCGGGAATCGTGGACAGGCTGCTCGGACTGGCATATTTCAAAGACAGGAACTCCCAGTTCGAAGAATCCGACACTGCGGACAAGATCAGCCAGGCGAAACTCATGGTGTTCGAGAACTACACGTCAATCACACCCGAGGAAATCGCGGCGAAGCTCTGCCTCAGCTATTCGTCTTTCAGGAAGACGTTCAAGGAATATACCGGATTCTCCCCCGCCAAGTTCATCAACGACGTGAGAATGCGGAAAGCCAAGGAGCTGCTCACGAACACTTCGATGAACATCAAGGAAATCGCCTACAGCGTGGGATACAACAATCACGACTACTTCTTCACGGCATTCCGCCACTCGACCGGACAGACCCCCGCCGAGTACCGCAAGATGACTCAGGGAAAAGTCGAAAAGTAAGCCCGGAAAACTCAGGAAGACCTGAGGACACAAGGCTGGTCAACTTCGATTTCTGATACGGAAATTATCCAGATTTACCACAAGGCAGAGTTTCTGTTGCCAACCCTCGAAGCCATTTCTTGTAAAATGCAGGCAGGCAGCAAGACGCAGGTTCAAAAAACCGGCGACAACCGGCTGATAATAGAATTCAAGCCTGTCATACATGCCTGGAGCCTTCCAGTCCAGACCTTTGGAAATCCGATAGAAAGGATTCCCCCGGTAGAGCGCTGAACCGTAAGGGAGACCGTCGGGGCCGGGAACATCGTAGTAAGGCATCTGACCCATTCCATAATACATTTCATTTTTGACACCGAGATTGCGCTTGCGGATCTCCAACGTGGCCTGACCTCCGAAGGCGGGTTCAAGACCAGTGGAATTCCTTCGGTCCTGGTGTATTCCCTGGATGTAATGGAAAGTCAGAGCCGTGCGGTCCAGACAAGGAAAGAGCCGGTCGAGGCTGAAGGAGAGGAAGGGACTGACGGTGACATCATCGACTACTCCGGAATATTCGAAAGAATTGGCATAGTGGTGAAGGCTGGCGACCCACCCTGCCGAGAGCCATGGAAGAATGCTCCCCTTGCCATATGACTGGACAATGAACTGTTCCCTCCGCCTGCTTCCGAAAAGTCCGAGCCAGTCGAGGCTGACTTCGTAGTAGGATCCGGGACGGGAGGAAGTGATGAGAATGCCTTCGATGTTGCTGTCATAGAAGCGCAAGGCATCGGAGATGAAGAGTGTCGGGATGTCCCGTCCAGGCATGTCGGCGGAAGGGGTATCAAAACTTCCGAAGACTGAAAGGCGCCTCGGGAATATTCCGGCGCAGGCTTTGAGCGTTGAGTTCGGGAGGTTTGCATCCAAGCCGTACCATAGGGTCATTTCGCGGAATAGACCGGTGTTGACACTGCTCTGGAGGTCTTCTGAAGTGGGTGAAGCGCCCATATCCTTGAATATGTCGATCCCTGCCAGAATCCTGTGCGTGACATTGTGCGAAACTGGCAAGGCTACACCGAAGGCAGGAGTCAGCCGGGCGGCATGGATAGTCGACGATTCGAGAAAGGTTTCCCCGCCGGCATCGAATTCACGGTTGTCGAAACAATACTCGAAACCCAGGTCGAAGACGAATTCCGGCTTCGGCTGTGCGGCCGAGATCAAGGCTGCCATGGCGAAAAGGCTCAGGGATAAGGTTGCGCGTCGCATAAGTGTCTGAATATGCTGCAAAATTAAACGAAAAAGAGTATTTTCGCCTCATGAATGAAATAAAACTTCAAACTCCGGTCGATCCTGGAAGAAGCGCGGTTGAGATCTCCATCAAAGACACGACCGTGGTCCTCGGCAGCTGCTTTGCAGACAACATCGGCAAGAAGATGGAGGCCTTCGGTTTCGACGTCCTGGTCAACCCTTTCGGCACTCTGTACAATCCGGTTTCGGTCACGGAAGCGGCTGCAAGGCTCGGGTCCGGCGAGATATTCAAGGCAGAGGAATGCGTCAGGATGGGCGCAGGCTCGGACCTTGTCTGCTCGTTCAGCCACAACACTTCATTCGCGAGGGACACGCAGGAAGATTTCCTTGAATATGCAAACCTCTCTCTCGGGAAATCTTCGCAGATGTGGAAGAAGGCCACGAAAGTGATTGTCACATTGGGCACAGCCTTTTGCTTCCGGCATATTCAAAGCGGGAAAACCGTAGCGAACTGTCTTAAAATCGACGGACGGGAGTTCATCCGCTACCGTCTGGACGTGGAAGGCACCGTGGCGCTTCTGGAAAGGATGATGGAGGAGAATCCGGCGAAGGAATTCATCTTCACGGTGTCGCCCATCAGGCACCTGAAAGACGGCGCCCACGGCAACCAGCTCAGCAAGAGCACACTGCTTCTGGCTGTCGACAGGATCTGCACTGAATATCCCGGGAGGGCGGACTACTTCCCAGCCTACGAAATCGTGCTGGACGAACTGAGGGACTACCGTTTCTACGCCGAGGATCTGGTGCATCCTTCCGGGCAGGCCGTGGAGTGCCTCTGGTCGCGGTTTCTGGATTTCTGTCTCCCGGCCGGGGAAAGGGAGGAGATACTTGCGAGGGAGAAGATCCTGAAGCGTTCGGCCCACCGTCCCCTGCACTGACGGAGATCCTGTGGAAGTCAGGAGGGATGCCCCGAAATGGGGCTGAGCAGGGAGATGAGGAGGATGCAGGAAGAAGAGAATCCCGGGTTATGAGAAGAATGCCAGGTATGAGGAGAATGCCGGGTATGAGGAGAATGCCGGGTTATGAGGAGAATGCCGGGTTATGAGGAGAATGCCGCAAGATGCGGACAATAGAGGGGCGAAGTTGAAATAATGCCTTGGAATTTGTATATTTGCAGTTCCGCATCCGGGATATTCATTCCTTCGCGGCAAATGGAATAAAAACAATCAACCGATATGTTCGAGAACTTACAGGAAAGACTGGAAAGGTCTTTCAAGATACTCAAGGGAGAAGGCAAGATCACCGAAATCAACATAGCCGAGACTCTGAAAGATATCCGCAGGGCTCTGCTCGACGCAGATGTCAGCTACAGGGTAGCGAAAGACTTCTGCGACAAGGTGAAGGTCACGGCGATGGGACAGAATGTCCTCACTGCCGTCAAGCCTCAGCAGATGATGGTCAAGATCGTCCACGACGAGCTTGCTTCCTTCATGGGCAGCAGTTCACAGGACATCAGCATCAAAGGCAATCCGGGAATCGTCCTGGTGGCCGGTCTGAACGGTTCCGGAAAGACCACTTTCTCCGCGAAACTTGCCGCAAACATCAGGAGCAAGCGAGGGATGAAGGTCCTGCTGGCAGCCTGTGACACCTTCCGTCCTGCCGCAATCGAGCAGCTGAAGGTTCTGGGAGAAGGCATCGGAGTGCCGGTCTACACCGAAGACGGCGTCAAGGATCCGATCTCGATTGCCAGGAATGCAATCGCCAGGGCCAAAGCCGAAGGTTATTCGGTGGTGATCATAGACACCGCCGGCCGTCTTGCCGTGGACCAGGAGCTGATGGATGAGATTTCCGCCCTGCACGATGCCGTGAGGCCTACGGAATCGCTGTTCGTGGTCGATGCGATGACCGGACAGGATGCTGTCGAGACTGCGAAGGCATTCAACGAAAGACTGGACTTCGACGGAGTCGTCCTCACCAAGATGGACGGTGACACCAGAGGCGGTGCTGCCCTTTCGATCAAGTACGTGACCGGCAAGCCTATCAAGTTTGTCTCCACAGGAGAGAAGATGGAAGCTCTCGACGTCTTCCATCCGGAGCGCATTGCGGACAGGATCCTCGGCATGGGAGATGTCGTTTCCCTCGTCGAGAAGGCTCAGGAGCAGTTCGACGAGAAGCAGGCCAGGGAAACCCGCAAGAAGCTGGCAAAGGACAAGTTCGGTCTGATGGATTTCTACAACCAGATCCAGCAGGTCAAGAAGATGGGAAACATCAAGGATCTGGCAGGCATGATACCGGGTATGGGGAAAGCCCTTAAGGACGTCGACATCGACAATGATGCAGCATTCAAGGGCATCGAAGCGATCATCATGTCGATGACTCCGCAGGAGAGGGACAATCCGGAAATCATCAATGGCAGCCGCCGCAAGAGGATCGCCGACGGCAGCGGCACCACTATAGTCGAGGTCAACAAGCTTCTCAAGCAGTTCGAAGCGACCCGCAAACTGATGAAGACAGCCCTCACCGGCAATCTGGCACAAAGAATGAGGGGGATGAGACGCTAGTCCCTCCCCCTTTCTTTCCGGGCATATTCACATTCCGGGCATATTCACATTCCGGAAGGATCCGCATTCCGTGATATCCGCACTCCTGGCGGATTCCGGTCATTCTCCTGCAAAATAATCCTTGCGCCGTCTTGCCTCGTTGACACGGTCTGAATAGACTGCCGGGGCAAAAGGTCTCATGTTGTATCTGGAAGCCATCACAGAACCATAGGCTCCGGCGCTGCGGATAGCAATCATGTCCCCGCGGCGGCTCTTGGCGAGAAGGCGTTCCTTGCCGAAGGTGTCAGCGGATTCGCAAACCGGTCCCACCACGTCATAGACACGGTTTTCCCTCGTGTCATTGTCCTCATAGTGGGCTGAAAGGTTCTCGATCTTGTGGTACGAACCGTAGAGAGCCGGACGGATCAGGTCGTTCATTCCGGCATCCACCATCAGGAAGTTGCGGTTCTCCCCTTTCTTCACATAAAGGACCTGAGTGATGAGCGATCCGCACTGGGCGACAAGGGAACGTCCCGGTTCGATGTGGACGGTCTGGTCAGGGCGGTGCCTGAGGTTGTTGTGTATGGTCATGAACCAGGTCTCGAAGTCGGCGATCGGATTGCTGTCCGGATCGTCGTAGTCGATGCCCAGTCCACCTCCAAGGTCGATGTTCCTGATCATCACACCGTTGGATTCGAAACGGGACACTATGTCGTTGACCTTTTCGCATTCGAGCTTGATGATGTCCGCCACCTCGAGGATCTGGGATCCGATGTGGAACTGAAGACCGTAGAAGTCGATGTTCGGATCGGTAGTAACCATCGCTGCAGCCTCATCGAAACTCCTGTCGGAAATTCCGAACTTGTCCTCGTAAAGGCCTGTTGTGATGTAGTGATGGGTGTGAGGGTCGATGTTCGGATTGATCCTGAGACTGATGGTAGCCTTGCGGCCTAGCCTTCTTGCGATGTCTGAGATTATCTGGATCTCCTCAAGGGATTCGACGACAAAGGCTCCGATGCCCACCTGGAAGGCCTGGCAGATTTCCTTGTCAGTCTTGCCCACTCCTGCGAAGAAAATGTCCTTCGGTGCGTAGCCGCAGGTCACTGCGAACTCGATCTCGTCTCCGCTGACGCAGTCTGCTCCCAGTCCCTTGGAACTGAGAATATCATTCAGACGGCGGTCGGAATTGGCTTTCACAGAGAAGTGGACCTTGATTCCGGTGCGTGCGGAAAGTTCTGCCACCTTGTCAGCTGTCTTCTCGAAAAGATCGATATCGTAGTAGTAGAAGGGGGTTGCAACCTTCTTGAAAATCTCAAAATCGGCAATATTCAACATAGTCTCGTCGTTTTACACGAAACGCAAAGATAGTAAATTATTCTCGCAAATTCCCGCTATTGCCCGAAAACGGAGGGCACGGAGGTCAATCGATGTAGAATTCCCTGCGATACTTGTAGTTCGACCGAAGGGTCTCGAATTCCTCAGGAGCGGTTCGGAGCATGAAATCGTCGGTGAAAACCGGATAGTTGTACTGCAGCAGGGAGGCGATTTCCCCTTGCGTCCGGCCTTTCACGTCAAGCTTGACGGATTCCAGTTCGAGATATTCGGTCTTCGGGAAGAAATCGTACAGCGGTTCGATGGCGAAATACCTTGCGAAAGCGCGGACGGCTGCGGCAGTGCCGTTCTGCTTGCCTCTGTAGGAATATCCCGCGATGTGCGGGGTGGCGATGTCCGTCATCTCGAGGAGTTCCCTGTCGATGTCGGGTTCATTGTTCCAGGTGTCGAGGATGAGAGCCTTGAACTTCGAGGCATGGCGCTTGAGGGCGGATTCATCGACAATCTCTCCCCTGGCTGCATTTATGAATATGCTGCCGTCCTTCATTCCTGAAAAGAAGGCGTCATCACACATCCCCGTCGTGGATGCCTCCAGAGGGACATGCATCGTCACGATGTCCGACTGGGCCAGCAGGTCCTCAAGGGTGGAGAAACCGTACGGGCCTTCAGAAGCCATTCGCGGAGGGTCGTTCTTGAGGACCTTGAAACCGAGGATCCCGGCGACTCTCTCGACAAGCCGGCCCACGTTTCCGACTCCCACTATTCCCATGGTCATACCGTCAAGGGGCAGTCCCTTGCGGGCTGCCACACCGTACAGGGCGGAGAAGACATAGTTCATGACTCCCCCGGCGTTGCAGCCGGCAGCGTTGGTCACCATGATGCCCTTCGAATTGCAGTAGCCGAAATCTATGTGGTCGGTTCCGATGGTCGCCGTGGCGATGAATCTGACTGAACTGCCTTCAAGAAGGGCAGCATCGCATCTGGTTCTTGTTCTGACAATCAAGGCAGATGCATCGGCAACGTCTTCAGGGCCTATCTGACGGCCTTCCTTGCGGACGACTTCCGCATAGGGTTCGAGAACTCCATCGAGAAACGGAATGGCGGCATCGACTACCACCTTTATCTTCTTCGGCATATTAATAAATACATTTGATCAAGTTCCGCAAGCCTTGCTTCCTTTTGAGAGCCGCGCCGCTTGCGGGACTCTAGTTCATTTTTATATTATTTGATTATCAATTCCTTGACAAAACCCACGAGCTTGCATTCCTGATCGAACATGGAATCGTTGCGGAGATGCTCGTTGAGGGCTTCCACAAGCTGCCGCCTCTGAAGTTCGAGATGGCTTCTGAGCATCGAGGAGGAGACGGTGACAAAGAGCTTCCCGTCGCGGTAGAAGCGGTTGAGGGTGTAGCGGGAAGCGCCGGAGACTGCATCCCAGGCATCGAAGACGCGCTGGGTGTTGAGCCGCGCCGAGAGTCCGTTCTGACGTATGAACAGCTTCATCAGGATGTCCATCCCGATGGCCTCCTTTCTCGGAACGCCCTTTATCTTCTTGTACTCCGGCATATTCCTGTACTCCGGCATATTCTTGAACTCCGGCATATTCAAATTCTCGTGAAACAGCCTCCCGCGGCCTCAAAATAGGTCCTGTCGGTCGTCAGCCCGTCGACGATGCCCGCCATACGGACCTTGTTGCTGTCCGTGATGAAGATCTGCCCGAAATCACTTCCGGCAACCATCCCCAGGAGATTCGAGATTCGGCTCATGTCGAGTTTGTCGAAGACGTCGTCCAGCAGGAGGATCGGAGGGAAACCGTAGCGCTTCTTCATGATTTCGTATTGGGCGAACTTGAGGGAGACAAGGAATGATTTCTGCTGCCCCTGCGACCCGCAACGCCTTATCGGATAGTCATCCATCTTGAATATGAAGTCATCCCTCTGCACTCCGGCAGTGGTGTAACGCAGAGCCGCATCCCTGTCACGGCATTCGGCAAGGAGGTCTCTGAGACTGCCCCTGTCCAGATCGGTCCTGTACTCGATGGAGACGCTCTCCCGGCCTCCCGAAAGGGATCGGTAAAGAGAGGAAACCACCGGCTGGAGGTCGGACACGAAGGCTTTCCTGGATTCGCCGATCGCCCGGGCATAGGTGTCCAGCTGGCTGTCGAAGACCGAAAGGAGGCCGTCATCGGCATTCCCGTCCTTGAGCATCCGGTTGCGCTGGAGGAGGACCCGGTTGTACTGCTGGACGTTGGCCAGATACAGCTGGTCCATCTGGGACAGGACCGAATTGGCGAACCTCCGCCTTTCCTCGCCGCTTTCGCTGACCAGCGAGACATCGGACGGAGAGACCATGACGATCGGCAGCACTCCGATGTGCGAGGAGACCTTCGGGTAGACCTTGTCGTTGCAGCGTACTTTCTTGACTCCGCGGGACTCGCAGCTGACCGAGAAACGGGATTGCGTGCCATTCTCCATCCTGTAGGTCCCGGCTATCGAGAATGAATCGGTCCCGTGGCGGAAATTGAACTGGTCGGAGGCCGCGAATGCGCTTTTGGTCATGGACAGATACCAGATGGCGTCCATCAGATTGGTCTTGCCCTCTCCGTTGTTGCCCAGGATGCAGTTCACGTTGGGAGAGAACTCCAGTTCCTGGAATTCGATGTTGCGGAAATTCTGTATTGCGACTTTGTCGAGCTGAGGCATTGGATAGGTTTTTCGGCAACTGCAAATATAACCAAATTAAGCAGTGTTTCGCACATGCTGGACTTATTTCCCCATAATTGCACGAATAAACATTTTTTACTACTTTTGCAAAATATTATCGCCACAGACTACATCAGCAGATAACAAAATTAAAATAAAAATGGCAAACAACGTAAATGAAAAGGAACTCGAGCGCCAGCAGATGGTTGCCGAGACCGTTTCCAGAACTGACAAGTTCTTCCGCGAAAACAAGAAAACGATCTGGGGTTGCATGGGATGCATCGTAGTGGTTGCTCTCCTTGCCCTGGCCTACCACCAGTTCATCTTCAAACCTAAGTCTGAAGAGGCCAAGTTCCAGATGGCAACCGCCGAACTCAATTTCCGCAACGGCAACTACGACCTTGCCCTCAACGGCGACGGAAACGTGCTCGGATTCGCCCAGATCATCGAGGATTTCGGTGCCAAGGGAGGCAAGAGCATCTATTTCTATGCAGGCGCATGCCAGCTTCAGCTCGGCAATTACGCCGAGGCCCTCGACCTTCTCAAGAAATACAAGGGAAAGGACGAGATCCTCAAGGCCCGCAGCATCGCATGCATGGGTGACGCCTACGTCGGTCTGGAGAACCTGAAGGCAGCCCTCGGATGCTTCGAGAAGGCAGCAGCCACCGCCGACAACATCTTCGCCGCAGCCTACCTTCTCAAGGCAGGTGTAGTCTGCGAGGAGCTCGGCGACAACGCAAAGGCTCTCAGCTTCTACAAGGCAATCAAGGACAAGTACCCTACCTCCCTGGAGGGTTATGACATCGACAAGTACATCACCAGAATCGAAAGCCAGAAGTAGTCATGGGAAGAGCATTTGAATTCCGCAAGGAAAGAAAACTCAAGAGATGGGGCCACATGGCCAAGACATTCACCAAGATCGGCAAGGAAATCACCATCGCCGTCAAGCAGGGCGGTCCCGATGTGACCGGAAACTCCCGTCTCAGGGCCCTCATGGCAGAGGCAAGAAGTGAGAATATGCCGAAGGAGAATATCGAGAGGGCAATCAAGAAGGCTCTGGAGAAGAACCAGGGTGACTTCAAGGAGGTTGTGTTCGAGGGTTACGGACCTCACGGCATCGCTTTCCTTGTCGAGACAGCCACCGACAACAACACCAGAACCGTGGCAAATGTCAGAAGCTACTTCACCAAGTGCGGCGGTTCGCTGGGGACCAGCGGCTCCGTAAGCTTCATGTTCGACCACAAATGTGTCTTCAAGATCAAGGACAGGGAAGGTCTCGACATCGAGGAGCTCCAGCTCGAGCTCTGCGACTGTGACGACGATCCAGAGGTATTCACCGAGGAACTGGAGGACGAGGATGGAAACGTAACGAAGAACATCGTCATCTACGGTGACTACTCTTCCTACGGCGCAATCCAGAAGTTCATCGAGGACAACGGCTACGAACTTGTCTCCGGTGGATTCGAGAGGATTCCGAACGTGGATCTCAAGGAGGTGACTCCGGAGCAGGCAACCACCCTTGAGAAGCTGACCAACCTCCTCGAGGACGACGACGATGTCACTGCTTCCGCCACCTTATAGCGACAATTGTCCCTCGGATGCTTACGGCACCGGGGGACTTTTTTGTTATTTGACCAATAATTCTTTATTTTTGCAAGATTCGCGGACAGCATCCGCAGGATGAAAATACCTAGATACAAAACAACATATTCATAAAGAAGATATGAGCATCCAACAGGAAAACATCAAGAAACTGGTCGAGCGCAGGGCCGTTGCCAAGTTGGGCGGTGGCCAGAAGAGAATCGATGCCCAGCACGAGAAAGGAAAACTCACCGCGAGGGAGCGTCTTGCTCTGCTGCTTGACGAAGGCAGTTTCGAAGAATTCGATATGTTCGTCCGCCACAGGTGCACAAACTTCGGCATGGAGAAGCAGCATTTTGACGGAGACGGA